>DALYIB010000060.1:0-12325 GCA_031970595.1 Pseudobdellovibrio sp.
GCATGTTGTTTCGTCAAGAAATCATAACGCTCTTGCGTCTCTGAATATTCTGCGATGGCAGACAGATTCACTTCACCAATTTTAGCAAGCTTATCGCGAAGATCTTTCAATTGCTCGTCGGCTTCAACTGGATTTCCTTCACGAGATTCATATTTAGAAATGATTTCCGGCAAGTGTTGCATGTATTTTTCACGCGTTTGATCGATCAAATACTGTTCTTTCATTTTAGCTTGTTCAAGCTTTAATTGAGCATCATTCATTCGAGCTAAACGATCATTGCGTTCACGCTGTGAATTATTCACTTTATCCGCTAGTTCACGGATATGGGCAGTTTCAATTTCAAATTGATTCTTAAAGTCAGCCATTTCTTTACGCTTCACTTCAATATCTGCCACCATACGTTCAAAATCGATCTTAGCTTGTTCCAAAGCGTAATGGCCTTCAGACATTTGCGAAGAATAACCTTCGGCTTCTTCAGTCATACGTGACAATTGATGTTCAAGCTCATTGACTTGTTTTGTCACCATTTCCAACTGACGTAAAACACCCTGGTATTCTTGGGACTTCGTCGCAGCTTGAACCTGCAAAGAAGTCATTTCGCTTTGTTGGGCTTCAAAACCGTCTTTCATTGAATCAAATTCTGTCGAAAGCTCGTTAATACGAGTTTCAAGTTCAACTTTCGAAATGCGAATGTCTTCTAAAGAAGTTGTTAATTCAGAAACTTTTTCGTCTAATGAGTTTTTTTGTTCAGTTAAACGACGAACTTCACGCTCTTGTCTGTCGACTGCATTTTTTGCTTGTTCTAATTCATTGTCCGCACGCTCTAAGTCTTTGCGTAATTCTGCGACTTTGATTTCTTGGTCTTGACGACGTTTTTGAGCGCCTTCGAAATCATTGACGATATTATTTAATTGTTCTTCGGTTTTTTTCAAAGCCGCTGAAGCTAATGCCAACTTACCAGACCATTCTGATTTTTTAGCTGATAATTCTGTAATTTCACGACGACGTTTTAAAACACCTGATTCAGCCGATTCTTTTGCTCCGCCCGTTAACACTCCATCTGCAGATAAAGTATCTCCATCCTGAGTTACAAATGTCCAACCGGCATAATTCGGACGTAATTGTAATGCTGTGCGAATCGAATCCACAACAGCAACACCTGATAAAATTTGATCCACAGACGACGAAAACTTTTCATCTGAAGTCACAATTTCATTCAATAAACCCAAAACGCCTGATTCGTTTTTTGGATTTCCTTGTGCTTGCAAAGAAGCTTTGTTTTCAGCCGAGTAAAAGCTGGAGCGACCTGATTTATTATTTTTCAAATAATCAACTGCTTCGATGGCTTCGTCTTGTTTTGTCGATAAAAGCATTTGCAACTTTGAACCCAAAGCCGCTTCCATAGCCACTTCGTAATCAGAAGGGACTGAAATGACTTCTGAAACTGGGTGGAATGATTCAGAAACTGAACCATCTGCGTGCATTTGTTGCGATTTGGCTTTTGACCAAAGCATCACTTGCTTAACGCCCTCTTCGAAACCTTCAAAGTTCGAATGTAAGTTTTCTAGACCGTATAATCGGGAAGCCGTTTCATTCAATTGATCTTTGAATTCTTGAACTTCAGATTGTTTTGTTTGTAATTGCTCCGTTAAGACTTTTTTATTGGCCTCGAACGATTCGACATCATTTGATAAATCCAATTGTAATTGACGATTTTGATCTAATTCTGTGCTGACCTTACGACGACGACCTTCGAAGTCATGTAAAGTTTCGCGCAAATCATTCAATTTAATTTCTTCGTCAGCAATACGATCTGCTAATTCAGTCGTTTGGCCGCTGAATGAATTTAAACGCGCATCCAAAGAGGATTCCATTTGACCTTGCGCAAATAAATCACGTCTTTTTTGCGTTAATTCTTCGTCAATTTCCGAGTAGCGTTTTTGATTAGCCACAAAAGCCAAAGATTTTGATTCTGATTCTGAAGTTAAATATTCAGATTCAGATTTTAACTCTTCGGCTTGCTCTTGTAAAACGCCTTGGTCACGCGATAATAATTCAAAACGAGCTTTTTGCTCATTTAAAATATTACCCGTCATTTGCTCATTGCGTTTAGCTTGTTCTAAGTTAAAACGCAATTCTTGGATTTCGAGTTCTTTCTTTTGAACAGAAGACTGGTGATTGTAAAATTCTTGCTGTTTTACTTCGACAGCTTTTTCTTTTTCAAGAATAGTCAATTGCAGCTCTTCTAACGTGGCTTGCATTGTCGCCAAATCCGCTTCACTGCCTACTTCTAAAGACTGAGCTTCGTCGAAAATTTTCTGAGCTTCGTCAGAAATACGCTTTAATTCAACATACTGGATCGAAGACAACCACAATTCCAGATCTTCGATTTGTGATTTAATATTTTTGTAACGCTCAGCCCGTTGTGCTTGACGCTGTAATGAATCAATTTGACGTTTTAATTCGCCAATGATGTCCTGCAAACGAACCAAGTTTTGATCTGTTGAAACTAATTTACGTTGAGATTCTTTTTTACGAGCTTTGAACTTTGTGATCCCAGCCGCTTCTTCGATTAACATGCGGCGGTCTTCGGGTTTTGAAGTAATAATTTTACCGATCATCCCTTGAGCGATAATCGAAAATCCCTTCGAACCCGCGCCCGTATCCATAAAGATTTCCTGAACGTCTTTTAAACGTGAAGGTTCTTTATTGATAAAATATTCACCTTCACCGTTTCTGTGAAGACGTCGAGTCACCATAATTTCAGAGTGTTTTAAATATTTTGCAGGAAAGGGGCCGCCATCGTTTTCAAGTGTTAACGAAACTTCGCACATTCCTAAGGGAGCATAACCTTCGGCTCCACCAAAAATAACATCTGTCATCGTAGATGCACGTAAATCTTTGGCTGATTGGTCACCCATAACCCACATTAAGGCATCAACGATATTCGATTTACCGCAACCATTGGGGCCTACGATACCTGTAATACCGGCATCAAATGAAATAACTGTACGGTCTTTAAATGACTTAAAACCAATGAGTTCTAATTTTTTAATTCTCAAGGTGAACCTCGTGTTTAGAATTTATATCCATCTATAACTGTCCTTTGGTCGGGGGTAGGTGTCAACATTGACGCGCCGTTTAGAGGACAGAATTATTCAGATTATTTTTCATGAATTTCGTGATGTTATCGACTTTATGATTACATTGATTCAATATCCACGCGGCCAAAAAATCCCCAGTATTTCACCATTTTGCTTAAAACTAGAGACATATTTGAAAGCGGCCCAGGTGCCCTATGATAACAAGCTGACTGTTTCAACAGCCAAAACCAGCAAAAAGAAATTGCCTGTTATTTTGGATGGTCAAAAATTAATCGAAGACTCTTCTTTTATCATTGAACACTTGCAACAAAAATATCAAATCGACTTGGACAAAGATTTAACAAATGAACAAAAAGCTGTCACCCAATCCTTTAAATGGTTGTGCGAACGCAATATCGTGAATATTGTTATGTGGTTTCGCTGGGCGGATGAAAAAAATTGGCCTTTATTTCGCGAACAAATTTTTGCCGGAGCTCCTTGGTTGGTCAAAGTCACTATCGCCAACAAAATGGCCAATAAAGTCAAAAAGGATCTTTGGGGAATGGGGATTGGTCGCTTTACCGACGCCGAACGTATTCATATTTTACGACAAGATTTAAAGTCACTATCCGATTTTTTGGGCGATAAAAAGTTTTTTTTCGGTGAAAAAATTCACACACTGGATATCATCGTCTTCGCAACGCTGGCTCAAATTGAATACTCATCTGTCACCCCCCAACTAGCGCCATTACTATTAGAATTTCCGAATTTACAAAAACATGTTCATAAGATCATGCAAACTTATTGGAGTGATTACTTAAGCTGATTCATCCATTGAACTTGGTCAGCTCGCAGTTGCATCGCGAACTCTAAAGGATCGCTCGATTGATTGATTTTGCGAATATATTCTATATTCCAGGTAGCCAGTTTTTCCAGTTTTAAGAATTCATCTTTGGCGTATTTCAAGGGATCTGTTTGATAGGCCGATTTTAATTTTTCCGAAACTAATAAAACTATTTTTGTATCCGAATCAATTTGAACAGACAGAGCTTGATCGTAATCCATCACTGACCAGGGCAGTCTTTCCATGTATGTGACTGAGTTCTGAGAAAGCTCGATCGTTCTTTCCGATAGCCTTTTAAGAATTTTTAAATATTTCTGAATTTCAGTCTGCGAACGTTGGGAATCGGACTTTACTTTTTTCGCCTCAACAGAAATCGAATAAGCATACGTGACTAATTCTTCGAAACTAAAAAAATCAGAATAATACTCACCTTTATCTAACGCGTGACTCGTTTTAAAATATCCGTGAACAGGTGGTTGAACTTTTAAATCAATCAAACCCTTGCGAAACGCATGATACTGGGCATGTTTAATTTCGTGTCCCAAAATTTGTGGTTCAGTCACTTTATCTGCGATGACTTCTTTGGCCGGTAATAAAATCCCATTGAAACCAGGAAAAAAAGAAGCCTTAAACCCATGAAGCTGATTCAGCAAAGGAGAGTAAGCAATTTGCACGCCTCCCCACTTGGTCATTCCCCGAGCAAATCTTCCGAGGCGGGTTTTTGATTCAGGCTTAATAATAAAAACAGGATAACTGAGTCCCTTCAGATGAACACTTTCACTTTCGACGATGGCACTTTCGACATAACTGTGTCCAGTGTCTGTTAATAATTTTTGAACGACTGGGACATACAGCTCGGATATTTTCCTTTGTATTAATGTCAAGCGATGGACAAACGGCTCTGTTGATAAATCTTTATTGTCTTTTAAAAATTGAATTTCTTTGGCTAAATTTTCCGATAAAATTTCGATTTTAAAAAGTGTCTCAGAGTGGGACACTTTCGTTGGGGGTTCTACAAATAACGACTGACACATTTTTTGCGCACGGGTGTCGATACTCAAGACGATTAAAAAAATTAAAATAAATATATTTGTTAATACAGTCACACCTTATTTATTTGCAAAAGTGTGACTTAATCAGGAATGAATTTACTGGCAATTCCCGTCATTGCGCATCACTGACGGAATCGAACTAAATTGTCGAATTCCATCGACATTCGTTCGCCCGGTGCGCGCCGTAAACAAAGCCGGTGTCGGAAAATAACAATACGCTTGTCCGTTACTGTAATAAATCGCAGATCCAATCATGAATAATCCTTCAGTGATAGCCGCTGGTTGCGGTGGTGGTGTCCCCGCAACGGTTAATGTCACATTCGGAGTTCTTTGACCCGTAATAGTATTTACTTGAAATCCGATATAGCTTTTGCCGGCAATCGCATTCAGTTGACTCGGTGTAAACTGCGATCGCCATTCACCATTCACATAGCGCCATTCGTTATTAGGTAGGTTCGTCCAATTACTTGGATCATCACACAAATAAAACTGCGAAGCCTCAGCCATACAAGCCTTAGTTCCAACTTGTGGTAAATTTTTTGAAACTCCGTAGACAACTTCTGTTAATTGATAAGTTGTCGCAGCAGCACCATTCAAGGATTTAGAAAAAATCATAATGGGTGGTTTTTCCGAAGGCGGTGGTGATGCATCAGAGACAATTGTTAAACTGACCGTTTCTGTCCGCTGCCCTGTCTGTGGATTGATATTAAATCCACGATATGTTTTTCCGACAAGTAATCCGACTTGCGACGGAACAAAAGATGTTCGCCAAGCGCCATTGGTATAAGTCCAATCCGCATTCGGAAATTGGCTCCAAGTTCGTGGATTATCGCACAAAGAAAACTGACTGGATTCCTGCATACAACCCTGCGCCGCAGCCGATCCCACATTTCGTAATACTGCATACACTTTGGAACTGGCTGGAGCTTGTGAAATGGCTGTTCCATTTTCTGTGAGCGAAAAAGTTAAAGTCGGAGCCGCGCCTAATGATTGGGGTTTTCTACGCGAAGCGTACGATGTCACTAACCCCCAGTCCATATCATGACCAATATTGGATAGTATGTGATACGTTTTTTCACCGGCTTGAACTTGTGAATACCATTGAAAATTCGATTCAATAATCCATTCGCCAAAGCCTTGTGTTTTTTCTTTTTCGCCCATCACGACGTGAATCGCATTATTTGGATAACTTGTTTGCGCACCATTTAACACAGACATTCGTGAAAGCATATCCGTCGATGCGCAGACGTTTTGATTCGGATTTTGATAAGCCCATTTACCCATGAAATTCATAATTGTGCCTAACATCGTGGGACTTTTTGAAAAACTGGCAAAATGATGATTATTACAAGCATCCGATAGATTAGCCAAGAATGGTCCTGCATGAAAAATGAATCGATCCACATATTGACCGGCCCCAAAGTGTGATAAGGCGTAGGCTGCCACCATCGTTCCGTTGCTGCCACCCACATGATTTAAAAAGGATCCCACTTTTAAATTCGCATGAACATAACCCAAGGCTTCCATATAGGCCAAGGCGGCCGAATAATAGCCACCGCCATGAACCCAGTAACCACCATCACCACTGCCAACTGGCGAATCTAAAAATTCAACTTCGACAGTACGAACATTTTCTTGACGATCAAAATTGTCCTGCACAGGAATCACAGTCGGATAATTTGTACGCCAACGACCACGACCATCACCGCCTAAAACCCAAATAATTGTACCCACTGAATTTTGATTCACGCGATTCCAACGCAGTGAAATTAAATAATTATTTCCCTCTTGGGTTGTAAAATTTTTCTTCAGACAGTAAAAACCTGCGTATTCAGGTTCCGGACAAGGACTCTGTGTTTGCTCTAATTCACTATCTTTGGAAAAAGTAAAACTGACACCACCATCGACACCCGAACCAGAAATTAAACTCGAACTATCCACTGCACTTTTCAGCTTGGAACAATTTTGAAAAAAAGCTCCTGTCGATAGTAACAATGATAATATCAGAATGTATTTGTTAAAATGTGCATAGTTCATATCATTCCCCGATCGATATATATTTTATCGGCTGCAATGAATTTTACTGAATGAAATTTTGATTTTTACAGACCGTTTTTTAAATTCTGATACCAGTGCCGTCGAACTGTTAGACGAAAACATAAAGACGTCAAATTCATGAACACTTCTAATTTAACTGTCTTGATTTGAGACCTTCAAATCATTTTTTACTGACAAACAAGTTCATGCAAATGCCAATTAGCTTTTCCAGAAAACATATCATTCATATCTGGAGAGGAGGCGTAAAAAACACGGTTGGTTTCAGACATCGCCAAAGTATTTTTATTGAATGCGACTAATTGAAAATTTTGAACTTCTTCAAAAGACTGTCCTAAGTCAGCAGATAACCAAGTTTTAACTGTGCTGTCCTGTGGTACATTCGGAGTCTGCGTAATCATGAGTTGTGAATGAGCAATAAAATATGTATGAAAGTAAAGTGGCAAAAGTCCAGATGCAGTCAGTTTTGTTGTTTGTGATGGGTTATTTAAGCTGTATGAATATATATCATGCGGTAAAAAACGGCTTTGAGTCGCGGAAACTTGTTCAAACTGAACTTTGTAACAAAAAATTTTATCAAGTCTTAATCCAGCTGAAATAATATGAGATTCACATTGTGCAGACAATTCAATTTTTTGCTGTGTATTCGAATTATAAATATAATAATGCGGATCTGTGTAGCTCGGTTTTTTTAGGTCTTTAAAAAAATAATAATAGTTACCAATTGCGTCTTTATAAAATGTCGTATAATCGAACATTCGTTCAATGGTAGGATCTGCGGCATAACTGAGTATTCCGCCAACATCAACTAACTGATTCCCTAATATTTTTTTGAGTTGAACATTGACCTTACTATTTTCATATTTACTTGTAAAAACCAATAAGTTTTTGTCTGAATCGATCATCAGTCCACCCATATTACCAGCAATGCCTAATGTGGAGTCGATATCCATGAGCTTAACTTTATCACCATTGTAATTAATTTGATAAATGGATCGCTTATCATTACAACTAAGGTATACATACAGAGCACTGGATAAATTCGATACTGCATCAGAAATAAAACAATAAGGCAATCCTGATGCAACATGGTTTTCCCACTGACTTCCTACGAATGAAATATCTTTGACTGATTGATTCGACATATCGAACATTTTAATTTTACGTATGACTCTCATTTTACCGAGATCCATCTGAACAGGCCCATATTCCTGCTCAGTTAAAACAAATACGCGATCTTTGATTGCAAACGTAGATACATTATTGTTGTATTTTTTTTGCCCAGAAGGAATTAAGTCATATCCCAAATCGAATATTTTTTGACTTTTTCTAATACAGAAATCAACAGTAGAATCTATTGCACTACTTTGACCAGAAGAACTACTCAATTCCTTTTGCGCTTGCAAATTGACATTACCGCAGTTTTGATAAACAAACAGAATTAAAAAAACAAAAAATAAATATTGAATCTGTTTCATGTTGTACCCACCTATTAAATACGCTATCGGTGATGTTTAAATTTGCTTTATAATAATTCAACACTTTTAATGAATTTAAGAGAAACTGATCCGTTGCATGTAAAACTCATTTACAAAAAAATGGTAGTGTCAAAAGCATCGACGTCTTATTTTTGATCAGAATGGGTCATTGAGGGATTCCAATTTTCCCAAACAAACAGAGCTATTCTTTCGAGATCTTTTAATTCGTCATTTTTTCGTAACTGAAAACGATGCATTTGTAATCTGGAATCCGAATCGGTAATCATCATTTTATTAATATATCGTTCAAATGCAAAGATCTGACCTGATATATTTTTCGATACCAATCGCGCAACAAGCCAATAAAACAATATAACAAATGTAATTAGTGATAAAAAACTCCACCAATAAATATCTAGAATTTGATCTTCGATTTCAGGTTTTATAGAAAACTGGCTCAGTGACAAAACCACTTTTAAAAACGAATAGGAAAAAACAAAAATTATAAATCCTGTTTTTAATGCCAATACACCAAAGACATTATAAAATTTATTTTTCAGTTTCATATGGGTTATCGTTTTCTGCCCCGCAAAGGATAACTTAGAAAAAATATTTTCAAAGTATTCACCCTGAGAAACGATCATGACAAATCCCAACCATATATAGATATCGGCCAGATTGATGACTATTTTCGTGTTCGCTGTAATTGTAATAACCAAAAAATCAATGACATAATGATTCGTAAAACGATCGAACCAATTACCAAATATGCCTGCAAAAACAAAAGCGACTCCAAAATGAATCCAAATGCGATTCGTACGATTGTAATAAAAAAACAATGTATATATTAAAATCAAAACAGCACCTAGTGTATTAACACCAACAATATTTAAAAAATCAGATTTTTGTCCTAGAAACCCTAAAACGACACCCGTATTTTTGACCTCTTGAAATGAAATCCAATTTGAAAAAATCTGATTCAAAACATGAACATTTCGTTTTGTCCATTGATCCATACCAAACAACAACAACACAAAAATAAACTGCAGACCTAAAATATATTTTCGATTCTTCATACACACCTTATCGTCCTTATTTGGGCTAGACTAAGAGCGAGTTTGCGCAGATTAATAAATAGTGTTGAATAAAAAAAATAACGTCAAAAAAATAGACAATTTACGTTTTAATCAAAATTAAAATGGATCCAATGATGTCAATTTGTAAAGGCTGCTCTGAATTTGAAATTGCTTTTGGATGCGCGTGATGATTGTTATGAATTTCTTCGCCGAAAAAAAATAAAAACAACCCATACATATTAACACTGCTATTAGGCATCACATGGTCTGACGACCCCAACTTTTTCACATGTGCTAAATATGTAATGATACTGGTTCCTGCCAGGGCGCCAATATTCCCTAAAACAAAAATACAAACCCCCTTGATGCCAAAAAATACGAAACACACCAAGTAAGTAATCAGTGTGTAAAAGTAATGATAGTCGTCCAAGCTTTTCAAAAAGCGATCCTTAAAAAACGGCGATTGCGCATTCACAAGCAGTATTTTGGTAAATTCGGACTCTGCAACGGGATTAAACTGCCCCAGCAAATGATTCAAACCTTTCAACGTAGGCAGAATGGGATCTTTTGGGGTATCAGCAAATTGATGATGCAGATTGTGCCCCACCAGCCACTTTAAAGGCGGCCCCGACTGCGAAATAGATCCAAGATATGCAAAAAAATATAAAAGAGGTTTCGGGATTTTTGCCGCCGAATGTGAAATGACTCGATGTAAAGTCATTCCAACACCTAATCCAAAACTGAGAAAATAAACAAAATACACTGACAGCCAAAAATAGATGTCATATTTTTGATACAAACTGAAAACAAGACAATTCAAAAACAAGATCGCGAAAATAAAATTAAATTTATGATTAAAAGCTAAGATTTTTATTTTCACAGTTAAAGGTTATTAAAGCAAAGCCCTTGCAGCAACAATTACATGCGAGTTTGCGCCTCGTCATATTGATTCATTAGCCACCTAGACATAAATTTAAACGCTTATACCTCTTTATAACCCCCTCGGTCGCTGGGACTTTGTATTTAAATAGTTTACTTAAATACGAAGGGCTGATCCCCAGATCGCGAGCATAAGCGCGCAAAGAATAGCTTTTATTTTTACTTTTACGACGTTCAAATTCTTTTTTTACCTTTTCGATGTAATCTGTATTGTCATTCATAGCTTAAACTATGAAACAACCCTTGATTTTATTGAAATTAGAAGGACTTAGAATTTTTAAAAGCTATTTAATAAGGACAATTTCCTGGTCTTTGATCTCGATCCGCAAATTTGTTTTTTTGCGGACTCGAAAAAGCAAATTACCTAAACGATTCATCGCCGAGTCATGATCGATCTTTTGACCGAATAATAAATCGATCGCTTCATTTAATGAAACTTTTTGTTTTGCCAATAGTAAATCATAAATCTGTCCTTCCGATTTCGACAGTTTATAATCCTTGGATAAACTGACCCGATCCGATTCAGGTAATTCTGCCGGAATCACTGTCGTCTGATACTGCATTAGTAACTTTAGTGAATTCACTACCTGTGGAAATGGGCTCAGATTCAGTTCTTCGACCATTTGATTTACCGAACCCAAATTTCCCATAGCGATATTGATTTTAATTTGATGCAGTTTAATCAGATGCTGACTCAACAAAGTCGTGTGGGGTGAATATTGTAAAGCTTGTTCATTAAATTTAAGTGCTGTTTGATTGGCATTTCTGGCTAAATAGATCCTAGAAATATTATTGGCCACCATCGCAGCTGTATCCCAATTTTGAATTTCGATTGTTTGCTGAAGTAAAATTTCATATTTATACACCAGCTGGTAATCCTGATGGATATTATATAAACTGCATAAACTATTGAGCGAACATTTTTGTGCCTTGAAATGACAGTTTAAATTTTGAAATTGGACTGATGATGATTCATATTCTTTGGCGGCAGCCGACCAGTTCTCCAAATTTTCATAAATTCGCGCCAACGCAAATTCCATTTCCGCTTTAAAATAAGGATCAGACTCGGATTGAATACAATTTTTATAAAAAGCTAAATCCACAGTTGTGTATTCAGATTTCCGAATAGCGAGCTTGAGCTGATAATTATTTTTTAAACCCGAACAACGACTGGCTGAAACTGATTCTGCATAGGCAGACAATTTTTCAGTATTACCCAATAGAAAATCTTCATAGATTTGGCAAAATAATTGATGTTCGGGCGACACTGAATTCGTCACCAAACCGTGACGAATTTTTTTATTCAAATCGACTAATTCGTTTAAATTCAGATCTAAATAATGGCGCATGATCTAATCAAGCGCCGCACTTTCAGCACGGTATTCTTGAATTTGACGATCCAAGTTTTCTTTTTTGTAACGAACACTAGAAAGCCTTGAACTCAGCGAACTGGATTGGCTATTTAAATTCGAACGCTCGGAAAAATAAGGATCTTTTTGACCGTCTTGCACGAGCGGCAGAATAGACAAACGCTGATCGACGATGCGTTTTTCATAAGAAACGCGGTCTAATTCCAAATTCACTTCACGTCGTTCAATTTCTGCAGCCTCGATTTTTCCTAATAAAAACTTTTTACGTCCTTTTTTGTATTCAGGCATAAACGTTTTTTCAAGCTCGGCAGAACAGACATTTTTATATTTGATTCCGGTTTGCCCGGCTGTGTACCCGTCTTTGCAATAGGCTGTATTGCCTTCTTGGAAACGTTTTTTCATCGTTCCTAGAATATTCGAATCACAAA
>DALYIB010000061.1:0-12155 GCA_031970595.1 Pseudobdellovibrio sp.
GTGCGAGTCGTCGCCTGAGTTTTAAAAGCGCCACGTAAGTCCGACGTTGTGGTTGTGCTATGAGTATCTTGAATTCCACGCGTGATCACACAGTAATGTTTAGCATTGATATGAACGGCAACATCTTCTGTATCTAAAAGATATTGAAGACAATCGGCAATTTGTTTTGTTAAACGTTCTTGGACTTGAGGACGACGGCCGAAAAAATCTACGATCCGATTTAATTTCGATAAACCGATCACTTTTTTATTCGGGATATAAGCCACAGTCGCAAATCCATCTATAGGTTGAAAATGATGTTCGCAGGTCGAGATCACTTCGATGTCCTGAACACAAACCATTTGATCGTATTGCATTTTATTGTCGATCACTGTGATTTTTGGAAAATTGTCAGAATTCAAACCACCAAAAATTTCATTTACATACATTTTAGCAATTCGTTTAGGCGTATCGCGAAGTGAATCATCGGATAAATCCAAACCGAGTGTTTTCATGATTTCAGCAAAATGAACTTTGATTTTTTCAATTTTTTCAGCATCCGTCAGATTGGTTTCCAAAGTCGGAGACGAACGAACATGCGACAGAATTTCAACTGCTTTAGACTCGATATTCTTTTCGATCATTTTTTTTCCATCTGACATAAAGCCTCCCAATGTCTAGTTAACACCTTATCTGATTTTAACTAAGACAGCTATTAGTTTAATATTTTTTAAACTAATAGCTAAGATATGGGTACTTATAACCCCATTTTATGGCAATTAACAAGCCTGTTCCCTAAACAAGACGATCTATTTGAGACTGAACTAAACGAAGTAAATTTTCTACACGATCGGTCGAATGTGAATCCTTGAATAAAGCTTCATTGACCACCAACAACTGACGAGATGTGGGCACGGGTTTTACCTCGCCCACATTGTCGCCGATCCGTGAAATTTGCAATGTGGGATGATTGGACCAATCGTAAATATCATTTTCGTTTAAATTCAAACGAATACGAGCATCACCCAATACTTTTTGAGCAATCCATTTTTCTATATTTTCGATTTCCAAAGGTAAAGAAGATTTAATTAAAGGAGCTCGGATTGACATCAAAATTTGATTCTTCATTTTTTTAATTTCAACAGAGACATCGTCAATTTTAAGCTGTGAAACTGATTTTTTAAAAACAGTCGTCCACTGTGGTGAATTGATAATCACCTGAACCACGCGAAGGGCCTCGACCTGTTCCGGTTTAACCCACATCGAAGTCATACCATCTACTTTCGACCATTCGATAACCGGCATCGCAAAAATAATTTTGCCAGTTTTATAGACTTTATCATTTTTAGGATTGGAAAAAGTCAGTTCTTTTAAACTGCCTTCCTCTTTGTATTTAATCAATTTGTGATTCAGACGGATTTGTCTCTCAGGAACCAATCCAGAGACAACTTCGACCAGTCGATTTAAAAATTCTTGAGAACCCAATTTAAAAGTCCAAGATTGCGCATCAACAGACGCTGTTGCTACGCCTAATTCCTTGCAAAGGTTGAATAAGGTTGTCGAATTTTTTGAAAAAACACTCGCTCCGTACTCATTCGGTCCTGATGATAAAATCTGCCCACCCAATCGACGCGAAGCTTCGAATAAACGAAAAGGAATTTTGCGTTTTTTAAGCTCATAAGCCGAAAATAATCCCGAAATTCCTCCACCTACAACGCAAACTTGATCCGGCAATTCGGGCGGATCGGTTATCAATGTTTCATCAATAGTTTGGCACGACGTAAGCAAGCCTGTTGCTGAGACAGCTCCTAGTTGCGCCGCAGTTCCAATGACTGCTCCGCTCTGAATAAAATTTTGAATAAATTTTCTACGATTTTGCACATATCCATGCTAACTTGCTTCCATGTCGTTTTCAATCAACTCTGACAACTGGCTGCAAGAACTAGAACAAAATGACTGGACTTTACTGCAACTCAGCCCTGAATTTTGCACCCGCATCCAAGCTTATGCCCGGGAATTAGATCAACAGTCTTGCTTTACCCCGGCCGCCTTGGCAGAACAAGCCCATTCAAATATCCGAAATGATCGAACGTTTTGGATTCAAGACGACACGAAACACCCTGTCGGAATTGAAATACTGCATTTTTTAGATCAAATAAAAAATTCATTACGCGATTATTTTAGGATCAGTTTGACCCATTACGAATGTCATTTAGCGATATTCGACGAGGGACATTTTTATCATAAACACACCGATCAAAAAAAAACAGACAATCACAGATTTTTTTCTTTTGTGATTTATTTAAATTCGGATTGGTCCGACACAGACGGTGGTCAGCTGGCCATTTACAAAGACAACGAGCCGCCCATTTTTATTCAACCGGAAATGCCTCAGATGATTATTTTTAAAAGCGAACTCTTGCACGAAGTTTTGGTCGCCCAGCGACAGCGGTTATCATTAACTGGCTGGATGAGGACTCACTGATGATGACGTTGAAAAGCAAACAAGACCTCGTCCTCTTTTTTCTCAAAGAACGCTGGCCCTACCGAGTCCTGCTTTTGAGTTTATCCATTGTCAATGCAGTCAGTGGTTTATCACTCCCCTTTTTACAAAGACAATTTACCCAGAGTAACCAGTTATCTGACTTGGTCATTTGTACTTTACTGACTTTGTTGAGTTTTATGTGTTTTCAATTGACGAATTATGTCGGCACCCAAGAAGCCCTGCATTTACAAAACAAACTCAGCGGACATTTATATCGATACTTCGTCCATTTAAAAAACATGAGTTCGATTCGTTCGACAGGTGAAAAAGTCGCCTTGTACACAACTGATATTCCCAGCACGACGATGTGGCTGGAGCAAAGCGTTCCCTATTTTTTAACGACTTTTTTTCCTTTGATTCTGACACCGTTTTTCTTGCAAAAATTTTATCACCTGCCCTTTGGATTTTCAGTTTTGATCATTGCTCTTTTATTAGCGTTTAATTTGTCGCTGGCCTATCGTCAGTCGATCTTTTTTTATCGATTTAAAATCCTTGCCGCCGAGCGAATGGGCGTGGTGAACGAATGGATTCAAAACATTCGTTTTTTAAAAACCATCAATTGGGTGGGGCGTTTTGAAAAGCGCATTTTTTCAAAACGCATCGTCGAAACTGAAAACCGCATCCAAATGGTCACGAATGGTCAAATAATGAATTCATTTTCTTCCAGTATTACGTTCTGGTTGAATTTATTTGTTCTTGTTTTCATTTTATTCTTTGAACTCAACTCTCCGAATGCCACTTTTAAAAAAGATGATATTTTTGTTTTATTTTGGGTGATGGGAATTTTTCTGTCTCGTCCTTTGCGCCAATTGCCTTGGTTAATCACGATGTTTTTTGATGCGTCTACATCAGCGCAGCGCTATGTTCAAGGCCTGGCTGACGCCCAAGAAGAACCTCAAATCAAATCCTCACCGAATTTATCTAGCAACCAGGTTTTAAAAATTGAAAACCTCAGCCTGACGTTGCAAGACAAACAATTACTTAAAAATATTAACCTGACAATCAACAAAGGTGAATTAGTGGGTTTGATCGGCCCCGTGGGATCTGGAAAAACACTGCTGATGAAATCACTTCTGAAGGAAACGCCATTTACCGCCGAACAGTTTAACAGCACCTTGACACGGTTTTTACCTCAAGATCCGTTTATCATGAGTGCCACAATTCGCGAAAACATCGATTTGAAATACGAATCTCAATTACCTAACGACGTCGCTGAAAAAGCATTACATCAAGCCGAATTTGATCTGACAGTTGATCGCATGCAAAATGCCTTGGAAACAGAGATCGGCGAACGAGGTCTGAATTTATCCGGTGGGCAAAAGCAACGTCTGAGCCTTTCAAGAGTTTTCTTGGACCCTCAACCTTTGATCATACTCGACGACCCCCTCAGCGCTGTCGATATTGCAACCGAAAAAAAACTACTCAAAACTATTTTATCCCTAAAAAACCAAGGCCATGCATTTTTAATGAGTTCACAACGTTATCATTTTTTAGAAATGTGTGATCGTATTTTATTTATTGATGAAGGCGAAATTCGTTTTTCAGGATCCTATTCAGAACTGTTACAACAACCAGCGCTGAAGGAGTTTATCCAATGAAAATAAAATCTAAAACGAATGGCCACGGATTTTCTCGAAACATCTATAACACACTTTTGCAAAGCTATCGTCCTTATTTGCTGAAGCTTTTTTTCGTTGTTTTACTGGGTTTTTTAGGACGTTTGATTTTAATGGCCAATGCTCAGCTGATTGCCAAATCGATTGATCATTTAAGTGTTGTTGATTTTAAAAGTTTGCAAAGCTTGATTATAGAATTGTTTATCTTACTCAGCATTTCATTGGTTATGACCTTAATTTACCGAACCTCATTTTCACGGTTATCATCCCTGGCTGTATCCAGATTGTATGATGAAACGACTTATCGAGTGTCTCGTTTTCCGATGGCTTATTTTGACCAAACTCCGGTTGGAAAAATCTCTACTCGCTTTTCCAGCGACTATGGAAATGTGTTTCGTTTGTTTGGCGGACCACTGGCCGAATTTTTATCTATTTTGTTTGATTTAATTTCCATCATCATCATCATGTCGTTGACCAATACCTACTTCTTGCTCAGTCTGAGTTTGGCAGGATTTGGTTTTTATTTTATTTTAAAATTTAATCAAAAAAAACTTCGAACACTCAGACGCGATATGTCCGTTCTGCGTGCTCCTTCGATCGCGCATTTTTCGGAAACGATCCAAGGCAGTCTGACGATTCGATTGAATCAAAAAGAAGATCTTTTTACGGATCGTTTTTTAAAACTGAATCAGCTGTTTATCGATTGTAAAAAGGCTGTTTCAAAACAAATTTTAACTTTCTCGATTCAACTAAACACATTGTCTGCATTGCTGTTTTTCATTCACGGCGCTATTTGTCTGTGGTTATTTCAACAAAATCTGATTGGTACGGGACAGATCACTGTTATTCTGGGATTGACAGTGTTGGCCACCAACACCTTGCAAATGTTTTTCGAATGGTATTCGCAGTTTGACGAAGCTTTGATCGGTGTCGAGCGAATGGACGAACTATTGCGTGCACCTCTGGAAGAAAACGCTTATCTGCCTTTTGAATCCGATTTCGATACAGCTCATCCTAAAAAGCAAAATTTGCAAAAACTAAAAGCCAATCGAAAATTTGAAATCTTGGAAGTGCACAATTTAAATTTTATTTATCCCAATACCGACCATTTTGTTTTAAAGGATATTCACTTTAAACTCAAAAATGGTGAAAAATTAGGAATTATCGGTCGAACAGGAGCCGGCAAATCCAGCTTAGTGGCTGCCCTGCTGCGCTTGTACCCTATTCATTCCGGCACTCTACTGGTTAATAATCAACCTATTCTAGACATCGAAGATTATCGCCAGCAGTTTGCAGTTATCAGCCAGGATCAATTTTTTATTCAAGGCACACTGAAGGAAAATTTAGATCTATTTGATTTACATTCCGAAAAAGAACTGAACCAAGTTATGAAAAAAGTAGGACTCGAACTGGATTTACAAACACCCATCGAAGAAAAAGGTCAAAACCTGTCTCAGGGTGAAAAACAGTTAATGAGCCTGGCCCGAGGATTTCTGCAAAATGCAGAGCTGTTTATTTTTGACGAAGCGACCGCAAATATTGACCCGCAAACTGAAAAAGTCATCGAAGTCGCTCTCAAAGAGACTTTACATGATAAAACTCAAATTCGAATTGCCCACAGACTGGCAACTGTCGAGGACTGTGATTTTATTTTATGGTTAGACCAGGGATCTGTGAAAAAGTTCGGCCCAGCACAAGAAGTACTTGAGGCTTTTAGAAACTTTCGATAAAACAGGACATGTCTTCAGAAAATGAAAATAACATCCCTAAAGAAGAAAAAGAGCTTCTCGAAACAGAAGTCGCCGCTGATACTGAAGTCGTCATTGATTTTGACTACATTCACGATCATTGGTCGCAATTTTCATTTTCGCAACGCCAAGAACATTTTGCTAAACTGTCTCGAACCGAGGCCGAAGAATTATTTCTGAATTTAAACTCTTCTGATCAATACGAACTGATCAAAGAAGTTCCTACCCTGGAAAAACGTTCTTGGATTCGCATGTTGGCGCCGGATGATGCCGCCGATCTCATCCAAGAGGCTGCCGAAACTGAACAAAAAGAAGAACTTTTAACTTTGTTGGATCCACAAACAAAACGTGAAGTCAGCGCCCTTTTGGCCTATGCCGAAGATGACGCCGGCGGTATCATGAATTCACGTTTTATTCGTTTACGTCCCTATATGACGGTGGATGAAGCCATCAGTTATATTCGCATCCAAGCGAAAACTCAGGTCGAAACGATCTATTATGCTTACGTCCTCAGTCCTGAGCAGACCATTTTAGGTGTTGTTTCATTCCGTGAATTATTCGCAGCTTCACTGAACAAAAAAGTCCAAGACATCATGCATACGGATATCGTTTCAATTCCTGATGATTTGGACCAAGAACAAATTGGTCAAATTTTTTCAAAACAAGAATTAATGGCCATTCCCGTTGTTGATAAATATCAAAAAATGGTCGGTATCGTCACTTTCGATGACGTGGCCCAAGCCGTCCAAGAAGAAGCCACTGAAGATATTCACAAAATTGGTGCCGTCGAAACATTAGATGCTCCGTATTTACAAATTTCATTTTTAAAAATGATCCAAAAACGAGTTTATTGGCTGATGATTCTTTTTGTGGGCGAAATGTTTACAGCGACTGCTTTGGGATATTTTGAACATTATTTGCAGCGTGCAGTTGTTTTATCGCTATTTTTACCGCTGATTATCAGCTCGGGTGGAAACTCAGGATCACAAGCTTCGACTTTGATGGTTCGTGCGATGGCCTTAGGCGAAGTCAAACTGAAGGACTGGTGGCGTGTTTTAATTCGCGAAATCGCATCAGGATTAACTCTGGGTGTGTGTTTAGGTTTAATTGGTTTATTCAGAATTTATTTTTGGCCATGGCGTGAAACAATGTACGGCGAACACTATGGATATATCGCTATCACGGTCGGAGTCTCGGTGATTGGTGTTGTATTATGGGGAACGATTTCAGGATCGATGTTACCATTTATTTTACGCAAACTCGGACTCGATCCCGCAGCCGCCTCGGCTCCAGCCGTTGCGACTATTGTGGATGTCACAGGCGTGATCATTTATTTTACTGTCGCGAATTTATTTTTGTCTGGCTTATTACTTTAATGCAAAAACTGACTCCTACGTCGGAGTCAGTCCTGCTGTCCATTGACCCATTTGCATTTTCAGCGCCTCAGAAATATTTAAAAATTTAACGCCAAAGGCTTGGTTTTTCTGACACCATACAATCTGAGCTTCGATTTCTTCTTGATGATCCGCGATTTGAACTTTGACGATTTGTCCTTGCGCTAGATCAGCTCCACCTTTGAATGACAACCCACCAACAGCCAACGTGTCTGTGGCCGCTTGAATGGCCATATCACCCGTTTTGATAATGATATCTTTGACAACATTAAACCGTTCGTATTGACGTTTGTGGAAAGCTCGCGCAGGTACACGAGTCGCCTTACGACGCAGTCCCAGCGCTAATAGCAATGGCATCAAGATCACACTGAAAACTAAAATTTGATCTAATAAACTACCGCCTGTCGGAGGAGTTCCACCACCTGAACCCATTTGGCTGGCCACAGTGCTGACGAGGCCACAACCCGCTTTGGGAGCCGCTTCAATTTCTGAAGCAATGCTACGTGAGCTGGCCGAGTACGCTGGTGCCCAAGTTGTCGTTCCCACATTTGAAATAGCGCTTTGGACAGCTTTGTAGGCATTCACACGTCCCGATGTTTGTGTTCGGGGCGCTAACACCGAAAACACATCGACTTGTGACATGATAATACCTTTTACTTGATACGCTGATAACTGCGGAGCTTCGCGAATCACAAGGGCTGCCAGTCCTGCGACAAACGGAGCCGCCATTGACGTACCTGACATCATTTGAAAACAACCCGGCGCCGAGCAACCAGTGCCTGGAACAGTACTAATAATAGATACTCCAGGAGCTGCTACATGAGTTCGAGTCGTACTGTAATTTGAAAACGAAGCCTTTACATCTGAATCTGTCGTAGCCACGACAGTAATGTTGCTTGGCGTATCGAATGCCGCTGGATACATCGGTGTCGTATCAATGTTGTAACCAGAATTTCCCGCCGCAGTGACTAAGACCACATCGTGATTGTAAGCATTTGCATAAGCATCATTCAGTGCTTGAGAATAAGAAGGACCACCCCAAGAATTATTGATGACACGCGCACCATTATTAACTGCATAATTGATGGCCGCGATCGCGTCAGCCGTCGTACCCGAACCAAAACCATCTAGGAATTTCAAAGGCATAATTTGAATGCGCGATTCGCGCACGGGAAATTCAGTAATATCCTGACCTAGTCCTAAAATAATACCCGCCACGTGCGTGCCGTGATCGGCATCGTCATAAATACTGGAACTGCCATCGACAAAATTCCATCCACGGACATCATCAATGTAACCGTTCCCATCATCATCCACGCCCGGTTGACCATTCAATTCAGCGGTGTTTGTCCAAATCGAATTACTATCTGCAAAAACACCGTGATTCAAATCTAAACCAGTATCCACAACGGCCACCACTGTTTTAGGCGTTGCGTGATTATAGGCTTTGGCAATTTGCCAAGCTTGTTGTACTTGAGTATTCGCATAAGACTGAATATAAGTATCAGCGTTTGTGGGTGGCACGCCCATCGCCTGCGTGTCCTTTGGATCAATCGATAAAATATAATTAGGCTCGACATATTCAACATCAGGATGATTTCTTAAAAAATCCACCTTGGAAGCCGATGCTGATTTCATATAAATCATACGTGATTCGGAAAATTGCTTTTTGATTTGAACATCTGAACCCAGAGCGTTTAATATACGACGACCTTTTTCAGTGGCTGCTTTTTGCGAAGCCGCTGAAGGAGCTTGTCCCGAAGGAGCCTTCATTTTAACAATATATTCGTTCGCAACGACTTTGCCGACTTTCAATGACTGTGCTTGTGTTGTCACGCCCAGAATCAAAAGACTGATAATAGCTACGAATTCACGTACTAGATATTTTTTCATTCATTAATTTATCGGAAAAAACAAAATTAACTTAACCAAAGACTTGGCTCAATTTGGAATTTAAACATAAAAAAAGCCGGAAAAAATTCCGGCTTTTTTGGCATCCATTTTAAATTGTCTTAAAATGAGAAAACTATTTTTTCTTTTCAGTCGTCACAGAAATTTCAGCCATTACGCGACGATTTAAAGCCTGACCTTCTTTGGTTTTATTGTCCGCGATCGGCTGAGTAGGTCCATAGCCTTTGGCCGCTAAACGATCCGCAGAAACACCGGCTTTTACTAAAGCCGCTTTCACAGCGTCAGCTCTTTTTTGGGATAAGGCTGTATTGGCAGCTGCTTTACCCACGTTGTCCGAGTGACCCGCAATTTCGATATGTGTTTGTGGGAATTTTTTCATGAATTCAGCCAACATTTGAATTTCAGAATCGTATTTTGCATCGACAACTGATTTACCGGTTGCAAATTCAATGTTTAATTTCACAGAAGCTTTTTCAGTTTGCGCACAGCCAAAAGCATTCACAGCAACACCGGCAGCCGTTTGAGGACATTTATCGTCTTCATCTACAACACCATCTCCGTCCGTGTCTTTTTTAGCAACAGTTGTCACAGCTGCTGGCGCCTGAGTCGTCGAAGCTTCTTCTTCGTCCAGCTCTGTGTGCAAAGCCAAAAACAAAACTGGCAATACAGATTGTGATCCTGATAATTTGGAATCATTCGTCAATGTTCCGATCGTTTTATCAGAGTAAATCCACTGAGCCATGGCACCGACTGATACGTATTTAAACTGAGCTTCTAAACCAGCAGCTAATTTAGCACCTAAACCTGTGTGCTTATCACCTGCGATATTTTTTGAAGTTGTCGAACCAAGCCCCGCTTTTACAAGTGGGTGCAACCAAGATTGAGTGTTGAACTTATAAACTCCCGCCAAAGAAATGAATTGGTGCTTGATATCTGAACGATCGAAATCAAATTGATCAAATCCTAACTCAAGACCCCAGTTTTTATCCATACCATAACCCAACCAATAAACTTGAGCGTCTCCTTGTTGGTTTTGACGATCATATTGTTCACCAACAACTGCTTGAGAATGCCCCGCACCCAAACCTAATTCAAAAGATTCTTGGGCTGTCGCAGCCGTTGTAGCGGCTAAAATTAAAATAGCTGAAATTATTTTCATCATAAATACTCCTTTTGTTTTCAACACTCATTTCGTAGCTGCTTTTTAAAGGACAGACAAGTCTGAATATTCAGATAATGTTTCATTAAAGCAGCTTGACCACTAGCAACACCTTGTTAACATAATGTTATGAATAAGCTCAAAGTCATATTTATCAGCGGCTTGGTTTCTTTTCTTCCAATTGCCTTAACAATATACATAGTCTATGCCGGTATTAACATTGTTGAAAATCTATTGGGACAATTTTTACGACGAATCTTACCAGATAATGCCTATTTTCCAGGTTATGGCTTCTTGGCCACTGTCATTTTGATTTTTACTTTGGGTTTACTTTTAAATAATTTAGTCACTGCCACTTTGATCCAAAAAGTCCAAGAAACACTGACTGAAATTCCAATGATCAAAGTCGTCTATTCACCGTTACGTGATTTGATGAATTTGTTTTCCAAATCCAAACAAAACCAATCCTTACAAAAAGTCGTTGTCGTACAAATCACGGATGAAATGTCTGCGATCGGTTTAGTGACCCGCGAAGATTTCTCGGACTTAAAACTGGATCCGCAGATGACCGCACAAAGAGTCACTGTTTACATTCCGATGAGCTATGGTTTAGGTGGATATACATTACTTGTCGATAAAAAGAAAATCAGTCCCCTAGACCTTCCTGTTGAAAAAGCCATGAGCTTAGCGATCACGGGTTGGATTAAAACCGATCAAGGCGTAGAATCTAAATCATCGCAAACAGAGGCCTTATGAAAAACGGAATTCGCACACAAACAATCCTAGAAAAAGCATTAGATATCAACACAGATCCACTTTGGTATGGATCTTTTGCCGAAATTGGCGCCGGCCAAGAAGTCGCGCGACAGTTTTTTCAAGCTGGTAAAGCCTCGCAAACAGTGGCTCTCACAATTTCTGCCTACGATATGACTTTCAGCGATGTCATTTACGGCAAAGAAAAAAATGGTCGCTATGTTTGCGATTCTCGACTGCGCAAGATGTTGTCTCATGAATACAATAAATTAGTCGACAGACTGGGTTCTCAGCGCGGACAAAAAACATGTTTTTTTGCTTTTGCCGATACGGTTGCGACATCCTCTGATTCAAAATCTTCTAAAAGTCATGGTTGGATGGGCGTCCGTTTTCAGGCCAAGCCCGATGGAGATGCCAGCGAAGTTATTTTTCATATTCGATTACTAGATAAACACCGTCTGCACCAACAAGAAACTCTCAGCAAGTTAGGTGTTAACTTATTGCACAGCTGCTTTTACAAAACTAAAAATGCGGATGAATTTTTAACAAGTTTGTTCGATCAAATCAAAGAAGGTTCTGTCAATATCGATGCGATTCATTTTACCGGAGAAATTTTTAAAAATTTCGATGAAATTCTGCTGAATTTAAAATTAATCGAAATGGGCTGGAGCAACGCCATTTTGATCAATCAATCCGGTGCTGTGCAAAATCCCAGCGATGCTTTGTGGGGAAAAAATATTTTTATCCAGCGCGCATTTTATAAACCAGTTACAAAAACACATTTGGATATCGCCGACCGCGGCATGAAACATTTTACCAAAGAATTCGGTCTTAAAACTTCGGAAACAGTTTGTTTGTTTGAATTCACCATGAATAACCGAATCAAAAATGAAAATGCTACGGCCCAGGATGCCTATGACAAAGTTCAATTGATCAAGGCTCTCGAAATTCCAGTGCTTGTGACTCGATTTTCGTTATTTTATGAGCTCAAAGAATTCATCCGCCTTTCAACAGACAAACCACTTGGTATTGTCGTAGGCGCAATTCATC
>DALYIB010000062.1:0-11937 GCA_031970595.1 Pseudobdellovibrio sp.
ATTCTATCAGACATAACTTGTCCTTCATTTAATGCAGAACCATTCTGATTCTGGGTAACTGCATATTCAGTAAAGTTTGCGCTTAAAATATTATCAGCACCTAAAGGGGAGTGTGTGTAAGTAGCTGTAAGGTTGTTCTCTGCGTCTAATTCTGCAAAAATATTTGATCCGTCATAATAGAATTTTTTTGTATTTGATTTTGAAGTATTGAGATTGTCGACTACTGATTTAATAATTCTTCGTCCTGTGGGATCATATTTAAATTCGATAACCTTTTTAACTGTTCCTATTATTGGTGCAGAGAAAACTTTAATTCTTTTCACTTGATTTAGAGCAGAATACTCAAAAGCAAAGCTTTCGCTATTTGATTTCGAGTTCTTAGCCAATATATTTCCATTATTGTCATATAGGTAGGTAAATTGTCCATCATCTTGAATTTTTTGTCCACTTTGATCGAATGTAGATGTTATTCCATTATATGCAACTCTATTTCCTAGCGCATCGTACTGAAAAGTTTCATTTTCGTTTAAATTGTTAGAGTTTACAGAAGTGAGCTGTCCATTTCTGTCGTAGCTATAGTTTAAAGTAGAGGCTGGGCTTCGTTTTTGAGTTATGTAATTTCGTTCATCATAAAGATATTCGAAACTGTTTTTAACTTGTCCATTTGAAGAATGATAAATTCCAGTTAATGTACTTGCAACATCGTAAGTTAAATCAGTTCTAGAGCCTGGTCTAATAATGCTGGATAATCTGTTTGCTTGATCGTAGTTAAATGAAAAGTTATTTCCAGAACTATTTTGTACGCCAGATAACTGGTAAGTTGTTGGGTTGTAATAATAGTTAATAGTTTGAAAAACAGATTGGGCAGATGTTCTTAGGTCATTGGCAGTGTAACTATAATTTATGGTGTGGGTAGGGTAGTTAGTATTACCAACGCCAGCAACAGTTTCTGCAACAATTCTTTGTTTTGAATCCCTTGTGTAGATAATTGAAGAGGTTTGGTTAGAAATTTCAACAACTTCATCATTAATATTATAATTGTACTGGATTAAATCATCTGCTGTTCTGATGCTTGTAACTTTATTAACTGAATTATAAGTGTATTCTTTAGTTTGTAGATTAGGATCTAGCTCAGTCAATAAATTACCATTAAGATCGTAAGTCATTCTCCAAACTGAACCAGTAGGATCAGTTTTAGAAATGAGTTGGCCCTTTAGATCATATTCAAAAGTTGTAATTTTTCCATTTGGATCTTTGATTTCAAGAAGTTCACCAATTGGCGAGTAAGAATATTCGGTGATTTCATTTTTAGGTGAAGTAACTTTTACAAGTCTGTTCATTGCATCATATTCGTAACTTGTAATTGATTGGTTTTGAGAGTCAATATTCGAGGCAACTGTTAAAACGTTACCTGCATCATCATAGACGTATGTTGAGTATTTTCCATTTAATGCAGTTTGTTTGATCATTCTGCCTAATTGGTCATATTCATATATTATTTTTCCTTGTAAAACTCCAGAGCTATCATAAGCTGCTTTTTCAATTGGTAAATCTAGTGTGGGTGAGTATGAAATTATTTGATATTTTCCATCAGGGGCTGTTGTTTTAGTTGGCAATAATTTTTGATTATATTCGTATGTTGTTGATTTTCCGTATGGATCTATTTCATTAATAACTTGACCATAAATGTTATAGGCTTTCTGTGTCGTTATATTTAATGTTACATTTTTGGTTTGTATTAAGTCTCCAAAGGTATTGTCATAACTCATTTGTGTCATGGAGCCATCAACATCAATTACTTCGATAGGTCTAGAGTTTAGATCTCGCTTTATTTTAGTAAGACGTCCTCTTGAGTCTACAATCGACGAAATTAAACCATCAACATCTTTCGTAAATGAAATTTGATTTCCATTAGCATCAATAAAGGCATCTTTATCGTTAAAAGAGTTTGATGGGATAAATAAATTTGGATTTTCGTTATCAATTCTTTTTAGTCCTTTAGCAACAGCATCTGAAATTTGAATGCTAGAATTGTCGACTGAAGTCTTAACTTTTTCTAATCGATCGAATTCATTGTAAATATACTGACTGATGAGCCCTTTTTGATTTCGTTCCTCAGTAAGCAAGCCATTATTGTCATATGTGTACTGTTTTTGTGTTTGGTCCGGGAATATTACTTTTGTTAACTGTCCGTCACTATTATGGTCAAATGATGTTACTTTACCAGAAACATCAGTTATAGAGGCCAATTTTCCACCTGAGTAGGTATAATTAATTTCTTGGTTGTTCGGAAATTTAACTTTTAACAAATTGTTATTTGTGTCGTATTCGTAAGTTGATTCCAATAAATTAGAAGATATTGATTTTATATGAAAACCGTGCGAATTAAAAATGTCTTTATTTTTATTTCTGTATTGTCTTTCCCAAGTTCCATCTGTATTTTTGACAAGAAGTGAATGGTCATTTGAATTCGATTTGTAAGTCAGTTTAGAGCTTGAGAGTGCGCCTAGTGGTACTTTTTTAATTTTATTATTGCCAGTATCCGAAATGATTAAATTTCTATTTTGGTCGATAAATATATGTGTTGGATTGCTTATTTGCGCTTCTAATGCAGACTTGCCTTCTCCATTATCCCCGGGTTGTCCAGTTCCAGCAAAAACTGAGGCTAGGTTTTTAGTAAAATCAATTTTTACAATTCTATTGTGACCAGTATCGGCTACGTAAAGTATATTTTCAAGGTTATCAAATGCTAATCCATATGGGCTGTTAAATTTAAGTTTTAATGGATCGCCTTCATTTAAAAGTTGTCCATTTAGCGCGTCGCCAGCAACTAAAGTTTGATTACCGTTGACATCAAATTTATAAATGTGGCCGATATCTGTTGAGACATATATGTTTTGATTTTGATCAACTGCAAGTCCTCTAGGTTTTCCGTTGCTAACTGATATGTCAGTTTTTTCACCAGTCAAAATATTGTAAGATGAAAAACTTGAGCTTCCTGAATCAGCTATTAGTAAATAATTTGAATCGTAGGATTGAATGATATCAGTAGGTGAGTTGAAATATGTATTGTAAAATTCTCCACTTGAATCTGGTACATTATTTGATGGTGTACCGCATGCATTATAATATTCAAAATTGTCATTTCTAACAATGTTTTTTAAATAGCTATTATTTGAATCCTTAAGCCTTTCAATACCAGAATAGGAAGTTATCCATTCATTAGTTTTTTGCTCATCAAAGATTACTTGATATGAAAATATGTCAGTTGTGCTTTGAGAAACAAATCCTGAAATTTTAGGAAAACTAGACTTAGTAGCTAATAAATCTGTATAATTACCATTTGATAAATATCCTAGATTATACCTAGATTGATCTAAAACGTATACACCATTATTTGTTGCCAAATATTTCGATGGTAAAGATTTTTGTTTAACAGGGTATGAGTTAACCTTACATGTTGATTTAGGAAGTTGATAATATGAGACGCGAGTTTCGGTTCTTACGCAGATATTACCTCCAGGAAAATATAGTCTTTCAACGCATTCTTCCCATGTATATTGCTCACCTGGAGCTGTCCAATTATAATAAGTATAACCCGAAATTGATCCATTAACTTCTGGAATTGTACCAATTGAAGAAACGCTGTAATGATTGTTATTTCCCAAGCTAGCTTTTTTAACTTGATTGGAATCCTTATCTGTATATACGAATTCCGGCCAAGTATTTAATGAAATACCTTTCGATAAATCGCCGTTTAAAGAATTTAAATCAGCAACAGTTTCTATAGTGTTATCAACTGAATATGTTGAAATAGAGCCATCAGCTTCCTCAAGCAGAATTCTTTGTGAGTTTGGATTAACTATTTTTTGTATTCCAGCAATTTTCCAACCTTGTCCTGCCGCTGAATTTCTTTGATTTTAAACAAAAAGATTATCAATTAAATCACTTCCAAACCACTCATTTTCGATTTTTTGATTTAGAGGTTCTGTTTTAGTAGTAGAGGTGTTTGTTACATAATCATAATAGGAGCTTTGTAATGTTCCAGTAATCAATTTATCATAATAGATTTTATAATTTGCAATATATGGATAAATTCCTGAAGACAAATATTGACCTTGGCTATTTTTAAGCTCTAGAAATTGTGAAAGTTGCGCGACATTTGGAATTTTATTGAATGATTTTGTTGGCATAACTATATCAGCAGTAGCAACTGTCATATCAACTTTTTTTGGTTGAATTTTTGCCGTTAAGTTTGAATAGTTATATGTATAGTCAAAATTATTATAAAAAATCTTTTTATCTTCACTAGCAGTGCAGTTCTCAGGTAATAAATTATTTTGTGCCAATTCAGACTGGATAGCTTCTTTCTTTCTATTGTAGCCAGCTGAATCTAAGTTTCTTTGAAGTTCTTTAAACATCCAATCAAATGGTTGTCCAAAAATAGTATTGTTTCTGCAAGAGATCACACTTACTGCATAAGATTCAGAAATGTTACCTGATTCAGTAAAGCTAGCCATAGAAATTTCTTTATCTGGAATATTAAAAATATTAGTTATTGTTGCAGAAGGTTTTGCCCAAGATGATTTATAAACTAAGCTTGGTGTTACTTTTTGTCCTATCACCTTAAATGAAGCTGTTTCAATTTTTGTTGATACAGCGCCACTGAATGAATCTGCTCCAGGTTTGTCCGGCTGTGCAGTAGATAAAATGTCTGCGGGAGCGGGCATTGCATAAGCTACTGAAAAATGCCGGATACCTTCATTTGGCTTGGTTACAACACTAAGTCCGTCTTCAGATACTTTTGCAGACCCTCCAGCTTCCCATTTTCCTGTTTTTGAATTAAACAACATAATAAACATACTTGTTTTTGGTGGAAAGTTTGAACTATTAGGTAAAGTTAATTCTACAGAACCACTAAATGTAGTTCCACTAGGCTCTAATACAACAACTTGCTCAGGCATAGCAGCAGCAGGTGGCGCAATTGAAATTTTACTTGAATCTACAGTGAAAATTTGAATTTGTTCTGATATTTGTCCAGATGGGAATTGCGCTTGAATATCTGAAGCAACATTTAAAATAACTCCTGGTGCTTCGTCCGATGTTAAAACACCACCTCCAGAAGCGGAAAGGGTTTGAGCTGTATCTAAATACTGTGGATACATGTAAATAGTTTTTTGAATCACGTTATTTTGAATATTTGAAAGCGATACATTCATTGTAGTCGAAGAAAATTTTCTAGGGCGAGAGCTAGATTGATTATTAGCGTTAAGACCATTAAACACAATGACTTGATCACCTTGAATTTTTAAATCTGGATAATCAGAAGTTAAAAATTTAAATACTCCATTTTCATCTGTCCATGCACTTATGTTCTTAGAAGTCAAAGTAACTTGAACATCTCGAAGCGGGTTTTCAAAGTCATCTTTAACGATACCTGATAAAATTATCTCCTGGTTAAATCTTTTGAGAATATGTGTTGTGTTACCTGAAGTGTAAGGATCGTTCACAGAAATTGTATATTCATCTCTGTATGGTACAAGCACCATAAAGCTACCGTTTTTATCAGCTTTAATTGTTTGACTGTTAAAAAGTCCATAGCTGATTTTAACATCCATATATGGTCTAGTTGCGCCTTCAGCACCTTTTACGATCATTTTATTATTAATACTATCCTCATATAGACCTAAAAGTGACTTTACTAATGGCTGAACCAAAGGTTTAACTATTACGATTTGTTCACCTTCTTGATTAAGTCTATTTGTAGCTGTAACTTTAATTTGGAAATCATCTGTATTGCCGGAACTTAAAATTTGTTCCCATACATGTTCTGTTTCATTCCAAACCATATCTAAACCATTTGCTCGAATATTAATAACTTGGTCATCTACTTTTGCTTTAACTTTTATCGAATTGGCGTCCACATAACTATTATTTTCAGGTTCCAATATTGTTATTACAGGAGCTGTGGCATCTTTGAAAATTTCAAAAGTTAATGGCTCTGACATATTACCCGCAGAATCTATTGCTGCAATACTGACCATGTGTGAGCCATCTGCTAATGTAGGTATCGTAAAGAATCCAAACATTTCAGAAGATTCATATATTAATTGTTGATCTGCAACAACACGAAACGTAGCTGGGGTTGAATCCCAAAAGGTATAGGTAATGTCGACAGAATCAGACGTTGTAGTCGGTGGAGCATTGTAAATATTTATAAATGGTGGTTGTGTATCAAGTGTCAAATCATACACTTCTCGGGTTTGCTTTCCGGATGGTGATGTTGCAATAACTTCAATGTTGTGAAGTGTTTCCCCAAATTGGAATTCTGTTACATAAGAATTTGAAATTGAATTAAATTGCTCGCCTCCATTGATTAGGACTTGTAGATTTGTTTGTGCAGGCCCTTCGACTTGAATATTAATTTGATTAATATTTGTAAAACCATTTTTTAAATTTGATATTATTTTAGGTGCAGCATCATCTTGTAAGTTAATGTTCCAACTATAAATCGCTTCGTTTCCGGCAAGATCTGTCGCTTTAATAGAAATTACTTTTTGTCCGTATTCGTTGAATGAAATATTTTTTGAAAAATTTGAATTAGAATCCAAGGCTGCGGACTCGTTATTTATCGTTAAGCCAGACAACAATTCACTTGTATGTCCTGTAACAAGAACACTAAGTGAATTAAAAATTGCCGTATCCTCAGGAAAGAGCTGGCTTAGTTTAGGAGGCACTGTGTCGCGGTTTATAGTAATACTTTGAATTTGTGATTGATTGCCCGCAAGGTCGGTTGTGGATACTTCAATGGTATTTGTGCCTTCATTATTTAATGGTGCAGCAAAAGTAAATGACTTAAGACTGTAGTTTTCTAAGATGAGTTCGCCATTGACTTTAATATTTGTTTGAGTTGAATTTGCGTCAGTAATTGTTATTGGCAAATTAATTGAGTTTTGGTTAGTTAATGAATCGTACGAACCAATTGTAATAGTTGGTGCTGAATTATCTAAATAAACATGAAAATCCAAAGTATAAATTGAAGAATTGCCTGCAATATCAACTCCGGTAAAAACGATACTTTGTTGGCCAGAATGGGTAATTGAGATACTAGCATTTAATGGACTTTGATTGGCATGGATAGCAACCAAACTACCACCATTTAAAGAGTAACTTAATTCAGTTAACGGTTCATTAAAATTTACAATATAATTAAGATTTTGCGGCAATTGGTTAAATAACGTATTTTGAGGAGCTGTTGCAGATATTACAGGAGCTACATTATCAAAAACGATATTTGAGAAATTAAGTAATGTTTGATTATTATAAGCATCAGTAGAAACAATCTGAATGTTATTGTTACCTAACGCTAAGTCGATATCGAATGCGCTATTAGTCGTTTCAATGACCTTAGAATTGTTAATATACACTTGAGTTGAAAATGCAGAATTATCAACAACTGATACTTGGAATCTTTGATTTTTAGTCGTTAAATTGCTTAATAAATTTGTAGTCACAGTCGGTGAAATATTATCAATACCAAATGTGATATTCTGACTAATTGTACTCGAGTTTCCGGCATAGTCGACACCAACAATTGCCAAGTTGACAATTTGTGGATTTGAAATGGTTAAATAGTATTCGTACGTGCTCGGCGCAACCAGTTGAGCACTTGCTCCATTAACATATACTGAACTCAAATTTTCATTAGAGTTGATTTGAATTTTAAAATTTTGTGGATAACTTGAATAAATATATTCTGAATTTGAATTAATGGCCAGGATAGGAGAGGTTGTGTCCTTTGTAATGTTGACTAAATTCAAAAACTGCGACTGATTTTGATAGGCATCAACGGATTGAATTTTATAATTATTAATACCTTCAAATAATGGAATGTCGAACTCTTTATTTAATTCTGTTTGTAAAAGTACGTTATTTTCGTCCCAGACATAAGTGATTGTGTTGGAAACGTCAGAAACTGAAATATGTAAGAAATCATTTCTGGTAAGAGAATTTGTCTGAATATTCGAGCTTAAAGTTGGTGCGCTGACGTCAGTTGGTATTTGATTGAATTCAACAGCATTAATTTTGATTTTAAATGAATTTTTCCAATAAGGTTCATCGGCTTCAAAACGAATTACATTTTTAGCATTCAGCTTAACAAATTTTTCAATTAATGTCGTGGAACAAGAAATTTCATTTTCTTTAAATATGTCTAAATCATTAATTTCTACATTGTAGTCAGCTTTACATTTTTTATGTTTATTCCAATCCTTTTTGTGTTTGGGTTGATCTAAATCGGAAGTTTTGAATATTGTCAGTTTATAGAGTTTAGAGCTTTGTGCGGTTGAAAGGTTCAGACTGTATTTCTTTTCATCGCGCACGGCCATCGGCCCTAGAATGGTTGAGTTTGGAATATCGCTAACAATTGACTGAGAGTTGATTTGGATATTTTCAGAATATGTCGTTAGCTTATTTTTTGAGTCCCATGTTTTAATCGTGATAGTATAAGAACGATTTTGTGAATAAGTGTGGTATACGTCATCGGAATTGATGGCTTTAGCGGTACCATCACCAAAATCAATTTCTGATTTTTTAACATCTTTATCGGTGGGCTCGTAGTTTTCAATATTGACCCGAACTTTATTTAACTCTTGGGGTCCTACGATCACAATGTATGGTTTATCTTTTGTTTTTTTATCGTCTCCTAATGAGACATTTGTAATTAAAGACAAAGCAATAACACATAAAATCAAAAAAGACTTATTAGACATGGTGGTTTACTCCCAACTTACGTGCGACAAAGGTGTCGTTGAGCGAACTAATCGGAAAACTTGGACTGGACTTTAGACATTTTTTTGTTTTGTATTAAACTGAAATATATTTTTAAAGAAACATATTAAAATGATATTTTTCTTTAAAAAATATTCGATCGATTTTTTAAGAATTAATCATTTTAATAGTAATACTAAATTATATATTGAAATCATTGAGCGCTTTTTGACGTATAAGTAAGCATCTATTGTTGTCTTGAATTCTCATGGTGAAAATCAATTGGTTATAATGAATTTTTCGCTGGTTCCTATTTGGTCAGAGGAATCCAAGGTGAAGTTTTCAGCTCATAATGCACTCGGGCGGAATCCGTCTCAGTCTAAGACACTTCTTTAGATTTTTTTCAGATAACCCGATAAAGATCCAGGGAGCGTGTTATGAATTTTATTTTGAAAACGATTTTATTTTCTTTGGTCAGTTTGAATTTATGGGCGGCCGAAGATGTAGGAAAAGCTTCGAACGAAGCCGTCGAGCAAGTCCGAAATACGATGATCAACGAATCAGCGCGCGAAAAATATATTAACGATAATCCCAACACTCGTCCCGCGGACCGACAGCTGACGGAACTGGTGGGGAATGGCGCATTGAAACAAGAATCCTATCAGCTGAGCGCGGATATTTTTAAATATTTAATTGATAAACACGCCGGCGATCCGATTAAGGCCCAAGAAGAACTGCTTAAGGCCATGAAAGATCCCAAGGCCTTTTTAGGGACTTTGCCGGATAATTATAAGGATAAAATTCGACAAATCGCAGCCGAAGTCGAAGCCAAGAATAAAAAGCCTTAAAATTGGATATTTTGCTTAATTTATAAGCCAAGCCTGTAAGTGGGCTTGGCTTTTTTTGTTTTTATAGTTGCCACTGGGATACAGGCTTTTTAAAACTTTTGTATGTCAAAAGAATCAGAAAAAAGCCTGACGCCTTTAATGAAACAATACTGGGATATTAAGTCTCTGCACCCGGATAAAATTTTATTTTTTCGTATGGGTGATTTTTTTGAATTATTTTACGAAGATGCCACCACAGCGGCGCCGCTTTTGGGAATTACTCTGACCCAAAGAAATAAAAAATCCGAAGACCAAACTCCGATGTGCGGAATGCCTCATCATTCTGTGGCAAATCCTATTAATAAATTATTGTCCTTAGGTTACAAAGTCGCTTTGTGTGATCAGGTCGAAGATCCCAAAACCGCTAAAGGAATTGTGAAACGCGCGATCACACGTATCCTGACGCCGGGAATGGTTTATGATCCGGACACTCTGGATTCTACGATGGCCAATTACATGGCGGCTGTGGATGAAAAATCCGTGGCTTTTGTCGATGTCAGTACGGGCGAAAGTTTTTATTACGAATCTGAAAACGCCCAAGATGCTTTTACCTCAAGATGGAATTTGTTGAAACAATTGCCTGTCGTTGAAATTGTTGTGGCCACTGATTTTAAATCCCAAATTCCGCAGGGTTCAGATATTTTAGTCACTGAACACAATGGTGAATTTTCGGGAACTGAAACTGAAACTTGTCAGTTATTGATTTCCTATATTCAAAGTTTATCACAACATCCGGTCAAAGATTTAATTCGCCCTTTCGAACGCAGATCCCTTTCGCACCGGATGATGGTGTCTGCCAATACCATTCGCCATTTAGAAGTTTTTCAAACTTATAAAGGCGCCAGCGATGGTTCGTTATTTGATACGATTAATAAAACTAAAACTTCAGCCGGGGCGCGGTTATTTCGACAAAATTTACTTTTTCCTTTGCGCGATGTTGTCGAAATTAAAAAACGCCAGGAAAAAGTTTCTTTATTTAAAAGCCATTTATTCGAACTGAAAAAAATTCGTGAAATCCTGGTTCAAATGGGTGATCTGGAAAGACGATTTACTAAAATGTCTTTGCCACAGGCCCATGCGCGCGATTTATTAAGCCTAGCTGACTCGATGAAGGCGGGGATTGCAGCCGTCGAGGTCAGTGAAAAATTATTTCCGCATCAATTGAATTTAGTCGTACTTGGTCAGTTGGTAAACGAGATAAAGCAAACCATCGTCGAAGAACCCCCTTTGACAGTGAAGCAGGGACATATCATTCAAAAAGGTTTTCATCCTGAACTGGATGAATATATTTTGTTAACATCTGAATCTCAGCAGTTGTTACAAACGCTGGAAACCAAAGAAAAAGAAGCCACAGGGATTTCATCGTTAAAAGTTCGTTACAATAATGTGTTTGGTTATTACATCGAAGTGACGAATACCCACAAAGACAAAGTTCCAGCACACTATCAGCGTAAACAGACACTGACCAATGCGGAACGATACTGCACGGATGAATTGATCGAGCTTGAGAAAAAAGTTCTTTCGGCTCAAAGCAAACGTTACGAATTGGAATTTCAAATTTTTGATCAGTTGCGTTTGAAGGTCATTGATCATGCCAGCGATATTTTAAGTTTATCGAAACAAACCAGTGAATTGGATTTTTACACGGGTCTTGCGTGGTTATCGCTTGAAAATCATTATTGTCGACCGGAATTTTCAACAAATCAGCAATTGCATTTAACTGAATCACGTCACGCAGTGGTTGAACAATTTCAAAAAGGTCGATTTGTATCCAATGAAATTCGAATGGATCAAAGTGAATGTTACTTGATTACGGGTCCTAATATGGCCGGTAAATCGACACTGATGCGTCAGGTCGCCCTAACGGTGTTGCTAGCGCAAATGGGATCGGACGTTCCGGCATCGACGGCCTTATTGCCTTTATATGATTCGATCCACACACGCATTGGTGCCAGCGATCAGCTGAGTGAAGGTCTTTCGACATTTATGGTTGAAATGACAGAAACAGCGGCTTTGTTACAAGAAGCGACGCCGCAGTCATTATTAATTCTGGACGAGATCGGACGTGGCACTGCGACTTTTGATGGATTGTGTTTAGCACAAGCAATTTTAGAGCACGTCCTACAACATATTCAAGCACACACTTTTTTTGCAACTCATTACCACGAGCTGACGGATTTACAAACGCAGTATCCAAACCAATTAAAAAATGTTCATATGAAAATTGTCGAAAACAAAGGTCATATTGAATTTTTATATGTTTTAAAATCTGGTCCCGCTG
>DALYIB010000063.1:0-11880 GCA_031970595.1 Pseudobdellovibrio sp.
TGGGAGTCAGATAAAAAGACAGAACAAGGTCGCACATCTGTCTACTGGGCAGGTGATGAGATTCAAGAAGCCGATATCAGAATTAATGCGTATGATTTTTCTTTTTATAACGAAAACGCGCACCAAATCGTAAAAGCTGCTAATGCAGCGAATGTGGTAGGTTACAGTTTTGAAGCACTTTTGCTTCATGAGATGGGTCATTTCTTGGGATTAAAACACAAGGAAGACAATGGTTCTGTCATGGCTACGTACTTAGCCGCGAACACAGAGCGCACGGTTCCAGCTCCGGTTGATAACTTGAATACTCGATGTGAATATTAAGAGGGATATATGAAAAATTTGAATTTAAATAACAAATCAATCACGGAAACTGAAGTTGTTAATTCAGTGAATCATATTCCTTCTTTACAAATGAAAATTTACAACGAGATGTCTGATCAGCCGGCGCAGACAGTAGATGTATTGCAAACGATTCAAAATCAATTTGCTGAAATTCAAAGACTGCAAATCAAAAAAAATTATTTACTTAAAGAAGTGTCTCAGTATTTTAAAGATTAAAATTTTCTTTAGGATTCTTCGTCGAAGCGCATTGCTTCCATTTTAGGAATGAAAAATCGAATGTAGTCGCCTTCGCGTTCTCGTGTCATTCCCTGAGAACTGACGGGTCGAGTGAATTTAAATTCTTCTCTGAAAGTTTGAAAGTTATTGGTAGCCATTCTTTTTTGGCCTTCATCGACGCTGTCATTAAATTTTCTTTGTCCAGATAAAACAGCTTTGTCGTTCGTAATTGAAAGACGGACATTATCTTTTTCATGCTCAGGGACATAGGCTTCGATGTAATATCCATTGGGGTCTTCGGATATACGGCTGCCGCGGTCTTGGACTTGGTAAAATTGATCTGTTTCTTTAGTCTGATAATTCTGAACTAGAGGCTTTTTTTTTTCAGCGCTTTCAATGCGTCCTTGGCGATTGTAGACAGAAGTTTGTTCCACACTCGCTGTGCGGCGAGCTTCAGCTCTTTCTTCGGCTTCAAGGCGAGATTGTTCTAGACGAGCTTTGCGTTCTTCGCTTTTGTAGTTTCTGGATTCGACTTCTTCGGACATTTGTTGATCTTTGATATGATTGATGGCGGCAGCACTTTCTTGGTCGACATTCTTACGTTCTTTTGAATAAAAATCTTTGACCTGTTTGATCTCTTCGCGTTCTTTGTCGGCAAGTTCTTTTTTGCGAAGATTTTTTTCTTGCTGAATCTCTCTGATATAGGCGCGATCTGCATTTTTATTACTGATTGAATCCGTCATACAGACAGTTTATCAAACAGAAATTTATTCGTCTTATTTTGAGACTAAAAATAACTGATTTTAGACTAATTCTGGACTTTTTTCGAGTCTGGTTCTGGGCTGAGTGGAGCCTCGCAAAGGCCTTGTAGCCCCGCTGTTGAGCCACGACACAACCAAGTGTTCGTATAGGTGACGACTTCGTCGGGATGAACTGGATACAGAGTTTTATATTGTTCTGGGTCGAGAGTGGATTTGACAGTACGGATATTTTGAGTCTGAGTGTTTTCAATTTGTAAAACAAAGACTCGGTATTCCGCCCTTAGGCCGGAATGAAAACCGATGATCGTAGATAAAAATAAAAATACCTGCCAGTTCATAAACAGCCTATCGGTATCTATGTCAGAAAAATTAAATTTGTTAGTGAGGGCGTTTTTGCGATTGTTTCAAATTATTTTCGATAATGTAAAAATAAGCTCGGACGATGCGGTTTTGGCTGTCCTCGGATAACGAACGGATGAATTCTTGTTTTTCAGACAAAGATTTCATTTGTAAAAGCTTCATCAAGTCGTCTTGGATTCTTTTGAGGTTTTCAACTTCGAAAAATTCTTCTTCGGTTGTATCATCTTTGAAAACTTTGGCGATTAACTGGTTATCAAATAAAAGGTGAATCCCAATCTGCGATTGATCCAAAATCGACTTCAGATTATCGATTTGTTCTTTATTTAGAAAGACTTCAACTTTTGACAATGGATCCCCTTTCTTTTAAGCGTAAACAGGATTTAGAGAGTTTCAATCTTCTTTGTTGACGAGTTAAGTCATAGAATTAACTAGAACATAATTCACTTTATTCGCTATGATTTAATGCAAAAGGGGCGTCACAGTTGAGTAAAGTTGCTAGTAAATTAAACAGTAAAATTGGTTCTAAAATTAACAAGAAAAATTCGGCAGATCAAAAGGCCAAGAAAATTAAATTCAAAGTTAAATCCAGCAAGCCTGTGAAGTCGCAGTCGAAGCGTTCCCGTGCGCAGTTGAAAAAGACCACTAAAAAATTTCAAGAAAAAGAACTGATTGTAGTCGATGAAGCACAAGGTTTGATTTTTGAAAACGAGAAAACATTGTTGGGATTTTTTTCGAAGCAATTAGATTCCTATCAAAGTAAATACGACAAAAATTATAATCCCAAAGTGGATTTTTCTGAAGAAGAAGTCCTAGAAAAAGAAATTCTATTGGAATCTGTTTTGGATGATCCAGATGAAATTTGGGTGGACAAAGAATCTTATCCAGATGTTCCAGTTTATACTTTGATTAAGGAAATGCAGCACGGTGATGAGCTTTTTAATTATGTGGCTGTTGTCTATTTAAATTCAGAAGAAAAATTTCCTACTTTTGTTTTTATTCAATTTCCAACAAAAGATCCTGAACTGGTTGATTTGTTTCGTGAAAAAGAAATCATTTACCATCGTAAACTGGAATCCATTCAGTTTGCGGCTATTGATGGGGACTCGCTTCTCGAAGGTGATTATTTGGCCATTGGTTTATTAGAGGCTATGATGAAAGTGCGTTCTGATAAAGACATTCCAGCTGAGGATTTTCAAAAGTACGCCGAATACCGTGATCAAGCGATCAATGAGCCCGATGAAATTTGGCGAAAAGTGGGTTCGGATGGACAGATTTTAGTTACTTTTATTGCGGATATTTCTGAGCATGCAGGATCAGATGCTCATTATGTGGTGGTAACTGAAGAAGATCCAAATACTCAGGTGCACTCATTGTTGTTTTCATTCCCAAGTAATGATGAAGCTTTATTAAGTCGTTATCGTCAGGGAGAAAATTTGGAAGCCGAAGAAGTGACCACTGAAAATTCACACTAGACAGGTTCAGTAGGGCAATTACAGAGCAGTCTAACTGCTCTGTTTTAGAAGCAAAAAGCTTGGTAGTAACTTGCAACTTGCGTCGAGTTTAAGTTTTGGCCCGAGTAAGCTTTTAATGGGTGTAAATCAGTTAACACAGTCGCGCGGGCTGTTCCATCTGCGTTGTAAACATAATCGCTATAATTAGCATTAAACTGAGGAATCAATGAATTGATTTGTGATACGATTTGACCAGCAGAATTGTACACAACTACTTTTAAGACCTGAAACGAAGCATCGGAATCATTCAAAGCGATGTAATAACCATTCGAAGTTGTAACTTCGGAAGCTGTGATGGATTGCTGGACTGGATTTAAAGCTTGAGGATTCGATAAAGCATAAGAGTTCATCGCAAGTGGAGTTGGATCTAGGTAAGCTTGAACACCCGTGACTTTCCATTTAAATATACGGATCACATTACCTGAAGCTGTTGCGTTTGCAGATAAGAAATTAAATTTCATTTTCAACCAGTTTGGATTGGCATTACCGACTTGGTCTGTAACAGCAGCTAAACTGACTGAAATATCTGTACCTGCAGATTTGTTACAGCTCGCCAATTGTTTTTGTGCATAAATATTATTAACACCATTGTTGGAAAGATAGTTTGTTTCATTCGACTTGCTGTTATTACAAGAAGATAAAAAAGCTAAAGTTAAAACTGCTAAGATCACTTTTGTATTATTTTGAAACATCATATATTCCCCCTGAATGTTAGGATGTTAAGTTGTATACAAACCTATAAAGCAAGGGGGGTGCCAAGCTATCAATCAACTTGTTTTAACTGAGCGTTGCAGTCTGAGATGGGTGAAAAATCAACTGTAACAGTTGGATAATAAATTGACGTATCAATCTAATATTTCAACCCAAGTGACACCGTCGCCACCGGTTTCGCTGTTGCCGGCTTTCCATTTTTTCACATAGACAGATCGCGAGAGATAAGTTCGAAGAGCTTTTTTAAGAGCCTCGGTGCCATGACCATGTATGATTTTAAGACGATCTTCTTTGTTGACGCTGGCTTGATCTAAAGCCATTTCCAAATCAGAAATGGCATCTTCGACCGTTTTTCCTCTGACATCGATCGTACGATCTTCATTTAAAAATGAAACACGTGAAGAGCCACTGCGCGAAGCCAATTGATTGGTCGGGTTCGTCATTTTCAAAGCGGGCTTTAATTCCGTCCAAGGCAATTGTAAACGAATCGACTGAGATAAAATCAGAATTTCGCCTTTCGCGTTGGGCTTTGATTGAATTATGCCGTCTTGATTCAGAGATTGGACAAACACTTTAGAGCCTGGCGGAAATTTTTCAGAAAACTCTTGTGCTGATTTGAACTGAAGGTGATTTCCTGCAGATGCGACCTGATTGCCTTTGACGATTTGAGGCATGTTGTATTTAATTTCTTGCAACTTGCGGTGCTTTTCTAAGGTTTCAGCGGCTTTGGTCGTTTGAATGACTTCGTCGACTTTGCGAGTCGCTTTTTGGATTGTGCGCTCGAGCTCTTTTTCTTTTTGAGTTTCAAATTCTTTGATTTGTTTTTCGAGATTTTGTTTTTTGCTTTCTGTTTCAGAAATTTCTTTACGCAATTGATTTTGCAATTGATGTAAGTCTTTTTTCAGTTTTTCAATTTCTTCTAGGCTAGAAATTTTTTGTTTGGCTAACGGGGATAAATGTTCTGTCGCTAAATCGATAATTGAATTTTGCACGCCGACACGTTTGGCCGTCAACAAGGCCAATGAATCACCTGGAATACCTTGTAAATATTGATAAGTTGGGCGTCCGCTTTTTGAATCATATTCCAAACTGCCGTTAAGCACGACAGAGTCCGAAGGCCAACCCGTTTTCAGTGGACTGAGATGCGAAGTAATAACTGCGAACACATTATTTTTCGAATAATGTTCAATGAATGAACGAGCCAATGCGCTGCCTTCTTCGGGATCCGTGGATCCGCAAATTTCATCGATTAATATCAAGTTATTCAAGCCTTTGAGTTTTAAAGCCGTGTCCAGAGTTTTTAAATGAGCTGCAAAAGTACTGAGATCTTCGTCAACACTTTGAGAATCGCCGATACCTGTGACGACCTCAGTGAAAAAAGGTAGCGAGGAGCCGCGCTCTGCGCAAATCGGTAGCCCACATCGAGCCATTTGTGCAGCTAGTCCAATGGATTTTAATAAAACTGTTTTACCACCCGCATTCGGGCCGGATAAAATCAAAATCGATTTTTCAGGAGTCAGGTTCACAGTATTTGCGATCGGTTTTTTGCCATTCATTTTTAGCAAAGGATGGTACAATTCTTTGAGAATAACATTTCCATCTTGGAAACGACAAGGCTCTGCTTGAAGTAATAAAGCCAACTGTGATTTGGCCAACAAGATATCACACTTTTGTAAAAGAACTTTGGATTTTTCAAAGCCCATTTTTTGCGTAGCAAGATAATTTGAAATTTCAATCAGCAGGCGCTCAATTTCTTCTTCGATTTCTACTTCGACTTGTCGCAACCGATTGTTCATCGGGATGACTACTTCAGGTTCCATAAAAACTGTTTGTTTGGACTGCGAACTGGCGTGAATAACTCCAGGTACAAAATGTTGCATCCCGCCTTTGACGGGTATCACCCAACGACCATCGCGTGTGGTCACATATTTTTCTTGCAGCATGTGATCCATTTGATGGTCTTTGACCAAGCGGTCCATTTGATGACGAATTTGTTGTGCCAGTTGGTCTTTTTCTCTGGATAAGCGATACAATTTTTCCGAAGCGTCCATGCGAATGTCGCAACTGGGTGTGATTAAATTATCGATGGCAGATAAAGGTTCTTCGGCACGCATCAATTGTTCTGAAATATCTGTGGCCCAGGCCGTGCTTTGTTCAGACAAAGATTCGCTTAAGGCAATGACTTCCAAGCAAAAATGACGAACATCGCGAAGTTCCAAAGTTTTTAAGACGGCATTTTTGCGTAAACGAGTCATCCAAGTTTCGTATAAATCCAAACTTTCCATGTGTGGACGAATTCCTGTTTGAATAATAAAACCAGCAGATTCGATTTCATAAAAGCTTTTTTCGGCTTCTTCAGCGTTTTTCAAAGGTGAAAGCTGTTCCACTTCGACCTTTGCGTATTCACTGGTCGCAAAGTTTTTAATTTTTTGAATAATTTCGTGCCAATCAAGATTTTTTACGTTGAACATAGTAACCCTTTAGTAAAATCAGAACAGTCGCTAATAAATAAATTAAATAATCTAAATAGCCCCAGCGAGTGAAAACAGTCAGTTCGCTGTTGGTGCGATATTGAATTTGAAACTGATGAGCCCAGTCTTGATTCATTTTAGACTGAGCCAGAATTTTTCCGTTAGCTAAAACAGCTGTCGATATTCCTGTATTCGTGGCGCGAATCAGCGGGCGACGAACTTCAACCGCGCGAGCCAACGTCATGATCATATGTTGGTAAGGCTCAGCCCAGTCGCCAAACCAAGAATCATTAGTCACATTCACCAGGATTTGAGAACCCGCTAGGGCGAGGCCGCGTGAAAATTGTGGATCTAAGGATTCGTAACAAATTTGCGGTCCGATGTGGGTCACTTTGCCGTGAATATTCGGGACGGCTCGAGAAACAGGACCAGGTCCTTTTTCATAAACACCGACGAAGGGAAGCAGTTTATATAAAAAAGGAAACTCTTTACCGAATGGCATATATTCGCCAAAAACTAAAAGTTCAGTTTTAAAGTAAGGTTCGCTGACGTCACCTTGTGGTCCTTTGAAAAAAATAGAATTACGAACAATCGGGTTTCCCAAGTGGTCTTTGCGAGATTGATCTTGGGAATAGCCACCCGTGATAAGAATACTGTTCCACGCTTGTAATTTTCTTTGCAGAATTTGCTGATTCGGACGGGTTGCAAAAACAGTGTCTAAGGCAAAAGGCAGGGCTGTTTCTGGAAAAATAAATGCATCCGGTTTTTCGGGTTGGGTGACGAGTTCGGATTCAGCCAAATCAATATAAGCTCGCAAGACCGCGGGTTGATAGTTGTATCCTTTTTCGGAAGCAATTTTTTCGGCATTTTCAATATTACCCTGAACAACCATGGCCGAAAACTGTTCGTCAAACTGGCTCCAGTACTGTTGTTTGCTTTTGCCTGTGATAAATAAAGCGGCTGTTACGCCGATGAGTACAAATAATGCTGCAAAGGCTGGTATCAAGTGTTTTTCCAAGTTTTGTAAAATAACAAACAGGCAGGCTTGAAAAAGTAAAATCAAAGTTGAAAGACCTTCAAAACCGATCGTGTCTGCCCATTGGTAAATCGGCCATTTCATCCAGTAAAGTGTGTATCCCAAATGCCATGGGAATATACTTGGCCAAAATCGTTCGAATAGACTGAATAGCAGGGCGATCAAAAAAACGGTCGCAGTGGCTGACAGCTTAAAACGGCGTTTGCAATAAATAGCCAGTGTTAATGCGAGAGGAATATAAATGTGCATTAAGCTGCAGAATAGAATTAAGGCCAAAGCCGCAATGGGGGCTGGTAACGAGCCAAATTCTGTGGCTGTGTAGTAAATCCAATTGAATCCGATCAAAGATAAAAGAGCTTGAGTGATCCAGCCGGCCGTAAAAATGGAGCGAAGAGGTGAATTGTTTTTGTCTAAATCAAGAGCTGTGTACCACAGTGGAAGGTAGCAAAAAGCAATCGCCCAAGCTGGAAGGGGGATGTAAGAAGTACCTACAAAAATACCAGAAAGGACTGCAAATAAATAATGCTCTTTTTTTAACTTGAAAAATGGATTCAGTTTCGTCATTCTATCTAGGGGTATCATATGTTAAATGATTTAACAGCTGAAATTCGATTTCGTTGTCCGTCTTGTCAAAAGCTTTATTGCTCGGACGAAAGCGCATTTTCAACAAATTCTGTCGAAGCCTCTGAATTTGAATGTTTGGAGTGCAAAAAATCTTTTTTTCTTTACAGAACAAAGACGGATCTGGGGTTATTTCGTACAGAAGTCACCAATCACGTCGAATTTTCAAAATGTCCTAAATGTTCTTATTTAAAACCCTTCAAGCAGGATGAATGTCCTCATTGTCATGTCTTGGAATCGAAATACAATGAACTTAAAAAAATTGAAAATCCACGACTTTATGAGCTTGAAAAGTGTTGGGCTGAAGTGATGTTGGATTTAATGGTTGACCAAAAACATCAAAAATTTTTGGATCTGGCTCAGTCACAAATGGCCTTGAATTTTGCTTCTCAGAAATACGCCGAGTTGAAAAAATCAATGGGATATGATCCTTTGGTTGAAAAATATTTGAAACAGATCGAACTGCGTCTGGAACATATGGTTAAAAGTCGCTTTGAAGAAGAACGACAAAAAAACCAAAAAGAAGATGTCGTTCAAAAAATGAACTTAATCCACCGTCTGACACAGCTTAATGGCCAAGATATTTTTATGCTGGTGGGTATCGTTGGAATGTGTTTGTTGATCTATAATAAAATTAGACCGACATTTCCAAATTTGACGGGATTAATTGTGTCGATGACTTTGTTGTCTTTTGGTTTGTGGTTTATTTCCAACTCAAAAAACAACAATATCGAAAAATAATTAATTTGAATTTTCTTTTTCAGGCTCTGTCGCTAAACGCTCGACGGGCTTTTTTCTGGGGCGAGATCCTTTTTCAACATTTTGAATAAAATCCTGACTAAACTGTACAACTTGGGACAGATTTTTTGAGGGTTTATTTTTTAAATTCGGATCATTAAATTGTTCGGGTTTGTTCACAAAAGCGGAACTTTTGATATTATTATTAATTCCTGTAATCGTTTTGTTTTCGCCATCCAAAATCGTTAAAGCTTTGAATAAATTAAGTTGTCGTGATGTTTTTGTTTTGCTGATCAGTGAATCCGAAGTTTCGCCGGTTGCTAAAATGTACTTTTTAACTTCTTGGGCGTCTCCGAATAAATTTTTATGTGACATGACTAAAACGGCTGCGCCTGTCACAAAGGCGGTCGCTTGCGAAGTTCCAGTCATCAGTCCGTAAGTGCTGTTAGGTAAACAAGACAAAATATTTTGTCCAGGGGCCGCAATATCGACTGTTTCCGTACCATAGTTAGAAGATGATAAAACCGATGTCGAAGGATCGATCGCGGTCACTGAAATAATATTTTTGAGTTTGTAGTCAGCCGGATAGTAGTGGTGTTCATCTGAATTAGAACGTTCGTTTCCAGCTGCTGCTACAAACAGAATTCCTTTACGTTCCGCTGACTGAACCGCATCGTGTTCTTCTTGGGAGAAATCTGTTCCACCGCCGGAGTAATTAATAATGTGGGCGCCCATTTTTACTGCGTATTGAATACTTCGGACCGTATTTTTTAAATTATCCGTATTTGGAACTTTTGGGTCATAATATTTTAAAACCATCAAGCTGACTTCCGGTGAAATACCACTGATGCCTTTTTTGTTACCAGCTTCGGCGCCGATAATGCCAGCGATATGAGTACCGTGACCATGATTGTCATCTAGTTTGTTATTGTTCGAAACAAAATTCCATCCATACACATCATCAACAAATCCATTTCCATCGTCATCGATTCCATTCGAGGCTTTGTCGCGACCTTGGCTGTCCAGTCCTGTTTCACCCGGATTTTTCCAAAGATTTGATTTCAGGTCTTCGTGATTGATATCAATACCAGTGTCGATCACGGCGACGACAACTTTTTTGCTGCCCTTGGTGACAGACCAAGCGCGTGCCGCATCTGATTTTTTAAGTCCCCAGGCTTGTTTAATCGCTGGATCATTAAATAAGGCGGAAGGTTCGTTGATGACCTCGGTGCTTTGATCTTTGACTTGTCCCAGTTCCAGTTCGCGACCCTCGATTTTTTTGGCTTTTTTTCCGACGGATTGCGTACTGCGATCTGTAAAAAAGGATTCAAACTGATCGTTCTGGCTGATGATAATAGCCGTCACACAAAAGAATGCAAAACCCGAGAAAACACCGAGAGCTAATTTAGAATTTTTCATATCGTGATCATCGGTATTTTACGAATGAATCTAAACAGCCCTAGGTCAGTGCGAGGACGGAATTTAAATAATAACTGTCCTAATTTGAGACAGCCAGTTGAACAAAGTCCTTAGGAAACTCGATTTCGTCTTTGGGATTTAAAATACGTTCGTAAAACAGTTTATTGCGCGCAATAATTTTGACGTACATTCGGGTTTCATCATAAGGAATATCTTCGATAAATTCAAAAATATCACGCTCGGCTTTTTTTGTTTTAAGCCAGTTGGATAAGGCGCCAGGCCCAGCGTTATAGGCGGCCGCCACGAATGTCAGTTGTCCTTTTTGTTTGGAAACTTGATCTTTCAGTTCGAAGCTGCCCAGCTCGATATTAATTTCAGGATTCAGTAAATCCAATTCGTGTCGATAGTTAATTTTGTATTTTTTGGCTAGTGATTTAGCCAATCGCGGAATCACTTGCATTAAACCCAGCGCATTGGCGTGGCTTTTACTGTCGGGATTAAAGCCAGATTCCTGTTTCATAATCGCGTAAATCAGTGACATGGGCAGTTCCGTTTTTTCACTCATTTTTTTGACAGGACCTTCGTGGACAATCGGAAAGACTAAATTTTTATGTTCGATTAAAACATCCCATTTTTCGTCGTTCGTGAGTCGAGCGAAATAAGTAAAAAGTGGCAAATATCGCTGTGTTTTATTCGCTAAATAAATGGCCATATTGGTTTGTTGGTTTAAATTTGTAGCGATAAATGGAATCGATTTTTCGGCGATGCTAAATTCTGAATATTTAATCAGATCAAAAAATAATTCACGTTCTTTTTTGCCGATTTTCTCAAGAGAACTGTCAAATTCAAATTTATCTTTGGATTTCAGTTTGGCAAAAGGTGGAAATTTTTTATTCAGCTCGTGGTAACTAGCCAAAGAATAGTAACTGTAAAAATCGGGTTCGATGATTTTTTCTAAAATCTTTTGAGCTTCGTCTTTTTTATTTTGATAAGTTAAAGTTCTGGCTCTGAAAAAATCTGCTCGAGACTTCTCGGTTAAATCATTACCAAGCTGGCTGTGTTCCAAAAGGGCTTTTTCAGCTTCGGGCCACTTTTCTTGTTTATAAAGTAACCATGCTTTACTCCAGCTGATGCGATAGGGATCGATCGAACTGGTTTTTGATTTTTTTGTAGCCAGTTGTTCCAGGCATTTATTGTAATTTTCAACAGCGAGGTCGTAATCTTTGTCTTCTTCGACCATTTTCGCTTTCACAAAGTAAAGCTCAATCAGATTTTCCTGAGGAAGGGCTTTGATCACTTTGTCTAAAGTTTGCAAACCTTTTTTATGGTCGTCGGCATTCCATTGAATGCGCGCCATTTGAATACTGGCGTCAATAAAAATTTGTGACAGAACAGGATCTTTTTTGTCTTTGTTCCAGCTTGTTTCCGCCCATTTATAAGCTTGGGTCGCTGTTCGGCGAGCATCGTCTTTTTGGCCGTTGTTGCGATATTTTTGGCGAAGCTGTCGGTAAATTTTAAATTTTTCTGTGGGATTTTTTTCGTTTTTTAATTGAGCTTTCAAATCTTTGATGCTCAGTTCATTCAGAGGTGGTTTGAATTCGGGATCAATTTCTTGCATTTCATCAACATAAATTTTTTTATCCATTTCGCTGATCGAGCGCCAATCGTATTTAAAATTTTTGCAATTTTTATGC
>DALYIB010000064.1:0-11855 GCA_031970595.1 Pseudobdellovibrio sp.
AACATTTTCAGATTCGGATGGTAGCGTCACCAACTTATGCTTTTCATCATCGTTATGAGTCTGATTCGATGATCTTTGATCATTTTGATCTCTATCGACTTGAATCAGCGGATGAAGTTGAAAGCATTGGTATGTGGGATTTGATTCAACAGAATCAAGTAGGGGCCATTTTTATTGAATGGCCCAGTCGCATAGCCGATCACGACTGGCCGCTGGATCGAAAAATGATACGAATTCAATTAAAAATCGAGACGAATGAAAAACGAAATTTGTATTTAAAATATGAGGAATCATTTTGAAATTAAATCGTCACTCATCATTTTAAGCGGCATTATCTGAAGCGAGCTGCTCAAGTGTTTTTTCGTCTTCCGAATTCAGCTTAGTCACTTTGAACCCGACCAGGAACCCAATAATTTGCGAGCCTAAACGCAGAGGCGTTACACACGCATATTTAAAATCCAAAATTGTTAAGTGTAACTGATTTAATCCAAAGGATTCTGTCATTCCGGTTGTATAGACTTGTTGAAATGGATTGGGTATTGTTAAATCATATTCAAGCAATGTTTCATTGATGTGTTCTTTTTTCAGATCGTCATCCATGTTGAACAATTTTGTTTTATTATTATTTACTTTTAGAACCACATAGGCATCGAAATTTTTACGAGCTTGTTCACAAGAAGTTAAATGCTGTTCTTCGATTTTATTCCATGCCGAATAGTTTCTGGTCATTGATGACAATTCATCTTCGGAGACAACAGAAAAAGAAGTCTGCGTTTGAGTCCTTGATGTTTTCTCTGTTTTTTCAGTTTTCTCGGTTTTTTCAACCACAGGTGTTGGTTCAGTTTCCAGTACATATGAACTTTGCGTTTGATCGAGGTCGACAGTGGCTGTTGTTGCTGTTTTTTCAGAGGCCAATTGACTCGCAATCGCCGCAAAACTCAGATCAACTGGTGTTGCTACATTCAGATCCAACGAAAGTAAATCCGTTGATGATTTAGACAGGCTTTTTTCTCCGACAGCTGAGTTTGTATTTTCGTTTGTGTCAGATTGTCCATTCACCTGATAAGCCTGGGCCAGTTCAGACATAATTTCAACGGGACAAAGTACAAAAATCACATTCGGCAAACTCATCACTTGATCACTCGGGGACAGGCCTAGGACGATTAAATGATTGTCCCAAATTTCCAGTGGTAAAGTATCTTCGTTCCAAATTTGATGGTGCTTGAACGTTTGTTTATTTTCTTGAATTTTATTTTTAAGTTCAGATAATTCGGAAGCAGAAAGTGTGTTTTTCAAAACGGGTAATTGAAATTCGTTTTGCAACCAGTTCTTATAATCGTTCCAAGATAATATTTTATTTTCTAAAGCGATGCGAATTTTTGATTGAGATAATAACTGCATATCTCCACCCATGAGCAGTTCTTCAACGCCCAGTGCTTCTTGATTAAATCGAATTTCCCATTCGTTCGAACGCAGTGCTTGATTCAAGTTATTTCCCTCTGGATTTCATATCGGAGAGTTCGCAGGACGACTTTACAGTTTCCCTTCGTTCGTCCAGGCTTGTTTTTCATGCTGATTTTGTATAAAATCAAATATACGCGATTTGAGTCAGACAAGACTGTATTAATTTCATCGGCTAAATCCTTAAAACTTCTCATTTTTTTAAAATTCTGGTATATACAACCGCTATGTCTGGACAATCCGAAGTACGCTCTCAGCGCATTTATTTAGATCACAATGCGACCACGCCACTATCCGTGCGCGTGCAACAGTCTATTCAAAATAATATCGAAAATTGGGGAAATCCATCCTCTATCCATATTGATTCACGTGGTCCAAAAACAATACTGCGTGAAACCCGAAAATTATTTGCCGAAATTTTTCAATGTTCTCCTCTGGAGTTGATTTTTAATTCAGGCGCCAGTGAAGGCAATAACACGATTTTAAAATCTGTCTGGTCCAAATACCAAATGGAAAAAAACGAATACATTATTTCAGCGATTGAACATCCCAGTGTCGTTAAATCAGCTCAGTACTTGGAAACACTCGGCGCTGTCATTCATTGGATTCCAGTGGATAAAAAGGGCCGTTTAGATTTAAGCTTTGTGCAACATAAGATTTCAAATAAGACGGCTTTGATCAGCTGTATGTTTGCGAATAATGAAACGGGAACTTTATTGCCGATCCGTGAACTTTCACAAATCGCCCAACAAAACCAAGTTTTGTTTCATGTCGACTGTGTGCAGGCCCTGGGTAAAGAAGTTTTATCTTTAGCGGATTTGAAAATAGATTACGCGACTTTTTCGGCGCATAAGTTTTATGCCTTGAAAGGCTGTGGTGTTTTATTTGTACGAAAAGGTTCTCCTTATACGAACTTGATCCATGGTGGTGGCCAGGAACGTGGCCGTCGTGGTGGAACTGAAAATATTTTATCGATTGCCAGTTTGCTAGCGGCATTACAAGGTTATTCCGAACTTGCTGAAAAGAAAAAAAACATGACAGTTTTGCGTGATCAGATGGAATCTGAAATTTTAAAAACGATTCCCTTGGCTGAAGTCACGGCGGGGCTATCACCTCGTTTAGCCAATACATCCAGTTTGGTGATTCCCGGTGTCGATGGCGAAACCTTGCTGATGAGTTTAGATCTGAAAGGTTTTTCTGTCAGCACGGGTGCGGCTTGTAGCAGTGGTAATCCTGAACCCAGTCCTGTGTTATTAGCGATTGGTCTTTCGCGCCAAGAAGCACAAAATTCTTTGCGAGTTTCTTTGGGGTGGGGAACAACGGCAGAGGAAATTCAAACTTTTGTACAGACATTAGCCGAAGTCGTTCAAAGAATTCGGGAAGCCAATAATTTTTTTATTCCAAACTCTTCTTCAGAGAATAAGGTTGTATAGTTATGATGAACTCAAATGCAGAAGTGAATAAAGTTAAAAAAGGTAAAGTCCTCGTTGCGATGAGTGGTGGAGTGGACAGCTCTGTGGCCGCCGCCTTGTTAGTCGAGCAAGGTTATGAAGTCATTGGCGCGACCATGCAAGTTTGGGATTACAGTCAGTGTGATATCACAGAAGGCAGCGGAACTTGTTGTTCTTCGATTGATGTGGATGATGCGCGCAGCGTAGCTGATAAATTGAATATTCCGTTTTATGTTCTGAATTGCGAAGCTAAATTCAAGGCGACTGTGATTGACCCCTTTGTTTCGGCATATTTGCAAGGCCAAACGCCTTTGCCTTGTGTGAATTGCAACACGTATTTAAAGTTTGATCATCTGGTTAAAAAGATGAAAGAATTGGGTTGTGATTATTTGGCTACGGGCCATTACGCGCAAATTGTTCAAGACGACAATGGAAAATCACATATTGTGACTTCAACAGATGATTGGAAAGATCAAACTTACTTTTTATTTACGATTCAGCCAGAAATTATTCCACATTTGTTATTTCCGATCGGTCATCTGAAAAAACCAGAGCTTCGAAAAATCGCCGAAGAAAAAGGCCTCACTGTGGCACGCAAAAAGGACTCGACGGGGATTTGCTTTGTCGGCGACAAAGGTTATGATCAATTTATCAAAGAACAGGTCAGCAGTGAAATTTTAAAATCGAAAAAAGGTCTTATTAAACGTTACCCACACGGTGAAGTCATGGCTAGCCATGAAGGAATCCATTTGTATACGATTGGTCAGGGTAAAGGTTTAGGAATGACTTATCATGAAAAATTATTCGTGATCAAAATTGACGCAATTGAAAACACAGTGTGGGTGGGCGAAGAAAAATATTTAATGAATGACACAGTTCAAGTCATTGAACCGCATTTGTTGTCAGATGTTGTCGATGGCGAAACATTAAATGTTAAAATTCGTTATCAACATCGTGGCGCTGAAGCCAAAGTTCAAAAAAATGAAAATGGCTATTTGTTAAAATTTACAGAGCCTCAAAGAGCCGTAACACCTGGACAAGCGGCTGTCTTTTACCGAAATCAAAACACATTGGTGGGGGGCGGATGGATCAAAATCTAAATTTCGTCGTTCATACATTTGGTTGCAAAGTAAATACTTATGACAGTGGCTTGATTCAAAAAAATCTAACCACGCATCAATTTCAATATGTGCCCAAGCTTGAAAAAGAAAAAGCACAAATTCATATTTTAAATACTTGTGCGGTCACAGCCGAAGCCACCAAAGAAGCTGTGAAAGTCATTCGTCGAATTAAGTCACAACAACCCTTTTCGACAATTGTGGTTACGGGTTGTGCGGCTCAGGTCGATACAGGATCCTTTGAAAATTTACCGGGAGCCGATCTGGTCGTGGCGAATTCGCATAAAGGTCTTTTGCCAGATCTCTTGAAAAAACATTTTCGTGGAGAACTGACAGAAAAAGTATTTAAATCAAATATTTTTAAAAAAGAAGATCTCGAGGCGGGGGGTGGACTTGAAAAAAGTCACACGCGTAGTTTTTTAAAAATTCAGGATGGTTGCAATAGTTTTTGTTCTTTTTGTATTATTCCATACGCTCGTGGTAAAAGTCGATCTATTGCCATCAAAGATCTGATTGCGCGTATACGTGAATTAGAAAATCAAGGTTATAATGAAATCGTGTTAACGGGTGTTCATATTGGGGACTACGAGGACGAAGTTTCGGGCACCAAGAAAAATATGGATGATCTGGTTGAAGCCATTCTAGCTCAGACGCGTGTTCCGCGAATCAGATTGTCTTCGTTAGAACCGGTTGAAATTTCAGAACGACTTCTTGAGATGTATTCGGATTCCAGACTATGTCCGCATTTTCATATGAGTATCCAAAGCGCTGATACAGAGGTGCTGAAAAATATGAAGCGTAAATACACAGAAAAAGAAGTGATTGAATCTTTGAATCGAATCGCACACAAAGTTCCGAATGCCTATATTGGGATGGATGTCATCGCCGGATTTCCAACTGAAACCGATGAACAGTTTGAAAATACTTTTAAAAACCTATCAGAAACACCTTGGACAAGACTGCATGTGTTTCCTTACAGCGAACGCTCGGGAACTCGAGCTGAAACCCTGCCACAAATTCCATTCGCAAAAAGAAAAGAAAGAGCTTCCCAGTTGCGAGAACTGAGCTGGCACCGACAACAAGCCGAAGCTTTAAAACAGGTTGGAACTTTACAGCAAGCTTTGATTTTAAATAAACCTGCCAAAGGGGCCCAAGGATTGACAGATTATTATTGGCCTGTGCGCTTAACAGACGAATTGGAATTAACTGAAAGCGATCAAGGTCAAATTCTGCCAGTTCGAATTACAGGTGTTGAAATCGAATCAGGTGATATTATTTTGTCGGCGACTCGAGGAGACAAAAATGTCTAGAAACTTTTCGAGCATCGAACAAAATATGGCCTATCAATTCAAAGATGCCAATCTGATCAAAACGGCTTTAACGCACAAAAGTTTTTGTGTGGGAAAAAACAAAGATGTTTTGCATAACGAACGATTGGAATTTTTAGGGGACGCCGTTTTAGGTTTGGTCATCGCTGAAGATTTAATGAAACGCTTTCCTCAGGATACGGAAGGCGCACTTTCGAAAAAAAGAGCCAGTCTGGTGAACCAGGACATATTAAGTCAGAAAGCAAAAAAATTGTCTTTGAATGAAAAATTGATTTTAGGTCCTGGTGAAGCGGAACAAGAATCCCATTTGAAACCCCGAATTTTAGCCTCGGCCTATGAGGCCTTATTAGGAGCTTTGTACAGCGAAGCGGGGTTTGAAAAAGTTCAGAAATATATTGTGACTGAGTTTCATAAAGACATCGAAGACATCAAGCCGGATCTGGAATACGAAAAGGATTATAAAACGCGGTTACAAGAACTGACGCAAAAATTAAACTTAGGAACACCGACTTATGAATTGGTGATGTCATCCGGTCCTAGTCACAAGCCCGAGTTTTTAGTTTGCTTGAAATTAAAAGATGACGAAAAAGTACGGGCTACGGGGGCCAGTAAAAAAGCGGCTGAACAAATGGCCGCTCAAATGCTGTTAGAAGAGCTGTCGCGGAAAAACAAAACAGTTTCGGCAGCGGGTAAAACCACGAAATCGTGAGTGATATTCGTGAAACATAAAATTTAGAAATTAAATCAGATTGGGTGGAATATGGGAAAAAATGAATTAGAAAAAGCTAAAAATTATCGAGCAGGATTTGTCGGTCTGATTGGTCAGCCCAATGCGGGTAAAAGTTCTTTGATGAACTTTTTAGTGAAAGAAAAAGTTTCAATCGTCACGGCAAAACCGCAAACAACGCGTCGACGTATTATGGGGCTTTTCAGCAGTTCGCAGGGACAAATTGTGTTTGTTGATGCGCCGGGATTGGTTAAATCGACATCGGGATTGAATTTGTTTTTACAAAAAGAAGCCGAAGACGTTATTAAAAATTCGGATGTCATTTTAGCAGTTTTAAGTATCGATGAATCGGATATTGCCAGAAACCAAGAAATCATTGACCTTGTTAAAGCCAGCAAAAAACCTTGGTTGGGAATTATCACAAAGACAGATTTAAAAGAGAAGTCGCACCGTGTATTGATGTTGAAAGATCTGGTCGAGTCTTATGGAGTTCCATGTTTGCAGGTTTCAAATACCAAAGATAAGGCTGAAGATCGTGAAGCGATTTTAGTAGAGATTTTAAATCAATTACCACTTTCAGAGGCGCCGCTTTATGACGATGAGTTGTTTACGACGGAAAGTGTGCGTAATTTGGCTGAAGAAATCGTGCGTGAAAAATGCTTTGAAGTTCTAACTCATGAAATTCCTTATAGTTTGGCTGTGCAAACAAGAAAATTTGATGAAAATGCAAAACCTTGTCCTAAAATTTATATTGATATTTTAGTTTCTAAGGATTCACACAAGCCGATCGTCGTTGGTAAAAGTGCTGCAGTGATTAAAAAAATCGGTGAATTGTCACGTAAAGAAATTCAAAAAATGATGGACGTTTCTAAAGTTTATTTGGAACTGAACGTTGTTGTTAAAGAAAATTGGTTTGAACAAAAAAATCTAATGAAGGAGTTAAACTATGTCGTTAACACAACCAAATAATTTATTTGCGTCGAAGGTCGCAATTATTGGCCGCCCCAATGTGGGGAAATCGACATTATTCAATATCCTGACAGATTCACGTAAGGCCGTCGTTAAAAACCAGCCGGGTGTTACACGCGATATCATGGTCGAGCCAGTCAGTATCTGGGGTAAATCTTTTGATTTGATTGATACAGGCGGGGTGACAGAGGCTTCGGATTTATTTTCCAAATTGATCAAAGAACAAGTGACCGAATTTTTATTTTCAGTGGATTTTATTGTCGCTGTGATGGATGGTCGTGCGGGTTTATTACCTGAAGATCGCGATATTATTAAGCTAGCGAAACAAACGGGTCGTCCGATGTTATTAGTTATCAACAAAGTCGACAGACAACACGAAGAAGATTTGTTGAAAGCGGATTTTTATGAATTTGGTTTGGATGTTGTGGCGGCTTCGTTCGAACAACGTCGCGGAGTCAGTGATGTTTTAGAGTGGATTGTGAAAATGGTTCCCGAAGCTCCTAAAACGGCGAATGATGGAACACGTATTGCGATGGTGGGTAAGCCCAACGTTGGTAAAAGTTCACTTTGTAATTGTTTATTAGGGACACACCGAATGCTGGTTTCAGATGTGGCAGGAACGACCATTGATTCGGTTGATTCGCCTTTTGAATACAACGATGAAAAATATATTATTGTCGATACAGCGGGTTTGCGTCGTCAATCACGCCGTGAAGACGGACTTGAAATCATTTCCGCTTTTAAATCTCAAGAATCGATTCGCCGCGCGGATATCGTATTGTTAGTTGTGGACGGAACTATCGGGCCCACTGAACAAGATGCTAAAATTATGCAAGCGATTCTGGAAGATCACAAAGGTGTTATCCTGGTTGCTAATAAATCAGATTTAGGTCAAACCGAAGTCGAACACTATAAACAGACCTTCTTAAGTCAAGTGGCAAAGGTCTTTCATTTCTTTGTAGATGTTCCCGTCGTTTTTACTTCGGCCGTTAAAGGACATGGAATTGATCAATTGTTCGCAGAGATCGAATCTGTCACACGCAAAATGAATTTCAAAGTAACGACTTCTGAACTGAATGATTTCTTTTTTGAAACGATTCGTAAAGCACCGGCTCCAGTTTGGGGCACGACGAACGTGAAGTTTTATTACTTAACTCAGACTTATCAAAAGCCACCTGCGTTTATTGCTTTTGCCAATCATCCAGACGGTGTTGATAATGCTTATCGACGATTTTTAATTAAAAATTTGAAAGATCGTTTTGATTTACACGGAACACCGATTCGTATTTTTTGTATGAAATCGCGTCGGGGCGGAGAAAGCGATCATGTCCGGTAAAACAGCTTTGCGCAAAAGAGGATCTTGGCGAAATCGAATTGCCTTTTATTTACTGGCCGTAGGGAGCGCTTGCGGTTTGGGAAATATTTGGCGATTTCCTTACGTCGTCGGTGAAAACGGCGGCGGCGCCTTTTTGCTGATCTATTTATTTTTGTGCTTAACTGTCGGAGTGTCTGTTCTGATTGCGGAAATGATCATGGGACATACGAAACAAGCAAGTCTATTGAAAATTACTCGACAAGTCTCTATTCAAAATAAAAAGCCTTTTTATTGGATCGGCCGTCTGAGTTTATTTATCAGTTTGGTTATGCTTTCTTATTATTCGGTGATCAGCGGTTGGGTCCTGCATTTTATTACTCAGTTTTTAGTGGGTTTATTTCGGGATGATAAACTGAGTTATTTAAAAACCATTAATATGACTGTTCTGAGTGAAAATGGTTCTTTGCAGTTTGCTTTGGCCAGTGTGCATTTGCTGATCTGTGGATTTATTGTTGTCAAAGGGATTACCGAACGCTTTGAATCCATTCTGAAAATTATTTTGCCTATTTTTGGAGTGTTGGTTGTTTTATTATTAGCCCGCTCTTTGTCGTTGCCTTCGACAGAAGAAGTTCTGAGATTTTTATTTTATCCTGATTTTTCAAAGTTGAATTTGACGTCTTTGGGGCATGCCATGGGACACGTTTTATTTACGTTGTCTTTGGGGCTGGGGATTTTAGTCACCTTTGGATCTTATTTCAAAGATGAAGACCATTTACCGTCGGTGGGAATGCGGGTCACGATTGTGGATGTGTTGATTTCGTTTTTTGCTGTTCTGATGATTTTCCCAGTGGCATTTACAGTTTCAACCAAGCAATTGACGGATCCCAGTTTGTTATTTGAATCATTGCCGCAATTATTTATGAAATTTAAATACGGCGAGTATTTTGGGTTAGCTTTCTTTGTTTGCCTATGGTTAACAGCTTTGAATGCCAGTATTGCTTTATTAGAGTCGTTGATTTCCAATTTGTCGGATCGTTTTTTAAAAACCAACCGTTTTTCTTCGGCTTGGATGATCGTGGTTGTGACGCTGTTTTTATCTGTATTCCCGGCTTTTTCAGGAACTGTCTTTAATAACGTGAAAATTTTCAATCAAAGTTTAATTGAAAATTTAGATTCCTTATTAATTAATTATTTACTTCCGATATCTGTTTTAGGTGTGATTTTGATATTTTTTAAATCTTTGAATGAAATGGATTATAAAAATAAATTTGTGTCCGAGCAGTCGGAATCCAGTCAGATGATCGTGGGTCATTGGATTTGGTTATTAAAATGGTTTACACCCTTTTTAATCATAATGGGGATTGTGTTGCAGGTATTGAATTTGTTTTTAGTGAACTGGACGAATTAAGTTTCAATTACTTAATATCGGCGATTCGAACTTCGATGACCACATCACGGCCATTCTCTAACAGAGTTTCTTTTTTAACGGGAACGCCCATCCCCTTATACAATCGCGAATGCGCGCGTGAAGTATAAATATATAACGTTTTAATTTCGGGGTCTGCTTTCAAAATTTCTGCCGATGTCTTCATGAGATCCATCGAAAGCTCTTTGGCATCTTTGTGGGCCGTCAGGCGAACAACCTCGGCGACTCCGCCAAAATCACGTTGGGCTTGAAATCCTGTGGCCTTTTCAAGCGGTAATAAATCGCGTTTATTTTTTGAAGTCACAATACCAACGCCGCCATTAAATTCACGAGCTAATAAAGGTGATTGTTCAGAACTTGTTACTAGGATCGTACGATCGCGCATTTCGTTGCTGGTTTGAATAAATGATTTGATTTCTTGTTCGGTTAAATTCAGCCTTTTGCCATACACATCGCCTACGTGGCTCCAATAACGATCTGACAAAGCCAAAGACATTTGATCTTTGTTCAGTTCAGCTTTACCTAAATCCAAAACAGCCAGATGTTCTTTGTCGCCGACTTTGAAAACCGCCATAGATTGTTGGGGATTCCATTGATTGGGCGGTGATTTTTGAATCTGTGTTAACAGCGAAGATCGGGTTTCAAGTCGAGTGATGGCGGGGGCCAGCCACTGTGATCTTTGTTCCGAGGCCAGCGCCAGTCCAGCAGTCGAAGTGATGCGGGAACCCCATTTAAATCCTTGCAAGCCGCTTCGAACCCATTTGGTCATCAGCGATGCTGCAGGAGTCAGTAATGAAGTGGCTCCCCAAAGTGCAGCTTCTTCGCCGATTTTCAGAGCTAAATTTTTGCGATTCTGAATCAGTAATTCATGATCGTAATGACACCAGGCTTGGATTTCGTTTGCGGGAGAGGTCAGATCCGGTTTTTGTCTGTTCAAAGCTTCAAGAACGGCTTGGGACGGGGCTGTGTCGGGCTGTTCGATGAAGCGATCTAGATCATTGGATAAATTCAGTAGTTGCACCGAGTGCTCGGATAAACTTTGAATCAGCGCATTTTGTATTTTCTTTTCGCTCAGATCATCGGCGACCAGCTTTTCAATTTCAGGATGCAGTAAAACCGGATTTTGCGACAGAATTTTCATCTGAGAAAACTTCAGTTTTTCGTATTGAATGCTGAGCTGGGCTTTGGTGTCCGCCGAACAACCTGTCGAGCAAACAGCTTGTTTCTGAGAGATTTTCTGAATCTCGATTTCATAAAGCCGCAGTTGCTGAATATCAGCTTTCAGTTCATGGACAAAAGAAACGCTGGTCGGATTTTCAATATGTCCATCGCGTAACCAACGTAAGCTGTTGGCAAATTTATTTTTGGACTGCAGCGATGCTTGTAAAAGTAAGGAAGCTTTTCTGACAGCCCATTGTTTTTCTGGTTGCAGAGCCGATATCGAATTCGATTGTAAACTGTCGCAAGCGACCGGATTTTGTTTTTTTAAAACAGTTTGGCAGTCGAATGAATAAGAGATAGATTGAACAAGGACAATTCCCGATAGAATTGTTGGGAATAACCATCGCCTCTGAAACATTAAAAATTCAGCCCCAACAAGACATTGATTTCAAAAATATCCCCATCCAATTTAGGTGTGATCGGATTGAAAACGTTGTCGCCTTCTTCGATAAAGCCTTTGTTTTCGTCGGGGAATTGGACGTATCTGTAAGTTCCTTGCAATCCAATATAGGCTCTTCGGCGTAACATAGGGATTTCAATCCCGCTAGCTAACTTAAAACCAGCAACGCGATCCGGATCGGCAGCGATACTTTGGCTGAGGTTATAAGTTCGAATATAATAGCCGCCACCTAAGAGGGCGTAAGGATTGAGATCTGCTAATCCTTTGGTCACATTATCGGTATTAAAATAATATTTTACGTGAAAATCGATCATTTGAATATTCACAGTGCCCGTGTACGGAGTTGTCGTACTTTGAAAAGCGACATTGTGATCGCCTGTAACATAAGATATCGAGCCTGCGATATTCATATCGAAAAAATAATTAAATTCAAAACCGT
>DALYIB010000065.1:0-11795 GCA_031970595.1 Pseudobdellovibrio sp.
GAACCGCTGAACACGATTCCACCTAAAGGTAATAATGTTGTATTTGTGCTGCCAGCAGAAACAGAAGTTCCACAATTTAATGTGTTATCCACATCAGTTATTGTGAAATTGACAGCTAGAGGAGTCCCCTCTGTAGTATTTTGATTACTGATCGCACTTAAGATAGGCGCATCGTTGACAGGCGTCACTGTCAAACTAAAGTTTTGTACAGATGTCAGAGTTCCATCTGTTAATGTAAATGTTAAATTCGTAAGACCATTTTGATCTGCTTTCGGATTGATGGTCGCTGTACAATTTGGCGCGGATCCGCTGAATGTAATATCTCCGCTTGAAATCAATGCCGTATTCGACGAAGCATAACTGACCGAAGTCGCACAATTCAAAGTATTATCCACATCGTTGATCGTAAAATTAACTGCGACTGAATTATCCTCGGATGTAGTTTGATTCGAAATCGCACTCAGCACCGGTGCATCATCCACAGAATTCACTGTCAAACTGAAATTTTGCACAGATGTTAAAGATCCATCTGTGAGTGTAAATGTTAAATTCGTTAAACCACTTTGATCCAATTTTGGATTGAGTGTTGCGGTACAGTTCGGTGCTGTTCCCGTAAACACGATATCACCCGTATCAATCAACGCAGTATTGGATGAAGTATAACTGACCGACGTGGCACAATTTAAAGTATTATCTACGTCGTTAATTGTAAAATTAACAGCAACTGAATTATCCTCAGATGTGGTTTGATTCGATATCGCACTCAGCACCGGTGCATCGTTCACGGGTGTCACCGTTAAACTGAAATTCTGCACAGATGTTAAAGATCCATCCGTTAATGTGAATGTTAAATTCGTCAGACCATTTTGATCGGCTTTCGGATTGATCGTCGCTGTACAATTCGGAGCGGCACCTGTAAATACGATATCACCCGTATCAATCAAGGCTGTATTTGATGACGAATAACTGACTGAAGTCGCACAATTCAAAGTGTTATCTACGTCGTTAATTGTAAAATTAACAGCAACTGAATTATCCTCGGATGTGATTTGATTCGAAATCGAACTTAATACCGGCGCATCGTTCACAGGTGTGACTGTAAACGTAAAACTTTGTGTGTCGATTAAATTCGGAGCTCCTAAATCATTCACGGTAATTGTGACATTTGAAACTCCTGATGAATCAGACACCGGAGTCAGGGTCGCGGTACAATTTGGAATAACTCCGCCAAAAACGATATTAGCAACTGGCAGTACAGCTGCATTCGAAGAAGTCGCTGATAAATTCACATTGCTACAGGAAATAACGCGATCAGGATCCGTCACCGTAAAATTAACAGCTAGCGAATTGTCTTCTGATGTTGTTTGATTCGTAATGGCGCCAAGCACTGGAGGATCGTTCACTGGAGCAATAGTTAAATCAAAATTTTGCGTAGCTGTTAATGAACCATCTGTGACTGTTAATCCGATCGTCACAGTTCCATTCATCAATGGCAATGGTGTCAATGTCACTGTACATGCAGGAGCAACTCCACCAAATGTGATATTACCTACAGGCACCAAAGTTCCATCTGAAGTTGTGGCACTAAATGCCGTTCCACAATTGATTGTACTATCGATATCAGTCACATTTAAATTGACTGTGATGGGATTTCCTTCACCTGTAAATTGATTTGCAATCGCCGTCAGAACGGGTGCATCGTTGACTGGATTAACAGTTAAAGTAAAAGTTTGGCTGGCTGACAAAATACCATCCGTAACTGTGAAGGTAATATTGCTGGTTCCATTTTGATCAGCTTTGGGGTTCACAGTGGCCGTGCAATTCGGCGCAATTCCAGCAAAAGTAATGTCACCACTTGAGATAAGCGCTGTATTCGATGACGTATATGACATCGAAGTCGAACAATTGAGAGTACTGTCTATGTCTGTAATATTAAAATTAACTGGAACACTTGTATCTTCGTTCGTTGACTGCGGTCCAATAGCTGCAATCACCGGCGCATCATCAACCGCATTAACAGTTAAAATAAAATTTCGAACAGCAGACAAAGACCCATCGCTGACTGTAAATGTTAAATTCGTCGAACCATTTTGATCAGGCTGCGGAGTAATAGTCGCAGTACAGTTTGGTGCGGCTCCACCAAAAGTAATATCACCACTGGCAACTAAGGCCGCATTCGAAGAAACAAAGGACATGGATGTGGCACAGTTTAAAGAACTATCAATATCCGTTATTGTGAAACTGACAGCATAACTTGTATCTTCGCTTGTTGTCTGATTCGAAATGGCTGAAATGATCGGAGCATCATTTACTGGATTCACAGTCAAAGTAAAGGTTGTGCTGTCTTGTAAGGCCGGCGAACCCATATCATCCACTGTGAATGTTAAATCGACAGAACCATTTTGATTCAGTGCCGGCGTAATCTGCGCCGTACAATTTGGTGCGGTTCCCGTAAAAGTGACATCGCCACTTGAAACCAACGCTCCATTTGTGCTCGTCACCGAAACTGAAGTTGTACAATCCAAAGTCGAATCTGGATCTGTAATGTTAAAATTTACTGCGACTGTTGTATCTTCGCTGGTTGTTTGATTCGCAATCGGCGCAATCACAGGAGGGTCATTGATGCCAACTACAGTTAATACAAAATTAGATGTCTGTGTTAACAATCCATCTGTGACTGTTAATACGATATTCGACGTTCCAGTTAAATCCAGGACAGGGCTCAGTGTCACTGTACAATTCGGAGCCGTTCCTGAAAAAACCATATTGGCATTTGGCAACAACGTCGTATTAGAGCTGGTCGCCGACATTGAAGTCGAACAGTCTAATGTATTGTCCACATCCGAAATTGTGAAGTTAACAGCCACTGGGATATCTTCATTTGTGGATTGAGCAGGGACAGCAGAAATAACTGGAGCGTCATTCACTGCAGTCACTGTCAAAGTCATGTTTTGTGATGCAGTTAAAGCACCATCCGTCACAGTAAATACCAAGTTTGTAACACCATTTTGGTCAGCCAAAGGCGTTAATGTCGCAGTACAATTCGGTGCTGTTCCACCATAAACAATACTTCCAATTGGTAATAAAGCCCCATTTGAACTGGTCGCTGACATCGATGTCCCACAATTCAAAGTGCTATCAACATCAGTGATCGTATAGTTGATTGTAACTGAACTGTCTTCGTTAATTGTTTGTGGTGTTAAGGCACTTAATACCGGGGCATCATTCACCGCAACAACAGTCAGATTAAATGTTTGAGCGTCTTGTAAATTAGGAACGCCATTGTCATTCACCGTTAACGTGATCGTTGTCGTTCCTGACAAGTCAGCCACTGGAGTCAATGTCGCCGTACAATTCGGAACGACTCCACCATAAACAATGTTGGCCACTGGCAATAATGTTCCGTTCGAAGATGTCGCCGCTAAATTCACCGCCGAGCAAGTCAGGATATTATCTGGGTCTGTGATATTAAAATTAACTGTGATCGGAGTATCTTCATTCGTGGTTTGATTGGTAATCGCAGACAATGTAGGAGGATCGTTGACAGGCACAACCACTAAATTAAATGTTTGTGTTGCAGAAAGAGCTCCGTCTGAAATTGTAAATGTTAAATCCGTATTTCCATTTAAAAAAGCAACAGGGGTAATTGTGGCAATACAATTCGGCGCTGTTCCTGAAAATGAAATACCTGATCCATTGGGAACCAATGTCGTATTCGTGCTCGTGTATGTTACTGCAGAACAATTCAAAGTATTATCCACATCCGTAATTGTGAATGGTAAATTTAAAGTTCCACTTTCAAACATTGTTTGCGCTGGGATCGCAGCCAAAACGGGAGCATCGTTAACTGGATCGACCGTGATACTGAATTCCGCGGCCACTGTACTGTTCGGCCAACCGCCACCATCATCGTAAATAACTTTGATTTGACAAGTGCCAAAATAATTCAAAGCCGGCTGATAACTGATCGCCCCTGTTGTCGAGTTAATCGTTAATGCGGCCGCATTATCCGCACAGCGAGGCGCCGTCGCAGTTAAGTTATCCAAAGCATAAAAGCCGCCGCTTGCTTCTTCGCTGGATTGAACATCGGTATCCGTGCGAATAACAGTCAAGGGAGCATCTTCCAAAATATTTGCAGCATTTCCAATCGTTAAGGTTGGAGCCACGTTGACGACTGTTAAATGAATCAGGATCGGCAATGAACGTCGTTTATCATTTCGGGCACTGACAACTAAATCACAACCTGCAATATTCGCATTAGTCGCAGTTCCTGAAACGACTCCCGTGGCCGTATCAATGACTGCCCATGTACAAGTATTCTCTGGTTCAAATTTCCAAACTAGATTTGGAATGACTTCACTGGTTTGAAGCGAACAGGTGTAAGGTGAAAATTCATTTACGTTTGTAGCGCACGAATGCGACAGCGTAAAACCTAAATTTAAAATCGGTTGTGTGATTTGTTCGCCCAAAGGATTACGAGTACACGATGATAGTGCAAAAAAAAGAAAAATAAAAAGCGCGTACGTCCTACTTAAGTACTTCATTTTCAACATTAATTTCCATTTTTCTTATCGGTGCTAAAAGTTAAACACTTTAGTTTAAATTCTCGGACTGAAACATTCTTGGCCAAGGTCTTGCTATTTCCTAAAGACAGAATCCAATATTCCTTTATTTGACTTAATAATCGATATATTGAATTGCAGCACAAAACCGGGGGGTTTCAAGTGTCTACAAATGAGACAGGGTTTATAAAAATTTTAGCATTGATTCTGGTATTAGGGGCCTCGACTTTGTCTTCTGGTTGCGCCGAAGATAAAAAACAAAGCTACAAGACTAAACTGTCTAATCAAGCCGATTCGCAAATATTGAATGGCGAGGAAGTCACTCCCTTAGATCCCGTCAGTAAAAAAGCCCTGTACTTAGCAACCGGGGCCCAATTAATCAAAACTCCCAAAGGATATTCAGCTAGTCAAAAAGGACAATGCACCGCTGTGGCTATTTTACCAAACGTTATTTTAACTGCTGGTCACTGTGTGATTGCAGAAAAACCCGAAGACAATCAAACAGCCGATTCTGTTTTTGTGATTCTGGGCAATAAGCCCTGGAAAGCAAAATTTGATCCGAATCTTTGGTACGCTGTGGATGAAATCAAAGTCATCGATACTTACGGACGCAATAAAAGTGGTGGCTCTGAAAATGATCTAGCTCTGTTAAAACTGAAACGACCTTTACCGTTTGAATATGTCACCGAGCTAGCAACTGAAGTTCAGCTATTTCCGGTGATGGATTTCATGATGGCAGGTTATGGACTGAGATCGAATTTAACAGAACTAAACACTGAACAAGAAAAGAAAAACTTAGGCGAACTTTACAGAACATATAAAATTCTAGAAGACTACGAGCTCAATTCTCCTAAAATATTGATCGATCAGACAGATATGAAAGGCATTTGCAGCGGAGACTCTGGCGGTCCTGGCTTGATTTACGATCAGAGTCAAAAAAAATATTACGTTTTAGGAATTGTATCGGGAACAAAATGGCTGGAAAGCGATAAAAACAAATTTGATCCAGAAAATAAAGTGACTTGCTTCGGAACAGCTGTGTACACAAATGTTTTATTCCCTGAATACTTAGACTGGATCAAAAAAACCAGTGAAAATTTCAACAAATAGACTGATAATAAAGGTCTATGCTTTTAGAAATTTTAACTTGTTTAACAATCCTCAAAGATAACATTGAATATGGATCTCCCCGAATGATCAGCAGTTATCATTTTGCAATCGACAGCCAAACACCGAACAATACGTTATTTGTCGCCAACTCAAAAAACGTGTTCGAATGCAAATCCAGTCTGCCGTTCAATCAAAATTTAACGCTTTCTTTAAATCCAAACATCTCTGATTTAGGTGCAAAATTAACTTTTTTTTACTCTCAAAAACCAAAACAAGAACTGGCTCAGAAAAAAAGTCTGCAAATTTATAAACCCTCTGCAACCCTGCTTTTTAAGCATGAACAAATTCATCAGATAAACCCATACATTAAAACAGATTTTCCAATCGCTTATTTAGATTGTAAAAATATTTCGGCCAACTCCGACTCTGCCCTTCAAGCTTTCAAAAAAACAACGGAAGCTGAAATCAAAGATGTCCTTGCTGACTGGTCAGAGTCCATGGACGCCGAAGACTATGGTTATGATAAAAAATCGGTTCAACGTGAAGCCGACAAACTTAAACTGACTCAAAAAATGCGCTCCGACTTAGATACTTGTCAAAAAAGTACGGATCTTAAACTGGCCGTCTTAGATACGGCAGGACCAATGGACAGATATATTGATTCCAAAAAGCCAGCCAGCTCTGCACAGAAATCAAGCGCTCAAAGCTCGCACACAAGCCAGCCCAAAGGCCAGAAACAAACAGGACAATCTACGAAATCTCTCGTGCCGACAGGCCAATAAATTGATATCCTAATCTTCGTATGTTTTTAATCGTTTTCTCTTTTTTAATGGTGTTATTTTTTTCGTTCATTTGTTCCTTGTGCGAAGCCGTTTTACTTTCTCTTTCTCCGGCATTCGTCGCAGTCGAAATCGAAGAAAAACCAAAAGCCGGTCGAATCTTAAAAAATATCACTGATCACGCAGATCGATCTTTGTCGGCCATTTTAACCCTGAATACAATTTCTCATACTTTGGGATCTGCGTGGATCGCTTATTTAGTTCATAATGAATTCGGTGAAATTTGGGTTAGTGTCTTTTCAGTATTTTTGACTTTTTTAATTTTAATTTTTTCTGAAATCCTACCAAAAACCATTGGTAAAAATAATTCGAAAGCACTTGCTGTTTTCTGCGCGTACTGCGTTCAAATCATGATTATTACTCTTTATCCATTTGTTAAAATTTCTGAATTTATTTCCAAAGCTCTTACGTCGCCTTCCGAAGAGCCTGATATCACTCGTGACGAAATGATTAAAAATGCCGAAATCGGTGTTGAAGAAGGAACTTTGAAGGCCAAAGAATCTACGATTATCAAAAATTTGATGAAACTAGATAAAATCTTTATTTCAGATATCATGACTCCCCGATCTGTGTTCATGGCTCTGGATGCAGATCTAACAGTTCACGAAGTCGCCAAAAAATTTAAACCGATTCGTTTTTCTCGTATTCCTGTATTTCAAGACACTCTTGATCAAATAATTGGCATGACTCATCGATATAAAATCCTGGAAGCGCTTTCGCTGGACCAACATCATTTGAAAATCAAAGAGCTCGTCACTCCGATCGTCAGCTTGTCTGAAAGAATGACTGTATCCTTAGCACTTGATTTCTTTGTTAAAGAAAAAGCTCACCTAGCCTTAGTTGTAGATGAATATGGCGTTGTGACAGGCTTGGTGACTCTTGAGGATGCTGTGGAAACTCTCTTGGGAGTTGAAATTGTGGACGAATTCGACAATATCGAAGACATGAGAAAATACGCCCTAGAACAGTGGCAAATGCGTAAAAAAAATCACCGAAAATAAGTTTACTGACTGGTCGAAATAAGTTGAAAACTTGGGAATAGAAACTGACAGAGCAGCTTACTTGGAAGCTGTGTTGGACTCCAGAACCGTTGCAGGGGTTCTGGGGCTGAAATTGGGGCCATTTTGAACCAGACGCACGACAAGAACAAAGATCAAAGTCAATAATCCTAAGATCGCGGAAAGACGAAACGTTTGAAATTCTGTATTTCGTCGAATCTTTTTTTGAGCCTGTTTTAGGCACTCTTTTTTTATCATACGCAGCACAAGACCTACCTTATACTGCTGACTCAGCATAAAGTAAGCCAACATTCTGACACTGACTGATTGCTTTTATGAACAGACGGAGAAACTGATGACACACAAAGAATTAGCCCAAAAAGTTTACGATAAATGTCACCTGACTGGCGAATTCAAACTGCGCAGCGGACAAATATCCAATGAATATTTTGATAAATATCGTCTGGAATCAGATCCAAAAATTTTATCTGAAATCGCTTTGCAAATGAAGCCTTTGATTCCGGCCGGAACAGAAGTTTTAGCTGGTTTGGAAATGGGCGGGATTCCTGTTGCTACAGCTCTTTCTCTGATCACAGGAATTCCTATTTGTTTTGTTCGTAAAAAAGCCAAGGATTATGGAACCTGCCTTTTTGCAGAAGGTGCCGACATCAAAGGTAAAAAAGTTTGTGTCATCGAGGATGTTATAACATCCGGTGGACAAGTGATCCTCAGCACGCAAGATCTGCGCAGCGTAGGTGCCATTGTCACGGATGTTTTATGTGTTATTAATCGCGGCGGCGAAAGTGCTTCCGCAAAGTTGGGCGAAATTGATTTAAAAACACACCAACTTTTTACCCGCCAAGATTTTCCAAACTCATAGAAAAATAATATGTCAGATACAAAAAAAAACGCCGTCCTCGTCGCCATTCAACTTCCCAAAGTCAGCCAGCTCGAGGTCGAAAGTTCATTACAGGAACTGCAACGACTGGTGACAACCTTAGGCTACAATGTCGTAGGGTCTGTTTCACAAAAAAGAACTTCGGATCGATCTGCTTCCGTTTTAGGTGATGGCAAACTCAAGGAATTGGCTGAATGGACCGGCGGCACTGGAAAAATAGCCGCGATGGTCGAACACAAGCTTTCTAAAGCCGCTCAAAAATGGCATGACGAAGCTTTAGAAAATGCTCCCGCCGAGGAAATCGATGAAGACGCTGGAATATTAACTGAAGAACAAAAAAACTCAGCCCAAATTGTCATTGTAGATACTGAACTATCCCCTTCGCAGCTGCGCAACTTAGAAAGCGCCACCGGAGTCACTGTTTTAGATCGCACGGGTGTCATCATCGAAATTTTCAGCCGTCATGCACGAACAAAGGCGGCTCGTCTCCAAGTTGAAATTGCACGATTGACTTATATGGCTCCTCGAATTCGCGAAACCGGCGGCGGTGAAGATCGCCAAGGTGGTGGCGTCGGCGGCAAAGGGGCTGGCGAAAGCAGTTTAGAATTAGACAAGCGAAAAATCCGCGATCGCATCAAAGAACTGAAAACTGAACTCGCATCGATCGGCAACGAGCACCAAGTTCGTCGCGCGCAGCGCGAACAGGAATTGTGTGTGGCCTTGGTTGGTTATACCAATGCTGGAAAGTCTTCTCTGATGCGCGCCATGACTGGCAGCGAAGTTTTGGTGGCCGACAAACTGTTTGCAACTTTGGATACAACTATACGCCCCATTTATCCCGAGACGCGTCCTAAAGTTTTGATGTCAGATACAGTGGGATTTATTAAAAAACTTCCGCATGACCTCGTGGCGTCCTTTAAATCAACTCTGGACGAAGCCTTACATGCTTCGCTTTTATTGTTTGTCGTAGATAGCTCGGATATTTCATTCCGATCGCAATTAGATGTGACTAAAAATGTTTTAGCTGAAGTGGGCGCAACGGATGTTCCTAGTTTGCTCATTCTCAATAAAAAAGACCGCCTGTCTGAAAAAGACATCAATGACCTTAAAGCAGAATTTCCAGAGGCCATTCAAATTTCGACGCGCAATAAAGACGATCTAAAAATGCTTCGCGATAAAATCATGAGCTATTTTGAAAGCTCGATGATCGACGAAGATTTATTTATACCTTACACCGTCCAAGGCGTGATTGGCGATATTCGTGCTAAAATGCGAGTCTTGGGTGAATCTTATAATGAAAACGGAGTCACTCTGAAAGTTCGAGCTTCAGAAGATCTGATAACTCAAATTAAAAAGAAGCTTAATGTAAAGAATAACTAATTAATCCTCAATCAAGGTCATCGAATTGGCTCCGTTCAGCTTTAAAACTTGGACTAAACTTTCAAAAATAGCTTGGCCTTGAAGCTTGATAAGTGCATATGCATTTTTTTGTATTAAATTATTTTGAAAATCGGGAGCTCTGATTAAAGTTGAACGCAACTGCATTTGACCACCTGTATCCGTCGCCTGAACGCAAATCTGTGTATCGATAGAGCTGTAAAGCTGGGTCAGCAGCTGACTAGACCGACTTAAATTCGCACTCAGTAAATAATTTCTATCGCAGGAGCCGCTTGTTTTCTGTAAATGAAACTCGACATCTAAATCAATCGTTTGACAGAAAATAAAAACGCATTTTTTGACTGACATTTTAAGGACCGGCTGCATCTGGGTTCCAGAAATTTCTTGAGGAACTACGACTTTAGAACCTGAATCTAATTGAATATGAAAATTTTCCGCAAATGGTCTTAAATCAGATTCGACACTTGTTAAAAATAAATTTAAATTCGATATTTGAATATCGATTTTCTTTTGCAAAATGATTTCTTCAGAACTTGCAAATGAACCCAAAGAAAATAGCATGAAAAACAGAATGGCTTTGATCATAAAAACCTCGACGCTTTGGTGACAAAGATAGTTGTTCTTTATTCTTTAAACAACTTGTGTATCAAACCCAGTATATTTTTCACACTGACAGATCATTAAATCGGATCCACCGAAGACATTTGTAAAACATGTCCAACTAAATACAAAGATCCAGTCACTACAACCAAGTCATTTTCAGTCGAAGATTGCGCAATATGCTTTTTAATATCTTTTAAATCAATTGACTGAACGTGAGCGATTTTTTTGATAGATTCAGGATAATCTTGTAAACGACGTCCTTTAAATGGGGTCTCTGTTAAATATAAATTAACCTTTGGCAGAGTTAACAGCATTTCAAACATTTCACTGCAGTCTTTGTCTTGGCCGATGCCTACAACGAGGTGTAATTGATTCCAGGACATTTGTTCTAAAATTTGCAATAACGATTGAACACCTTGAATGTTGTGATCCCCGGACAAATACATCGGGCACTTTAAATTCCAACCATTAAACTGTTGCATGCGCCCTGGCCAACGAATGTGACCCAGTGCCGACAAATGATCTTGTGGCTTAAAACCTAATTCAGAAAACAGGGTTAAAGCAGTCATGGCGTTTTCGCAAGATCGATGACCGGGTATATTGATCTTAAACTGACCCCATTCACAATCGACCCACCACTGCCCGTTTTGGTAAGACGATTTTCCTGGACTGGCTTTTCTCCACCGAGACGCTGTTTTATTCTGGACAAGTTTGACTTCTGACAAAACTTCGTCTGGTAATTCGTGATGAACCACGACCGAATTATTTTTTACGATCCCAAATTTATTTTTAGCAATTTCTAATAGGTTATGGCCTAAAATATTTTGGTGATCCATACCTAATTTTGTGATCATAGAATAATGATTGGGAAAAACATTGGTCGCATCATAAGTCCCACCAAGACCTACTTCAAAAATAATGTAATCCAAGTTCGACGTAAAAAACATATCAGCGGCCATTAACGTCAAGGCCTCGAAATGTGTCAGTTCGTGCTTTTGAATAAGGTTTTTATTTCTTAAAAAAACAGCTACAAATTGATCTTCGGAAATATCTAAACCATTGATTCGAATACGCTCTGTGGTTTGAATCAAATGGGGCGAAGTATACAACCCCACTTTTTTTCCTGCCGACAACAGCAACGCTTCCAAAGCCGCACAGGTTGTTCCTTTACCATTTGTTCCAGCCACTGTGATAATTTGCTTGGACTGAATTGATGACCACCATGATTTTTCACTGACTGCATTACGAATTTTATCAATACCCGGCATTGTCTTGGGCATAATTGATAAGGACTCTAGATACTGGACAACTTCTTTAAATGGACTCATTGACTGCATATTTCACTTTCAAAGCCTGGACATGAGATTGAACATCATGCACTCGTAAA
>DALYIB010000066.1:0-11772 GCA_031970595.1 Pseudobdellovibrio sp.
AATAATCTTCTAAATAGCCGCGATAGATTTTTTCGGACTTAAAAGCATCTTTGGCTTCGGAACGAGTAATAATATACAGCCAGGCCAGCGGAGAATGGTTTTCTAGATATTGCAGCCTTTTGCGAAAAATTTGAGTATAAACCGTTTGGACAAGATCTTCAGTATTTTCTAATGAAAGACCTTTTTTGCGGCCAAAAGCAAAAACCAAATGAGATGTTTCATTATAAAACAGTCTCAGCGCCTCGGACATCTGTGCGGACGTTGTGGCTGTTTTCAGTAATAATAAATAATTAGGTGCTTTGGTCACAAAGGTCATTTCTGAAACCTAGTATGTCGTGAAAGTGAATCAGATGAAAGAAAAAAATAGGAAGTCAGATATGAAATTTTTAGTATTCGCAACCTTGGTCTTCTCTGTCATTACAGTCAAAGCACACCCGGTTATTTATAAGGGCGGCACGGTGATCTATACAGAAAACAGTACTGATATGAATGATTGGAGCCTGTCCTATTCCTATCATCCACAGATGGCTGTGGGGGCACACTATATCAAAGAAGGTGCTGCCGAGTTGCAATTTGTCCAACACGCTTTTTTATTGAAACGGTGGTTATTTTCAGATTCTCAAGCCAATATTTATACAACATTGGGCGCCGGAGCTGAACGCAAAAAAAATTCGTGGACATCCGCTGAAATGGGCGAAGTGATGGCTGACTGGGAAGATCGTGATTATTATGTGTTAGGCATGCAGCGTTGGATCGGTCGACATTCCAATGTTGACGATCCAAATAAAATTGATTTGTGGCACACGAAATTGCGTGCGGGATTGGCGCCGTTTCGTTCGGATACACAGGATTTAGGAGTCTGGTGGATCGTGCAATTTGATAAACACAATGACCAAAACTGGACAACAACCAATTTAATGCGATTTTACTATAAAAATGTTTTATGGGAAGTCGGCGCGAATTTAAACGGCAGTTATCAATTAAATTTAATGGTGCATTTGTAATTTTAAAAAAGGAGTTTATTATGAAATCAAAATTATTTTTCGGAGTCTTGTTTGTTTCAAGTTTAGTTTTTGCCAAACCTCTGACGGGCGAAGTTCATGTCAAGGTTCCAGGTATGGTTTGTTCTTTCTGTGTTCAAGGGTTAACAAAAGTTTTTAAAAAGCAAGAAGCTGTTGAACAAGTTCATGTCAGTCTTGAGGGGAAATTTGTTCATTTAGTGATTAAAAAAGATCAATCAATGGATTCAGATAAAATTTTAAACTTAATCAAGGATGCGGGATATGAAGGACAAATTGGCGAAAAATAATCATTTTGTTAATTTTTTCGCACTTTTGACATCGATGAGCACGCTGTTATGCTGTGCTCTGCCGGCCTTGCTCGTCAGTTTGGGGTTGGGGGCTACGATGGTGTCGTTGACCTCGGCTTTTCCCCAAATTATTTGGTTAGGCGAACATAAGGTGATGCTGTTCAGTGGCTCAGTTATTATTTTAGTGATCGCTTCTTTTTTAGCTTATCAAAATCGTAATGCTCCTTGTCCGATTGATCCTGCTTTGCGCGATGCTTGTATTCGCGGCAGAAAATGGACAAAGTTTGCGTTGATTTTAAGCTGGGTTATTTTGAGCATTGGATTTTTCTTTTCTTATTTAGCCATCTCTTTTTTTTAACTCCTCTTTTCATTCTTAAATTGACTTAAAACGTTGATATCATTAATTTTTATATCGCTTAATTAAAGAGGAGAAAAATTATGAATTTCGAGACGTACCTATTGGCACCGTCGATTGCTGGCCTTGTGGGTTTAGTAATTGCTATCGGACTTTATTTTCGCGTAAAGGCGCAGCCTGCCGGAAATGAAACTATGAACAGAATCGCTGGATACATTCGTGAAGGCGCGATGGCGTTTCTTGTACGTGAGTACAAAGTTTTAGCGGTTTACTCTGTTGTCGTTGCGGCTTTATTAGGTTGGGCCTTAGGTTCAACAGCGGCGACTTGGTTTATTATTGGTGCGGTTTTATCTTTGTTTGCAGGATTTATCGGTATGAAGGCAGCGACATTTGCCAACGTACGTACAACACACGCAGCTGCGACAACAACTAAAGGAAACGCTTTATTAGTGGCTCTTGATGGTGGCGCTGTGATGGGTTTATCAGTAGCCGGCCTGGGTTTAATTGGCTTAGGTTAGATTTATTATTTCTTTAATAAAGACACAGAAAATTTAGGGACTATTTTACACTCTTTCGCAGTGGGTGCTTCTTCGATCGCTCTTTTTGCGCGTATCGGTGGTGGTATTTACACCAAAGCAGCTGACGTCGGTGCCGATATCGCTGGTAAAGTTGTGGAAAACATTCCAGAAGACGATCCTCGTAATCCAGGTGTGATCGCAGATAACGTGGGTGATAACGTTGGTGACGTTGCAGGTATGGGTGCGGATATTTACGAATCGATGGTTGCGGCTGTCGTTTCTGCGATGGCGATTGCTTTGACAATCACAGCTGATAAAGTGCCGTCGATTCTAGTTGAAGGAACTCCTGAGTCAGCTCGTACAATGGCGATCTTTTTGCCATTGATCCTTTCGACTTTAGGTTTATTGATTTCTATCGTTGTTATTTTTATTGCTCGGGCTCTTAAAAACTCGGCTCCAGCAACGGTTCTCAGAAGTTCTTTGATGTTGCCGCCGGTTTTATTAACTGTGCTTTCATTTATCGTCATGCCAATGATGAATGTTACGCAAAACGTGACTTGGGCTTTGGCTGCAGGTGCTTTTGGTGGTGCCTTGATTGGTTTAATTACTGAATACTACACAGCAATGAAACCGATTCGTTTAGTGGCTGAGGCGGCTTTAACAGGAGCCGGCACGGGTGTTATTCGTGGTTTAGCTGTCGGTATGGAATCAGTTGCAATTCCAACTTTAGTTGTTGTGATCGCAGCTTATATCGCAGATCACTTTTTAGGTTTATACGGTATCGCACTTGCTGCCGTAGGGATGTTAGCAGGAACAGCAGTTGTGATGACAGTGGATGCATACGGTCCAATCGCAGATAACGCCGGTGGTATTTCTGAAATGTCAGGATTGCCAGCCAACGTTCGTGAAATCACAGATGAATTAGATGCCGTTGGTAATACGACTGCAGCGATCGGTAAAGGTTTCGCAATCGGTTCAGCAATTTTAACTGTTGTGGCGTTATTTTCTGCTTTCAATATGGAAGTGAATCACGTTCGTGCGAAAGCAGGAATGGCAGCGATGCAATTAGACTTAACTTCTTCGGGTGTTTTGATTGGTATTTTATTGGGTGCCATTTTGCCTTTCTTGGTGGGTTCAACAACTATGACAGCCGTCGGACGTGCCGCGGGTAAAATCGTTGTTGAAATTGCTCGTCAGTTCCGTGAAATTCCAGGTTTATTGCAAGGTAAAGCCGAACCTCAACCAGCGAAAATCGTGGATATCGCAACAAGTGCGGCACTTGTTGAAATGATTTTACCAGGTATGATTGCGATCGTGGCTCCGGCAGTTGTTGGTTTTATTTTAGGACCTCAAGCTTTAGCAGGTTTATTAGCCGGTGGTTTAGCTGTCGGTGCGACTATGAGTTTATTCATGGCCAATGCTGGTGGTGCTTGGGATAATGCGAAGAAGTATATTGAAAAAGGCGGAATCCCTGGACACAAAAAAGGTTCAGAAGCGCACAAAGCAGCTGTTGTGGGTGATATGGTCGGTGACCCATTCAAAGATACATCTGGTCCGGGTATTGCGATCTTGATCAAAGTCATGTCGGTTGTGTCATTGTTAATTGCACAGTTGATCGCTTTAAAATAGTTTAAGTTTATCGCGTAATAGCTAAGCTTAAATAATATTGAACACACCAAAAACCCTCTTTAGAATTAAACTAAAGAGGGTTTTTTTATGAAAAAAATGAAACAAGGAATTAAGCAAGGTATCAAGTTAGGTATTAAAGAATCAAGTCGCCAAGAAATTACGGAAGGTCTTTCGAAATTATTAGCGGATAGCTACATGCTTTATATTAAAACACACAATTATCATTGGAATGTCGAAGGTCCGATGTTTAATACTTTGCATGTCATGTTCATGGATCAGTATACAGAGCTTTGGAATGCCCTTGATTTAATTGCTGAAAGAATCCGTGCCTTGGGTGAATATGCACCGGGATCTTATAAAGAATTCGCACGCCTGACTTCAATCAAAGAATCAGATAAGGTTCCTAAAGCCATGAAAATGGTCGAAGAGCTTTTGGCGGGTCACGAAATCGTCACACAAACCGCACGCGGATTATTAGCAGCTGCGGACGAAGCCCAAGACGAAGTGACTTGTGATTTGATCACTCAGCGTTTACAAGTTCATGAAAAAACAGCTTGGATGCTGCGATCTTTGATGCGTTCGTAAGTGACTTGTTAAAAAAATGTAAGATTTCAGTTTATTAAAAATATTCAATAGCTGAACAGTGAAAAATTAATTCTTAAGACTCAGGGTGTTTTTCCGTAGCGGTAAAACACCCAACCAGCGCACAAGACCTGCAAAAATAAATAAATAATCGTAATTCGATTTAAAAACATATCTAACAATCAGAGCCCCTGACAAGGTGCCAACGACTTGAGTTGTCACCCCAATATAATTATAAACACTGATCGTTTCCATTTTGGATTCGGCCGGCAGATTTTTTAAAAAACAAAGTGACAGACCCACTTCCCAGGCCGCCCAGGCCATGCCTGATAGTAAATGTAAAGCAAACATCAACCAGATGTCTTGGAAAAACGGCCACAACCCTGGCAAAGGGGCTGCAAAAAAACCGCCGATAAACATCAATCGTGTCGGTTCGGTATTGATAATCTTTTTTTCAATCAGATAAGTCGTCAGCATTTTTCCCAAGAAAAGGCCAATCATGATCCACATAAAATCCAAATAATTCAGTTTGCGAATCGATAGTAAATAGGCGGCTACAAATGTCGAGGATAAGTAAACCGTAAAATTAAACCGAGCATAGCTTTTGAAAAAGGCTGAATAGTTTTTTAAGCTTTCAAGCATTTTTTCTTTTGAAAGTTGTAAGGCCACACTGATGGATTGATGTTTGGTGAAAAAATAGTAAGTTAAAATTTTACAAACAAAGCTAAATAAAAATAAAAATAAAAATAATTTGGAAACTTCGATGTCGATGATATTCAAATGCAGGGGGACGCCGCCGAAAATAAGACCTGCGATAATTCCTATTTGATTCAGTCGTACACGTAACGAAAAATAATTTTGTCCTTGTTCGACAGGTAATATTTCAGAAATCCAACGGTTCCATGCAGGTTGGACAGCAAAATGTCCCAACCAATAAATTGAAAAAAGTAAAAGTAAAATTGGGAAGTAATTTATCAGTGGTACTTGTGAAATCAACGCCAGTGACAGCAGTGAAAAGCTTTGCAAAAGGGTGGCTCTTTGAACAAAACGCGCCACATTCAGATAATGAAAATAGGGTTGCAGTATGAACTGAGCCAGGCCCGCAAAGATTAAAGGTAACGATAACAAAATACCTGACTCTAACGGAGTGCTTCCGACATGGAGGGAAAACGGTGCGAAATAGCTTTCAGCAAAACCCACAACAAAACTCGTAATAAACGCTTCCCAATAGCTGAATTTCATCCCTATTACGATAGGACTAATTAAGTGCAATTTTGAGTCATTTTAGCGAAACAAGACCAATGTCTATAATTCTGTTTGAGACATTTCAAAAAAATGGGATAATAACTCTAGCGAGGAATTATGAAAAAAATTCTTTTATGTTTGGTATTTTTATCAGTTCATGGGATGGCTCAATCTGAAACATCCGATCTGCCTTGTCTAGAAGTCAAAAAAGCCTGCGAGGCCGCGGGTTTTTCAAAAGGCAAAGCCAAAGAAGGTCGTGGATTAGTCAAAGATTGCATGCGCAAACTTTCCGAAGGTCAAAGTGTCGATGGCGTTAAGTTAAATCCAGCTGTTATCAAGGCCTGTAAAGATAACCGCGATTCTAAGTAAACTCTTTGATAAATTTTTGGTGCCATTCAAAATCACCATAGGTGTCTTCGCCTGAATTCAACTCTTGATCCGTATATCCAGAATAAATCGACAAAATACTGATTGTTTGGTCGGAAACCACGAAATCAATTCTCCAGGTACGATAACTTAATTGCCAGTATCCTGTTTTTTCTTCGACCCGCTTTTTCTTTTTATTGGTGGGGTCGTATTCCAGCTGCCTGAGGATAAAAGGTCGTAATTCTTTTAAACCCAAGTCTTCTAAATAATCAATTTGGTTCATAGCCAATGGGGAAAAATGCACTTCGTGAGGCTGTGCCGTTTCTGCCAGCCACGCAATTTGTGCGTGTTCGATGCGGTCGCCTTCAGGGTGATAGGGCTTGATGTCTAAAATGGGTGATTCGTTCAACAGATCATTGGGGCCTACATAAATTTTAAGGCCCTCGATTTTTTTCAGCTCGACAACACTCATTCCAATATTGTTCGGTCGATACGGGGCACGGGTTGCGAACACTCCAATTTTTCTGTCCGAGCGGGGAGTTTGAACCAATGGTTTCCAGTTTTGATTTTTGTGAAATGTAAATAAAATCCAAATATGAGAACAGCCCTCAAGATCCTGCAAGGCTTGTTCAAATTGTTGCTGTGGTTTTAACTGAATATATCCTTCAGCAGATAACTCATCAGGTTGTCGAGCCGCCTGATAAGGCTCCTGTTGGTCAGAGTGAAAAGTTCCAATCGGGTGAAAAGTAATTTCTGACATCAGACTTGGATGCTTTGTTCGTTAAATTGTTTTCGCCATTCGTACCCAGCAATCGCTAAGGCTACGGCCGCATTCAAAGAATTTTTAATTCCATAAGTTGGAATTTTTCGAACTTCATGACACAGTTCCAGTTGTTCTGTCGATAATCCAAAACGTTCGTTACCGATCAAAAGTGCCGTTGGTTTTGAAAAATCAAAGTCGGCCGTAATATCAGTTGCTTTGGCCGATGTTTCCAGTGCGATGATTTGAATATTTGAACTGGAAAGTTTTTGAATACAGTCTTGGAAAGAAGTTTGTTCCCAATCCATGATAAATGTACTGCCTAAAGCGGTCTTTTCAACTTGGATTTGATGCGGAGTCGGTGTGTATCCTGTGAGCCAAATTTTCTTGGCTCCTAATGTGTCCGCTGTGCGAAAGACCGATCCGACGTTAAAAGCCGATCGCATATTGTCCAAAATAATATGTAAAGGGGCTCGGGGCATAACAAGATGATCGCGATCCGTAGACAGCACCATGAAATCATCGTCAGTGATATTTTTTTTCAAATAACGTTCGAACGGAACAGCGATGGTCGCAAAATGACGTAAGGTCATCGTCGAAGTTAACGAATTTTTATAGCGTGAAAGTTTTTGCAAAATAGGATCGGAGGAGTTTTCAAGAGATCCGATCATACGAATCAGTTCTTCAAGAAGTTGCTGATTGAAAACGCCATCGCTGGAATCTTTTTCAAGACCTAAAAACATCTGATAAATTTCTTCGAGCGTTTTTTTGTGATCCATCTGAATCCTTTACTTGAAATCAAAAACTATTTGACCTTGGCTCCCACTTTGGCGCCCTCATCCGGTGATAATACAAACAGATCCGGTCCGCTGTCGCCCGCAGCCAGAACCATACCTTCGCTGATGCCGAATTTCATTTTGCGAGGTTTGAGGTTGGCACAAATCAAAACTTTTCGTCCCAGAATTTTTTCAGCGGAATAGGCTGATTTAATCCCAGCAATAATTTGTTTTGTCACACCGTTACCGAGATCGACTTTTAAACGTAATAACTTATCGGCTTCTTTGATTTCTTCGGCTTCGATGATCTGAGCGATTCTTAAGTCAATTTTTTCAAAATCAGCAAATTCAATTTCAGCGGCAGGTCCTGTTGTTGTCGGGGCGGCATTGGCAGCAGCTCCCGCTTTTTTCGGTTTATTTTTTTGCGAAGCTTCATAAATCGCTTTTTGTTCGTCGATCATCGCAGTTACTTTGTCTTTTTCGACTCTTTGAGCTAGGTGAACATAGGATTGAATGGCACTGTTTTCAAGTGTGCTTTGTAAACTGTCCCAAGTGTAAGGTTTTTCATTTAAAAGTTTTTCAACTTGCTCTGCTAATACGGGAAGAACCGGTTTTAAATAAATAGCCAATAATCTAAAAGCATTCAGCGTCGTTGTTAAAACTTTTTGTGTTTCAGCCGGCTGTGTATCCACCGTTTTCCAAGGTGCTTTTTCGTCAAAATATTTATTCGTCATTTCAGCCATTTCACGAATCAGAGTAGTGGCTTTATTGAAATCACGTTGGTCAAAATGTTGACCAAGGGCTGTCGATTGAGCGCGAATATTTTGCAAAAGTTTCGCGCCGTCAGCATCGCAAACGGACAATTGATTATTAAATTTTTTATTAATCATCTGAGCCCCACGAGAGGCTAGGTTCACAATTTTTCCAACCAGATCCGAGTTCACGCGATTTGTGAAATCGTCAAAGCTCAGATCCAGATCATCAATAGTGCCGTTAATTTTGGTTGCATAATAATAACGTAAATACTGTGGGTCTAAATGTTTCAAGAAAACATTGGCAGAAATAAATGTTCCTTTTGATTTACTCATTTTTTCGCCGTTCACCATCACATGTCCGTGGACGTTGACACGGGTCGGAGTTCTGAAATCAGCACTGTTTAAAAGAGCGGGCCAGAAAAGCGTATGAAAATACACAATGTCTTTGCCGATGAAATGATAGACTTCGGCTTTTGAATCTGGAGCAAAAAATTCATCTAGGCTGCGGCCTTTGGATTTCAAGTATTGATCCGCCGTCGAAACGTATCCCATAGGTGCATCGACCCAGACATAGAAATATTTTTTATCTTCGCCGGGGATTTGAAAACCAAAATACGGTTCGTCACGTGAAATATCCCAATCGCGTAAATCTTCATTGAACCATTCAGACATTTTCTTGGAAACTTCGGGAGCCGTATGTTCCGGCAACCAAGATTTCAGATATTCTTTGAAATTATTCAATTTGAAAAAAATATGATCGCTGGGTTTTTTAACTGGTTTTGTTCCGCACATCGAACAACCTGGATTTTTTAATTCATCCGGGCTGTAAGTGGCGCCACAAACATCACAGCTGTCGCCATACTGGTCAACGGCACCACACTTGGGACAAGTCCCTTTGACAAAACGATCGGGTAAAAACATTTTGTCGTGTTCGCAGTATAACTGTTCAATTGGCTTTTTATGTGTGTGGCCTTTCGCCTTCATGCGTTCGTAAAATAATTCACACAGTTTTTTATTTTCTTCTGAATTCGTCGAACTGTAATGATCAAATTGGATGGCGAAAGCTTTAAAGTCTTCTTGGTGTTCTTTGAAAGAACGACCAATCCATTCTTCGGCACTGACGCCTGCATTTTTGGCCGCGATCATAATCGGCGTGCCGTGGGTATCATCTGCGCAGAAAAATAGACATTCGTGACCTTGCATTTTTTGGAAGCGGGCATAGATATCTGCTTCGATATGTTCCAACATGTGGCCAATGTGAATAGGGCCGTTGGCATAGGGAAGTGCACAGGTCATTAAAATTTTTCGTTTCATAGGATACCTCGTCCAGAAAAGAGAGTTTTCGTCATTGTTTTAGTCAAAAAAACAAGGACTGTCGAGCTAGTTGTAATCGAGCTGGATTTTTTCAAGCAAATCAGGATCTGACAAAACCATTTCGCCACCCGTGGCGATAGCTGTCAGCGGATTTTCAGCAACGCGAACAGGAATACGAACTTCTGATTCAATTTTGGCAGCTAAATCTTGGATCAAGGCGCCACCACCGGCCAGGACAATTCCAGTGTCGATCACATCGGAAACCAATTCCGGAGGTGTTTGTTCAAGCGCGTTTAAAACAGCATGAATGATATCTTGGATATGATCTGACAAAGCCATGCCGATTTCTTCGGAAGTAATTGTTTCAGTTCTTAAAAAACCATTATCAAAATCACGTCCTTGAATGGATTCTGAACGAATATTTTTCTTTGGCAGCGCTGTGCCCAGTTTAATTTTCAAAAATTCGGCTTGTTCTTCGGTGATAACCAGATTTTTTCTTTCTTTGATATAACGAATAATCGCTTCGTCAAATTTATGGCCACCCATACGTAAAGGTTCACAGTAAACAATATCAGCCAGAGCGATAACAGCAATTTCCGTAGATCCACCACCAATATCAATAATCATTTGTCCCTGAGCCCCTTTAACAGGAAGCCCGGCGCCAATAGCTGCCGCCATGGGTTCGTCGATTAAATATGTTTTGCTGGCACCCGAAGACCGACAAGCAGCTACAACGGCTTTTTTCTCGACTTGCGTGACTCCGTAAGGCAACGACACAACAACTTTGGGACGAGTAAAAGTGGCTTTCTTAATCGCTTTCGTTAAAAACGTGCTCAGCATAATGCGAGTGGCGTCGAAATCGGCAATCACGCCATCACGAATGGGCTTAATAATTGAAATATTACCCGGATTTTTTTTCATAATTTCCCGGCCTTCCAGTCCAATTCCTAAAATTTTTCTTTTTTTAGGATCAATATCTGAAACCATCACTTCAGAGGGCTCATTTAATATGATCCCTTTTCCGCGAGCCGAGATTAAAGTATTTGCTGTGCCTAGATCGACATAGACATCAGCACCCAGAGTTGTTGAGCCAAATAACCAATCGAGCATATTATTTTCTGATATAGCCAGTAGAGGCTTCGAATGGGAATGAAAAATAAACTGAAATTGAGGAATAAGAATTCTTCATATTTAAATTCAATTCAGCGCCGATATGTTTGTCATCATAAGGATACCACTCTGAACCAACAGTGAACTGGGTCGCAGTGTAGTTATCATTTTTTGTGTTCATATAAGTGATTGGCAATGCGACATAAGGAATCATGTTGCCATATCGAGTGTCTGCTTTTTTAGAGATCAACGGCGTGATTTGAATCTGAAGAAAATTTTCTGAATTTTCACGGACATAACCGATGCCGCCTTTAAGGCCAATAGCCGGTTGCTTGTCGACATCTGGAAAGGGAACCCATTTTAAAGAAGCTTGCGTGTAAAAATCAATTTCACCCGCGCCAAATGAAATGCGCGCATCCGTATCATCAAAAGCATGCATATCTGCAAAAACTCCGATGTTAAAACCACCCCCATTGGATATCAGTAATTGAGGTGCGACTCCGACTTTGTAGAAATTTTCAGGCAAAATTTCAGCTGTTTCGTTAACCGAAAGAAACGAAGCTTGTGCTGAAAGAGTCCAAGTGAATGTGGCCCATGTTGATAGAACTGTCACTAAAAGTATTTTGATGTTTTTCATGTCTTCATTCTAAGAACAAACCGTAGAGTTTGACAAATGAATTAAAAGGGCGCGACAATAATTTGAGTGAATACACATCAACTGTCAGCAGTCGTAATTGTTAAAAATGAAGAACAAAATATCGAGCGTTGTTTGCGCTCTTTGGATTGGGTTCAAGAAATTCTGGTTTATGATTCAGGATCTGTGGATCAAACTGTTGCAATTGCTAAAAAAATGGGCGCAAAGGTTGTCGAAGGTGAATGGTTGGGTTTTGGGCCGACCAAGCACAAAGCAGCGGCACTGGCTCAGTCGGATTGGGTTTTGTCAGTGGATGCGGACGAAGAAGTTTCCGCTGAACTTAAAAATGAAATTCAACAAAAACTAGCACATTTAAATCCCGAAGTCGGTTATCGCATTCCGCGACTGTCCTTTTTTTT
>DALYIB010000067.1:0-11738 GCA_031970595.1 Pseudobdellovibrio sp.
GTTGGTGAACATGCTAAGGATAACGATTTAATTGTTAACATCATCGAAGCAAAAAGAATGTCAAACGTTCGTGCTTCTGGTTCTGATGAAGCGATTCGCGTTATTCCAGTACGTCCGATGACGTTGGAAAAAGCGATGGAATGGATCAAAGATTCAGAGTTGATCGAAGTCACTCCGAAAACGATTCGTCTTCGTATGAAGGAATTGGACCCAAATAAACGTCCAAAACCACAAAAAGACAAAAAAGACTAATCCTCTTAAAACCACCGGAAACGGTGGTTTTTTTTTGCTAGAACCATGAAAAACATATCTGCTAGTATTTAAAATAGTAAAAAACTGAAGGTATGAACTGTGATGAGAAATAAAAAATTTTATATTTATATATTAATTCCATTATTATCCATTTTTTTATGGTCTTTTTTTATTGAACCCAGTCTTTTAACAGAAAATATACAGTCAAAAAGCCAATGGCCTTATAAAAAAATTAAGATCGCCTTTTTTTCAGATCTGCATGCGGGTTCCCCACACGTTGATGAGAAGTATATTTTAAATCTTATAACTAAAATTAATTCACATTCTGTAGATATTATTTTGATTGGTGGGGATTTGCTGATTAATGGTGTTGTTGGCGGAAATTATATGGAAATTTCTAAAGTAGCGAAATATCTACGACAGCTGAATGCGCCACTTGGAAAATATGTCGTTTTAGGAAATCATGATTGGTGGAACGATAACGACGCTATTAGGTCACAACTGCAGCAGATTGGTTTTATTGTTTTAGAAAACGAATCACATCTAATTGATTTGGGGAATAATCAAAAAATAAATTTGGTTGGCATCGGTGATCGATTTACTAATCACAGCGACCCTGTAAAGGCTTTTAGTCAGGTTGATGATACATATCCATCTTTAGTTTTTATGCATGATCCGGCATCAATTTTTGAAATTAAACATAAATTCTTTGTATCTTTTGCAGGTCATACTCATGGTGGACAAGTTTTTATCCCGGGTATTGGAGCAATTATAACCCCAACGGATGCGCCTAAATCCTGGGCGAAGGGGTGGACAGAGTTTGAATTAGGTTCGCTGTATGTCAGTCAAGGTATAGGCACAAGTATTTTACCTGTTCGTTTTAATGCTCCGCCAGAATTTTTAATTTTATCTCTTAAAGACTAACGCTCTTAAAACCACCGGAAACGGTGGTTTTTTTTTGCCTAAATTAATCGTTAATATAGACCAAAGTCCGACGACAGTGATGTTCTGTATGCTATTATAAAGACTTGGAAAAAATAAAATCTCTCGCAGTTTCAATTCAAAATGTCCGCAAAGAATACGCTGGTATATCAGTGCTTAAGGGCCTTTCCCTAGAAATCCGCCAGGGCGAATGTTTTGGCTTATTAGGCCCTAACGGGGCGGGTAAATCGACACTCATGAAAATGATCTATGGACATGTGATTCCTACCTCCGGGGAACTGTATGTGATGGGTTTAAATACTCAATTTCAAATTTCAGAAATCAAAAAGAAAATGGGAGTGGTTCCCCAAGAAGATGGTTTGGATACTGATTTTAGTTCGTTAGAAAATTTGTTGTTGTATTCGAATTATTTTCGCATTCCCAAAGACATAGCTTTAAGTCGTTCTGAGTTTTTGTTATCTGAAATGAAATTGCTAGAACAAAAACATCAACACGTTGAAACTCTCAGTGGGGGAATGAAGCGCCGGCTTGCAATCGCGCGTGCGTTATTAAACAATCCTCAGTTACTGATCCTAGATGAACCAACTACGGGATTAGACCCGCAAGCTCGATTATGGATTTGGAATTATTTTGAAAAACTGAAATTACAGAAAACAACGATCCTGATTACGACCCACTATATGGAAGAAGCAGAAAAACTGTGTGATCGAATCGCGATTGTGGATCACGGACAGATACTAGATATTGGGACTTCGGCAGAACTGGTTCAAAAACATATTGGCCAAGAAGTTGTGGAAATAACTGTGGGTAACGAAAAGAATTACTGGATATCTCAGGTTCAAGGTAAAAATTTAGAATTTCAAGATTATGAAAATAAATTATTTATTTTCTTTAAAACATCCGAAGAACGACAATCTTTTATTCAGAATATTCAAAATACGCATTACTTAGTTCGTGCCGCCAATTTGAACGATGTCTTTTTGAAATTAGCTGGTTATCAAATCAGAGGTGAAGGATGATTCACGTTTGGTTTCGCAATTTTTTGTTTTTTAAAAAAACTTTTTTTGTTTCGATTTTTTGGACTGTCATAGAGCCCTTGATGTACCTAGGGGCATTAGGGTATGGATTCGGCAGATATGTGCCACCTATCGAAGGTCTTAGTTTTTTAGATTTTTATTTTCCGGGATTACTTTGTTCGACGGCTATGATGGTTTCCTATTTTGAATCCACATATCCAAACTATACGAAATTAACCTATCAAAAAACATTTTCGACCATTATGTTAACTCCTTTGACTTACAAAGATATTTTATTAGGTGAAATTCTTTGGGGCGCGACCAAAGGAATCATTGGTGTTTTCGGTGTTTTGCTTATTTCTTCTTTTTTTGGCTTATTCAGCTGGAGCTATCTGCTTATTTTACCAATTTTATTTCTGTTGTGCTTAGTATTTTCTGCGTTTGGTATGATCATGATTTCTTTGGCAAAAAATTACGACACATTTATATTTTCGACATCGGGTTTAATTATTCCTTTGTCTTTGATCAGTGGTACCTATTTTTCATTGAAAGACATTCCAGAATTTTTTAGATGGCTAGCTTATTTATTTCCACTTTCTCATGCGACACAAACAGTTCGTGGTATTTTGTATCGTGGTTTTGATGGAATGTATTTGGTTCATATTTTGGTGTTGGTCATCTATTTAGTGGGGCTTACTTATTTAGCTGATAAATTATTTAAGAAAAAATTAATCAGTTAACTATTCTTCAGACATTTCATCTAGATCTTCTAAAGTTAAATCATCCACTTTTTCAACAGAGTCTTGCCCAGATTGAAAAAATGAATCCAATTTTGCCATCGCTGAAACATAGTGTTCTTCGTCAATCGATTTATATTTGTACATGTCGCCAATAATTCGAGTCAGCCTTTTGCGCGCAAACTTTGTTAAATCTTTTTTAAAGTAGGATTTGGAATATTTTTCTGGACTAGGCAAAACCATCGCTAAAAAAGCGGATTCGACCACATCAAGCTGCGAGGGATGTTTTTTAAAATAAAACTGTGCTGCTTGTTTAACGCCAAAAATATTTTTTCCAAATTGAACCACATTCAAATATTTTTCTAAAATTTCTTTTTTAGTTAATGTCTTTTCAAGCTTCATTGTAATAAGGGCTTCCAAGCCTTTGCGAACAAAGCTCTTGTCGGCCGATAAAAATAAATTTTTTGCCAATTGTTGAGTAATTGTAGATCCGCCGCAAACCAATCTTTTTTTCTCTTTAATTTTTTCTATACACTTTTCAATTCCTTCTGAATCAAAACCTTCATGGGTATAAAAAGCGGAATCCTCGGTTAAAATAATGGCGCGTTGTAAGTACGAAGAGATTTGTTTCAATGGAACGTAATTTTTATTTTTTGCGCAAAAATCAACATTGTACATTGAAGTCGTAAAGCAGCCTTTGATTTTAGATTCAGAGGGAATTTGTATAAAAATAAAGAGTGCTGCACCTAAAATAATCGCAGCAAATAAAATTAATAATCGTTTCATTTCGACAAGTATCCCTGATCTTTCATCCAACGAACACTATTTTCGATCGCTTTGTAAGAACTACCAGGATCAAAACCTAATTCTTGTTGAGCTTTTTGCGAATCAAACCAGTGATACATCGTAGCGGTATAGGCATTTTCGCGGCTGATACCTAATTGTAAGTTGTCTCCCAAAATTCCTAATCCATGCAGTATAAAATTAGGCATCAAAATTTTTGGTGCTTGAACGCCAGCGCAATCTGCAATGGTTTCAAACAATTTTTTAATTGTTATATTTTCGCTGGCCAAAATATATCGATGACCGTTTTTTCCTTTTTGCACAGCTTTAATGATTCCATCGACGACGTTTTCAACGGGTACGACATTAACTCCGCCTGAAGTATAAAATGGAAACTTTCCTTGAGCCACTTTCAACTGTGTTTTACGGCTGCCTTTTTTAGCGTCTCCCGGTCCATAAATTGTAGCTGGATTGACACAGACAGCTTGGATGACACCACGCTGTGCAGCTGAGATCACTAAATCTTCAGCTTGTTTTTTTGTTTCGAAATATCCGAGATTGAGATCAGAGATTGTATAAGGTGATTCTTCGTTCAGACTGACAGGTTTAAAACTGCTTCCAATAGCAACTACGGATGACAAGTGAAGCAATTGATTCACACCTTGATTGGAAACTGCTTGAATCACATTTTGCGTTCCATGAACATTTACTTTGTCCATCAACGCGCGATCCTGCTTTTTATAGGCGATGACGCCAGCTAAATGAAAAACGACGTCTTTGTTTTTAAAAGACTGATTTAAGGATTCTAAATCAGTGACATCGCCATATTCAAATTTAACAGAGACTCCATCCAATTCTGATAGATCGCTATTTTTTCTGACGAGTGCAGTGACCTCGTGACCTTCTGCGATTAAACGACGACAAAGCCAGCTGCCCAGAAATCCATTTGCCCCTGTGACTAAACACTTCATAATTCAGATCCTTGAATTTTTCTTTTAAGAACCAATGACAATCTTAAAATTAAGTAGGCAATAAATAAACCCGCCAAAGCTCCACACACGACATCGCTGGGATAATGAACGCCATTGTAAATTCTGGAATAGCCCACTAAAAATGCTAAAACAAAAAATAAATATTTAGCCACTGGAAAAAAATAAGTTAGTTGATAGGCAGCTGCAAAATTATTTGATGAATGATTCGAATAAAAACTGGAATTTTCTGATGCGAATGATCGTTGTTGTGCATTTAATTCTTGATTCTGAAAAGGACGAGGGCGTCGAAAAGTGTCTTTAACCTGCGCACCGATCCAGTCACTGATTCCAACTGTCAGTATTAAAACAAATAAATGGTAAAATGCCCAGCGGCCCCATTTGCGGAAAAAGCTGATCAACAGGATCACGCCTAATAGGTAAGGAAACCAAATTGTTTTATGTAAATCTGTAAAGACTGGAAAAAATGAATCAAACCACGAGTTTGCAAGAGTTTGATTAATAAGCTGAAATATCTGATGATCTAAATTCATTAGGTCTTTAGTCTAGAAGAAGTCTTTGTAAAAGTGAATAAATTATTAAACCATGACAGACTTTGATCTATGGATAGAGCTACAATATTAGGACTTTTGATTGGTTTAGGTGGGATTCTTTTAGGTAACTATTTCGAGGGCGGCCATATTTCGTCGTTGATGCAGGGAACGGCATTTATGATTGTCGTTTCAGGCACATTTGGAGCCGTCTTGGTTTCCAATAGAACCAAAGATTTAAAAACAGGATTTCTACTTTTTAAACAAACTTTTCAGGATTATGAAGTCGATTTTGAAACTCCTATGTCTGAAATTATTGATTGTGCTCGTCTGGCTAAAAAAGAATCGATTTTGTCGATTGAGCCCAAAATTAATGGATTAAAAACCGAATTTCTAAAACCCATTCTGAAAAATATCGTAGACAGTGTTGATCCCAATTTGACTCGGGAAATTTTTGAAACACAGATCGAAAAAGAAGAAGAGCGTTTGATGAATGCAGCTCGGATCTGGTCAGATGCGGGTGGATATTCGCCAACAATTGGTATCATCGGAGCTGTTTTAGGTTTGATCCATGTTATGGGAAATTTGTCAGATACATCTAAATTAGGAGCCGGTATTGCAGTTGCCTTCGTAGCCACAGTTTACGGAGTCAGTTTCGCTAATTTAATATTTTTACCAATTGCCAGTAAAATCAAAAAAAATATTGCAGTTCAAATACGCCAAAAGCAAATGATCCTAGAAGGTGCATTGATGATTAATAATCAAACCAATGCATTATTAATTGAACAAAAATTAATATCTTTCAGAAAGACCAAGTAATTTGAATGAGCGATAATAAGAAAAAGCACGAGGAACCTGAAAATCATGAAAGATGGTTGGTGTCTTATGCCGATTTTATCACTTTGCTATTCGCCTTTTTTGTCGTGATGTATGCGACATCTACTAATAATCAAGAAAAACAAAAATCATTTGAAAAATCAGTTCGTGTGAATTTGAAACTGGCGGGTCCTGGCAACAGCCCCAATAATGGGGATGGTGGCGATGGACTTATTGGAACGGGATCTGAAAACAAAGATGTCGTGATTCCTCTAGAAGGATTTCCTCGCGGCAAGGGGCCTGCTGAAACAGCCGATTACGTGAATCGGTTTATCTATAAAAAAATGGACAAAGATACTCAATCAAAAATTCAAGAAATTAAACATGACAGTGTCGGTGTCCGAATCGCATTGGCATCAGCACAATTTTTTAATGTGGGTGGTATCAAATTAAAAGTTTCAGCACTTCAAGCTCTGGATCAAATTGCTCAAATTCTTAAAGAAAATGATCGACGTATTATCATCGAAGGACATACTGATAATACCGCTGTTGCAAAAAATGATTTTTTTGAAACGAATTGGGAATTAGGTGCACTGCGCGCGTCGACAATTGTCAGATACTTGATTAAGTATCATAAAATTGACCCGGCTCGTTTGGCTGCAATATCTTATGCAGATACAAAACCAGTGCAAAGCAATGATACCGAAGAGGGTCGTGCACAAAATCGCCGTATTGAAATATATATCGTGCTCGACGATAAATAGAGTTAAAATTCCAATCGACAATGACGCTGCCTGAATAATTTCAAATAAAGATGTTTTTGTGTATTATTAAAAAATGAATAACAAAAATAATATTTTACCAGCTATTTTAGATCAAAAAATCAATACTGATAAAAGTAATTCGAATTTGTTACTGCAGCAAACAAAGTGGTTTTCTTTGATTTTGCACTGGGTCCAACGTCCTCGCAGTAAAGACGAAAAGATAGAAAAAGCTGATACATTATACACCACGCGCATTAAATATTTATTGCAGCTTTTAAAAAGCAAACAACAATGGCAAGACAGTTTTGTTACTCAAGTTAAATCGATATTAATTGAAATGACATCTCCGGCTCAGTTAGCAACAGCGGGTTTATCTAAAAATAAAAGCTTTCAACAAGATTTGCTCAATCGTTTGCAAGATAAGATTTTGCCATCCCTGCCTCCCAGCTTTGGACTAGAAGATTTAATCGTTGAAATATTTCCCGATGATAACGAAAGTGTATTAGTTGATTCTATTTCTCCAGAAATATTAACTGAATTGATTGATTTATTTAAAGCGGATGCTGATTTCACAAATAAAATCCGCACTAATATCGTCGCAGCTGCACACACACTCAGTCTGGAATACTTAACTTTGACCTTACAAATGCTCGGTCAAACAGGTCAGCAAACAATTCAGTTAATACAGCTTTGTGAATTTCAGCTCGAAGACTCTTTACGTGCGATGGTCCTAGCTCATTCAAGCCCAAAGAATCAAATCGAAAACATATTTTCTATATGCCAACAGATCGAAAAACATCTGATTAAATTAGAAGAAAAAATGAAACAATCTGCTGTCAAAGTAGATTGGGTATATGATTTTAAAATTCAGCGTCGACGATTGGATCGCATTTTTTCTTTGATTCAATTTCTGTCTGAAAGGGATCAACAATCAATTCAAGTCAGATTTTTTATTGCTCGACTCATTATCGATTGTCATCATCAAAAAAGTCTTCGATCATTTTTAGTTGAAAATTTTACTTTAATGACACAAAAAGTAGTGCAGTCGAACTCGCATCATGGTGAACATTACGTAACTTATAATTGGCAAGAATTCAAAGCCATGTTTAAATCAGCTTCCGGAGCAGGGGCTATTACCAGTTTAACGGTATTTGCAAAAAATTTAATTGCTTTTACGCGATTGGATGGATTTCTGAAAGGTATTGGCGATAGTTTTAATTATTCATTCAGTTTTTTGATTATTCAGCTTCTAGGTTACACACTTGCAACTAAACAACCGTCAGGGACGGCGCCTTTTATTGCACAGGTTTTAAAAAAATCAATCACATTTTCTAGACAATCGATCATCGCACTTTTGCGAACACAGTTTATCGCTGTGTTGGGTAATTTACTGTTGGTTTTCCCGATTTCATTTTTGATCAGTTGGCTGATGTCCTACATGGGGTATTCGTTTTTTACCGAATCAGAAGCTTTGTATGCATTTAAATCCAGTAACGTGGTTAGTTTCAATCCATTATTCGCTGGCTTAACAGGAGTGATTCTATTTTTAGGTGGAATTATTGCGGGATGGTTTGAAAACTTTTGTTTGGTCAATCAAATGGAGCAAAGAATTAAAAACTCAAAATCATTTATTCGGCTACTGGGGTCCCAACGAACAGATCGCTTAGCGAGCTTTGTTCATCATAACTCAAATGCATTAGCTGCTAATTTTTCGTTAGGTTTTTTATTGGGTATGACGCCACAGTTTTTACAATTTTTATCGATTCCATTTGAAGTCAAGCACGTCACGCTTTCAACGGGACAGTTTGCTGCCAGCTTACCTGTCATATTATCTAGCCAAGCCGTTACCAGTGCTGATTATGTCAACGCTACTTTGGGTTTAGCTGTGATTGGAATTATGAATATTTCAGTCAGTTTTTTATTAGCCTTTATGATGGCTTCGATTTCATCCGAAGTGAATCTGAAGCTTTTTTTCAGACACTTGGGTTGGGGTATTAAATTAGTTCTGACTCGACCTTGGCTGTTATTCTTGCCACAGTCGACTAGCGCAAATAAAAAAGGCGCTGAATAATCATCAGCGCCTTTCATAAGAAGTTTAAATGATTGACTAGATCACGCAGTCTTTAATTTTCTCTAAAGTAATTTTTCCCTTAGAAGCTTTTTCAATAGCTTGAGAAATCGAAATTCCACCTTTTTTTAATTCTTTAGCTAATTCCGTTTTGAAATTTTTTGCATTTTCGTTGTAATCGGCCATGTTAGCGATATTTTCTAGAGCTTGCGCTTCTTCTTTAGCCGTTGTCGCCGAAGAATCGATTAATTTAGCACCTTCAGACATAATTCTTAGGTCGTTAAGTGCTTTCGTTTTTTGTTCAGCAGATCCATTTTTAGCGATCGTAATTAATTCTACTATTTTAACAGTGGCTTCTGGACGAACTGCGGTTAAAGATTCCAATCCAGTGGCATCGACACCTTTAACAGTTGAAGACGATTCGATTAAAAATTTTTGCATAGATACTTTGATTTTATCTGTCATTTTTCCAGAACGAACGGCTTCGTTATACGCCTTGTATTCAGCTCTTTCCTCAACAAATTTGCGAGCTTCACCGTAAGTGGCCACTTTGCCTTCTTTCATTTGAGCAAAAGCAACATTTGATAATACAAGTAATGTGGCTAAAATCATTTTCTTCATAAACTTCTCCTTATACCTTCTTTAATTTCAATTTTAATGCCTAACTAAAACATTTATATTTCATACCAAGCTGGGACAGTGTCGAAATTATTGACACAGTAACCAACAAGGCGTCCTAGCCTCCATGAGGCTTTGTCCCATTATGAACCTTATTCTTGGGTTGATTCTTCATGAATTGGTTCAACTCTGATAAATCAATTTCTAATCGATTTGCCAAATTGACTTTCATAAATAGGTATCTTTTGACATCCATTTCCAGCATTTCAAGTCCTTTACGAACCGATAAAACGGTTTTGATTTCAGCTGGCAAATTGTCTAAAGCCTCGAGCTGTTTTATTTGAGAAAAAATTTGTTCAGAAACATTCATTAATTTTTCAGACCGTTCCTGAATCATTTTAAAGTCCACCTTATCAGAACGATTTTGCAATAGTTGGATTAAATCTAAATATGACTTTTTCAGTTCAATTATGCGAACTGCTATTAAATTATCTTTGGTAACTTCTTTGGGAATTACGATGTTGTTAAATTTTTCTTTTGACGATTTTTCCACAATTGAGTCCACATAATTTTTGGAAATATTTTTGTTTTTATAAAATATATTGTTTAAAGTCGTTGTATAAAAATCCAATTCAAAAATCAGATTATCATAAATGTTTGTGCTTAATCGCTTGCTCCAGTGTGTATAGTAATCAATTGCAAAATCGACAAATTCCTTTTGATCTAAAATATTGTTATAGGATTGTTGAACCAGTGTTTGGTATCTTTGATCCATTTTCTTTAATTCGGATTGAACAACTGGAACTGTTTGTTCTTGCCACCACTGATTAAAACCGTCAGCCGACGCAAATTCATCCTGAATATTTTGTAAAATTTCTGAGCGAATATTTTTAATAATTTCTTGGTGCATATTCATCGCAAATTGATTCATAGAAGTACTTGTTAAATAAGTTCCCCAACGACTGCAGTAGGCAGGTAAAGTAGTGCCTGGTTTAATGATTTTGGGTGGGTTAAAATAAACACCAGATAAAGTCCCTTCTTCGATACTAGCTTTGTCGTTTCCGCAAATCATTTGATAGGTCATCAATTCCGCTGGATTTGAAAATTTCAAATAACGTCGACTTAAATCAAACTGGGCTGTTTTTCCAAGGGCTTTATTGGCTTGGTGTACTGAAAACGCCCAATTGAATCCGGCACCTTCTTCCAAGATCGGATAGGGCTGGCCAATCAGTTTTCTAAGATCTGTTAGGGCTTTCACATGAGCTGAAGTCATGTAAGCACGCTCAGAAGTTAATTCCCGTGAATAAATACCCAACAGGGTATTCAGCTTAACTAAAGCTTGTCCTTGAACTTTGACATCAGTCGACATCAAATTTTGTAAAATCACATCTACTTTTTTCAAACTGATAGCGTCTAAATTGTATTTCGAAATTTCTGCTTTAAACACACTTGTGATTTTAATTAAATTTTCCGATTGATGTTTTTCAATCAACCAAGGCTTTGTCAGATATAAATCGCTTTCTTTTTCGCCTTGATATTTTTTTCCAGTAGAAACTCCAAATAAAGGCAGTGATCTAAATGGATAGCGGGCTTGTGTGGCCCAAGCACGTTCCGGTTCGTCGGCAAACTCGCCTTGATCGACTTGATTTTGTCTTTGTAAAGTTTCAAATAAATTTTTTGAATATGATAAATAATAATTTCTGGAGTAATCAATTTGGTGCAATAATTTATTTGTTACATCTAGCCAACCGGATAAATCATTTTCGACTTTTGAATTTAAATGTAAACGCCATTGCTGCATTCTGTGAGTGAAATTTTCAACTTCTTTAGGAAGCTCTTCAAAATTTTTGCAATTTTTGATTTGCACGGGACACTCGACTGAATCTTTGGCTGCCTCTGCCGAAGACCAACCTGATTGGCTGGCATTATAAATCAAACGATCTAATTTATTGACATCAAATTGGAAAAAGAAAGGTTGAATAACATTGTTACCTATTTTCATAACACTTGGAGTAAGGAGATGATCCACAGCCAAGAACATACTGAATTTAGTCAGCTTGCCAATCCACGCGATGGACTTAACAACAGGGCCACCTGGAGTAATGAGGAAGTCGACATTCGATGCCGTAATTTTGAATAATTTAATGGCTTGTGACTCTGCCTTTTGTGCTGTGCCTTGAACCCATTTAAAATTTTTAACTTTACGACCAGTTTCATCAATAA
>DALYIB010000068.1:0-11707 GCA_031970595.1 Pseudobdellovibrio sp.
TTACATGGTTCATACCGCAAAAGTAGTGGCGGATTTAAAAAATGTATCGATGGAGCAGTTGGCAGAGCAAACAAAACAAAATGCAAAAAATTTATTTAAAAAAATAATTTGGAATTAAAATTACTAAAAATGACAAGGAGAATGCAATGGCAAAAATGAAAGTGGGAATTAACGGTTTTGGTCGTATTGGACGTGTATTTTTCAGAGCTGCCTATCAGCAGTTAGATATCGTAGGAATTAATTCATTAGACGACTTAGACGGATTGGTTCATTTATTAAAATATGATTCTGCACACGGCATCTTTGGTGCAGAAGTTTCTCATGACGGCGAAAATCTGATTGTGGATGGTAAAAAAATTCCTGTCTCTCGTACCAAAGATCCTGCTCAAATTCCATGGGCGAAATGGGGTGTCGAACTTGTGATGGAGTGTACAGGTGCTTTAAAAGGCAAAGACGACTATCAAAAGCATATCACAGCGGGTGCTAAAAAAGTCATGATCTCGGCTCCGGCGGACGGTGTTGATATGACGGTCGTTTATGGAATCAATCACGCACAGTACGATGCTTCGAAACATACGTTTCTATCAAACGCGTCTTGCACGACAAACTGCTTAGCGCCTTTAGCAAAAGTTTTAAATGATAATTTCAAAATCACATCAGGCACGATGATGACAGTTCATTCTTATACAAATGATCAACGTATCTTGGATTCTTCACACAAAGATTTACGTCGTGCACGTTCAGCAGCAGTTTCAATGATTCCAACAACAACAGGCGCGGCTAAAGCTGTGGGATTGGTGTTACCAGAATTAAAAGGTAAAATTGATGGCTTGTCAGTCCGTGTACCGACTCCGAATGTGAGCTTGGTGGATTTTACTTTTAATGCCGAAAAAGAAATGACAAAAGAATCTATCAACGAAGCTTTGAAAAAAGCTGCGAATTCTGACTTGAAAGGTGTTCTAGCTGTTGAAGAAAAAGAATTAGTCAGCGTTGATTTTAACGGAAATAAACATTCTTCGATCGTCGATGCTAAAACAACCATGGTGATCCAGGGCAAAACAGCGAAAGTACTTTCTTGGTACGATAACGAAGTGGGCTTTTCTAACCGTATGGTAGATATGGCTCTTTATATGATGACTAAATAATTTGACGATTAAGATAGGTAGTTAAAATGGCTCAAGGTTTAAAAGGTATTAAAACGATTCGTGATTTTGAACTTCAAGGTAAAACTGTGTTTTTACGCTTGGATTTAAATGTTCCACTCGATAACGGCAAAATCACAGACGAAACACGCATTACAGCAAGCTTGCCGACAATTCGCTATGCGCTTGAAAAAGGAGCCAAGTTGATTATCGCGTCTCACTTGGGTCGCCCTAAATCAGCGGCTGATAAAAAATATTCAATGGAGCCAGTCGCAAAACGATTAGGTGAATTATTGAATGTTGAAGTAGTGCTTATGGAAGAACCGAGCTCTGAAGGTGTTAAACATATTTTATATGGACCGATGAGAAATCAAATTATCTGTCTTGAAAATTTGCGTTTTGACGAAGGTGAAACTGAAAACAAAAATGAATTGGCGCAATCCTGGGCCGCTTATACTGATATTTATATCAATGATGCTTTCGGAGCTTCTCACCGGGCTCATGCCAGCATTCATGCTTTTCCTGAAATTATGCAAAAAAAAGGAATTGGCTTTTTGATCGAAAAAGAAATTCAAATGTTGGATACTCTAACTGAAAGTCCGAAAAAACCCTATATTGCCGTTTTAGGTGGTTCGAAAGTTTCTGATAAAATTCCAGTGATTGAAAAATTGATCGATGTGGTTGATGGTTTTGTCATTGGTGGAGCGATGGCCTACACATTTTTAAAAGCACAAGGCCACAGCGTTGGTAAATCATTAGTTGAAGTCGATAAATTAAAATATGCCAAAGAAATGATTCAACGTGTGGAAGCACGTAACAAATCGATGTTATTGCCAGTTGATCACGTGACGGCGCAGTCATTCAATGATGTGGCTAGCAGTCGCCTGTGTACGACAGTCGCCATTCCTGAAAATGAAATGGGCTTAGATATCGGTCCACAAACAATTAAAAATTTCACAGCTTTGTTATCAAAGGCATCGACTATTTTTTGGAATGGTCCGATGGGGGTTTTTGAAACTAAGGAATTTGCCAAAGGCAGTTTTGCCATTGCGCAGGTGATGGCAGAAAACACGGGATTACGAATTGTCGGCGGTGGTGATTCAGCTGCGGCCGCAGAGGCCAGTGGTTTTGCTTCACAGATGAGCCACATTTCTACGGGCGGCGGAGCCAGCCTTGAATATTTACAAGGTGAAAAACTTCCAGGTTTAGAAGTTTTACGTCCACGTAAACAATCAGAAGTGATGCCATAAGATCTATTCGAGGAGAGAAAATGAAAAAAATTTTAGCAGCTAATTGGAAACTGAATAAGACACCTTTAGAATCCAAAGCTTTCTGTGAAAAATTATTATCTTCAGTCACTCCTCAGTTTTTTGAACAAAACGAAGTTTTTATTTTTCCCCAAAATTACTCTGTCGGATTGGTCAGTCAGTCCGTCAAGGGTTCTCCGATTCTAGTCGGTCCTCAAAATATTCATTTTGAAAATAAGGGCGCTTTTACCGGCGAAAACTCAGCCTTGCTGGCCAAGGAATTTGGTTGTCAGTTGGTGTTGTTGGGACACAGCGAACGTCGCCAGTATTTTCAAGAAAATAGCGATTCTTTGAATAAAAAAATCAAACTGACTCAGCAGTTGCAAATGATTCCGGTGTTCTGTATCGGTGAAACTTTGTCTGAACGTCAGTCTGGTCAAACCAACACAGTTTGTGCCGATCAATTACAATCGGCCCTGTCAGGTGTTGATACTCAAACGCGGATCGTGATTGCGTACGAACCTGTTTGGGCGATTGGAACGGGGCAAGTCGCGACACTTGAACAGGTTCAGCAAGCGCATGAATTTATTTTTAAAAAAATGACTGAATTAGGATTTTCTCAATTTCAAATTTTATACGGTGGCAGTGTTAAGGCTGATAATGCGTCAGCTTTATCAAAGATTCCGCATGTCGATGGTTTTTTAATCGGCGGAGCCTCGTTAGAAGTCGACTCCTTCCTACAAATTGCTCAGTCTTAGTAGCCTAAAACTTTATCACGATTATTTAATTCGTATTTCAGCCAATCCAGGTGTGGATAGATCATTGTCAAAGCGGCACCGCGACCGCATTTGTCAGCATCCGTTGTTGTAGCATCAAATAAAACAAGTGAATTGACGCTGACAATCTTTCGATTGATGCCCAAGTCAATCAAGGCAGGGCCGCCTGAGTCTCCGGTACAGATCCCAGTTCCAGCGGACTGGTCCACTTCGACAATTTTATTTTTGATATCTATTTTGACAGATTGTGAAGGCAGCTGCGTTTTTCGCAAAATCATAGTTCCATCTTTAGTAAAACCCGTTGTGCCATAACCCAAGAAAAGCAATTCTTGGTTTTCAATTTCTGAAGGTGTCGCGATGTCGTGGATTTTATATTTAGCTGGTAGTTTTTTTTCCATAAAAACTAAAGCGATGTCATTCGAAGCTTTTAAATAAGTTTTACTTGCTGGGTTGTAGTCGGGGTGTTTTGCAACATCTAAGACTTTTGCGATATCGTTTCTAGAATCAAAACCACTTTCGCAACTGACCGAAGAGTGTAAAGAAACCACTATATCCTGAGCAGAGTCAGGAACACAGTGAGCGGCAGTGACAAGTACATCCGAACTGATAGCGGACGCGGTGCAAATAGAAACTTGTCCTTCTTCAGATCTTGTCATCAACATAACGACTTCCTGCGAGTCAGCATCGTTTTCACGGACGGTCGTTCCGTTCACGATCGCATTCTGAGTCAGTGCTGATTCGGGTACGCAGTAATCAAAAGACTGAACTTTTTTTTCAGAGTTACTGGAATTTGAACAAGAAAGTACCAATGAGCATAGTGCGATCGAATAAACAATTTTTGAAAACATAGCTGACCCCTGTTTGCCGGCAAAGATAACACATTCAAGGGTCGATTCGTTGAATATTTAATGCAGATGAAGGGATTTCAAGAGTGTCAAAAGTTTTGACACTATTTTTGCGAGCGTGCTGGCTCTGCTGCGGGATTTGTACGAGGCTTGACATTCAGTTGAGTGCGTCCCGGAAACTGCTCGGCCATGATTTGGTTAAACCGTTTAGCTGCGACTCCACACGTTTTGTAAACGTCATTTGATGCGATGGAGTCTGCGCTGCAAAGCTCATTCAAATCACTCATAAATTTTTCGTATGTTTTTTTGTTTTTAGGATTTTTCCAAAGATTTAAGATCTGCTTGAGGTCATCTGTCGTGTCAGTTAGTTGAGTACAGTTTTTAGTCGCATTGACAGAGCGCTTGATGCAAATAGGTTTGTTGTGGCAAAGCTCTTTTGTTTCGACTTTAAAACAAGTTTGCTTGTAGCCAAATAAAAGAGGGTTGCAGATAATGTCTTCGTCATTTTCACATTTGAAGAAATCAGCTTTAATTTCCTCGATTTCATATTCTTTGGGGATTTTTTTATAAGGCTGACAAGATCCGCCGGCGATGACAAATCCTGCATAAATACAGTTTTTATCAGCAACATCTGCAACCGCTGGCGCAGTAGCTACGGGTGCTGGGCTCTGAGTTTGAGTGGCAGCTGGCTTTTTTGCAACTGAGTTTGTGCCTTTTCCATCGTCAGGAGCTGAATAGGCCTTCGCTGGAGGCTGAGCTGCTGTCGGTTGTAATTTGGGGCTTTGATTAGATGTAGGAACATTTTTTCCTGAAAGTTGTCCCGCTTGGATCTGGGCTGCAAAAGTTGGAAAATCCTTAGCGTAATCATTGCGAACTTCGTTGAAGGCTCGGACCTGATCAAGGTTCGTGAGCTTTCCTTTCAGATTATTCATTCTTTGGACAAAGGCCGTATTATTTTCCGCTAAAACTTGAACCGTTGCGGGAGCTTTGTGATCTTTGCTGGCTTGTTTGTACATGCGATTGGCGCGCATCAATCTGTGCAAGCGATTCAGTTCTTCGTTGGTGTCACTTGCAACCTGATTAAATTCAGCGCGCGAAGACGTTTGAGCAAATGAAGTTTGAAAAAAAAGTCTTTGCCATAAAGAAACAGGGGAGTCTTGGGTGAGCTCTAAGGTTAATTTTTTGACTTCAATAACATATTGTTTTTGTTCGCTTTGTGTGAGGTCTAAAAATTGTTCGTAAGTTAAAAATTGAAATTCAGCATGTGCGACAGAGCTCAAGAATAATAGCAAAATAGTACTTAGTTTCCACAATCTCAATTTAAGACAACTCATAGACACCCCATTTCCTTTCGGTGTTTCAAATTGATGAATAAAGAAAAAACTGTAAAAGACGCGAAAAAAGTTTTTCGCGTCAAGTCACTGTTCGTGTTTGAAAACCACAGATGTCTTAATTTGGTTTTAAGGCTGTCTTTATTCTAGAAACTGATGGGCTTAGCTTTTGCAACCCTTTTTACACACGCTAAGATAAGAGGATACATGGGAAAACATAAGATCAAAGCTAAGAAAAATCGGCTCCATATCCGACGTTGTCACGTCTGCGGAGCTGTCAATGAATCGAAGGGACATGTTGTCGAAAGATGTACAACTTGCCAAAAAGCTTTGATGCCATTTTTGTTTTGTGAGTCGACCTATGAAGAACAAGCCCTTGAATTATCCAAAGACATCTACGCACAACAGGGCAGTCAGTTAAAGGTCATCTATCCGCCCTTGGTCGGGATTGCTCTGTATTGGTAATAAGGTTATAGTCACTTTTAGGTGGTTCAAATGAAAGTGACTCTGCAAGATATCAAAGAAGCTCAACAAAGAATTCAGCATCTTATTAATCTAACTCCTTGTGATTATTCTAAATCAGCCTCAGTTAAATCGGGATCTGAAATATATTTAAAACTTGAAAATTCACAAAAAACAGGAAGCTTTAAAATTCGAGGAGCGGCCAATAAAATTGCCCAATTGACGCCAGAAGAAAGACAACGAGGAGTCATCGCTTGCTCTGCGGGAAATCATGCTCAGGGTGTGGCCTTGAGTTCAACTTTGAATCAAGTCAAATCGGTCATTGTCATGCCTGAAAATGCACCGCTGGCCAAAGTCGAAGCTACTAAAAATTATGGTGCTGAAGTTGTTTTGCACGGCCAAAGTTTTGATGATGCCAAAGAGCACGCATTTAAATTAGCCGCTGAAAAGAAATATGTTTTTGTTCATCCCTTCGAAGATGAAAAAGTCATCGCGGGTCAAGGTACCGTTGGCTTAGAAATTTTAGAGCAAATCAAAGATTTGGATTCGATTGTAGTACCTATTGGTGGTGGCGGGTTAATCAGTGGTATTGCTGTGGCCGTCAAAAGCATCAATCCTAAAATTCGAATTTTAGGAGTCCAAACTAGTTTGGTCGATACCATGGTGCAAATGTTTCAGAAAAAAACATATACGCCGGTGGCCCATTCCTTTTCAACCTTAGCGGACGGGATTGCCGTCAAGCAGCCTAGCCAGAGCATGTTTGATGATTTTATTTCAAAATATGTTGATGATGTAGCCACTGTCAGCGAAGGTGAAATTGCTGAGGCGATTGTGTTTTTACTAGAAAGAGCTAAAACCGTTGCCGAAGGATCTGGTGCTGCGGCCTTAGCGGCTGTTTTGTCGAATAAATTTAAATTAGGAGCTAAATCTTGTGTCTTGGTTTGCGGTGGTAATATCGATTTGAATATTATTTCAAGTATTATTCAGCGTGGACAAATTCAGCGCGGTCGTTTGTGTGAGTTGTCTGTGATTGTTCCTGATATTCCAGGCAGTCTTAGCCAGTTGACAAAAGTTCTAGCCGACTTTCGAGCGAACGTTTTACAAGTTCACCATGATCGTATGCGCCGAGATTTAGATTTAAAACAAACTCGAATTGATTTTGTGATCGAAACAACAAGCCATGAGCATATTGAACAAATCAAGCAAGCGCTAGAAAAATTCGGGGCGATCATTTCCTAATTACGAATTTGTTAATCGATCGGAAATCAAATTTTCCATTTAAAACTAATCGTATCGCCTTTTTGTATTTTAAATACTCCGTGATGGACTCGTTGGTCGTTCACTTTGATCCAGCGAATGTCTTGATCCTCAGGCGAAGAGATACCATAGATTGAAAGTAATGTTGGTTCCGAAAGTTCATAAACGAGATGGCCTTGATATTCGCGATCGAAATGTTTGAAAATTCTTTTTTCAAACAGGTCTTTATATTCGAAATCAATTCGGGAATTAGATAAAAAATTCGAATAATCGATTTTAGCTGAATTCATCGAAAGATAATAAGTCGAATACATATTAAATTTTTGCAAAGTTTTTTTGCCCTGGATATTCATTTGACCTAAACAATGACGAATCATTTGGCGAGTCAATTTTTGTAATTCAAAATTATATTCGCCCGTTGGAATCGCTTTGGAAACAACCGACTTGGGCGGTAACAATAATTTAACTTTATCAAGAATTGGCTGCGATAGGGCTTTTTCAAGCTGATAGAACTTGGATATTTCAATCATCAATCCGCTTTCGACGACATGAGAAGCACAGCTGAATTCGTCGGCGGGTGAAGTCCCAGATAAATCCAACGTAAATAATTTGGCATCCAGTTTCTCATCGGCAGTTGTCGTCATTTTAATTTGTTTTTGACGATATTGAACGGCCAATTGGTGTTGACCATAAGATTTCAAATTAAAATGATCCTCAAAAACAGCTTTGGTCACGCTGAACCATGATTTTTGAAAAGTGTCTGATGAAAAAGTTGCGATAAAATTATCAAAAACTTTGATCAAGGACAGTTTATTAATTTGAGCCTCGAAAAATCTTTGAAACTTATCTTTAGCTGTTTGGGCCTCGATTAACGCTGACCAGATGATTGGATTTTTTTTATTTTTCTCAACCAACGGAGTCAGCGGAATTTTAAAATGGATTTCGTTAAATTCAGCATCCCAAACGATATATAAATTAGAATGTAAACAGCTGATAAAAAAGACACGATTTAATTGTGTTCCACCATTTTCTGGATCATTTGAAATAATAATATCGCCGACTTGGGGCGGTAAGTATTTTTTGACGATTTGAAACAAGACAATGCGGCTGGTGGTTGTTTTAAAGGAATCCGCATCTTTCGAGAACAGAAGTTCGCCTTTACTATTCATTAAAGAAGCATTTTTGAACGGAGACAATAATGAAAGAAATTTATGTGAATCTAAATGAGTCGCCATATTATTTATTAGCTCCGTAATTTAAAATCAGCTCGGTCCAAGAGAAATTCTGTGCCTGTGGTTGAATTAAAAACGCCAGATTTCCTGTCCAAACAGCTTCCTTCAGTTGATTAAAGGGACTTTCTAAGTGCAGTTCTAGCTCGAACTTCAATAATTCATATACAAATTGTTTCAAATCAGATTGAGTCATTACTTGAGAAATTGTTTTTTGTCCGTTTTCTAAAACTTTGAATTGCGATTGGATTTTGCTTTGCAAAGCGGGATTTGCCATGTTTGGGAAAAGTGTTGTAAACGATTCGACTTTCAGAAGATCCGTAAAAAACAAATCAACCAGCAATGATTTAACACCACGACCGGCAATCATCGGTCCGGGTTCAGAGCTGGCAGGCACTTTAGAAAATTGTAATCGAGACGTTTCATCAATTAAAATTTCAGTCAAGGGCTGTAAAGCAGTCTGTGTCATCATCGGATGATTTCGGTCGATTTTTCCCCAAGGACTATTCCAGATATTTTTTGTTTGATTCGTGAGGATCATCCAATTTTCAATGTCGAAATGAATCATGCGAGTCTTGCCCAGGCGATTCATATGATAAGTCATGAAATCAAGGCTACTAAAGTACAGATCGGTATTATCCCAACCATCCGAATCAGTTTTGACAAATTGATCGCGAATCCAAAACGCGACTGAAGCGCCTGGAAAGTGTTCTTGGAATTCGGAAACAATTTCTTCTTTGGTTCCTTCGGATCCAGCATTTAATAAATGATGACGTATTGAAATCAGATCGTGAGGGGTATTGCATTGAAAAATTTTGAATTGTTGTTCTTTAAAAAAATCCAAACACATTTGGTAAAGTTCGGGCGAAATCAGTTTGGGATCCAGCTGAAATACGACTTTGTTGGCATCAGGATTAATTTTTTTGATGCGATTGAATTCCGCTTTTAAATCATCCGCCGTCATTTCGGGCTTGATGGACATCGCCAGCGCATTTGCGGCTAAAGAGACCTTTTGTGTATTTTCAACAACGTAGCTATTTTCGAAACCTTCATGGACGACCTGAACAACACTTCCGCCCAAACGAAAAGTTTTCAGTCGCTCTAAATAGCGACAGACAATCAATACAGTTTCGACTTTAAATTCATTTTCATCCAGATGTTTTTGGACAACATTCAGTGCTGTTTTTAAGGATGTTTGTGGAAGAAAAAAAGTTTTTTTAAAAACAGATTCTTTTTTCGAGTTTTTTCTGACAGTTTTATGGATTTCAAATTCTGCGTAAGTTTCACCTAAGTAGACTGCTAATGTGTGAGGCGTTGCGCTTGGACGAATGCTAGATTCAGATTCCGCTTTTGAAATTTGAGAGTTTGAGCTTTGAGAACTTGAATTTACTTGTTTTGAGCGCGTTGTCATAATAATTTGAATGAATATAAATTTGAATAGCTTAAGGGTCAATCATGAAAGTATCTGCTGAAATATTAAATTTAGTTCCTTATAAACCTGGAAAACCAATTGCCGAGACACAAAGAGAATACGGACTGAAGGAAGTTTATAAACTAGCCAGCAACGAAAATCCGTTGGGTCCAAGTCCTATGGCGATCAAAGCGATTCAGTCGAGTTTGGAAAATCAACATCGATATCCAGATCCTTCTTGTTATGAGTTAGTTCAAAAAATTTCTCAAAAATGGAATGTGCCTACTACACAGGTCGGAATCGGAAATGGTTCTAATGAAATTATTGATTTGTTGATTCGTATTTTTTGTGAAGCAGGTGATTCTATTTTAACTTCGCAAGCTGCATTTGTCGCCTATCAGGTTTGTGCTCAAGCCGCTCGAGTCAAAGTGCGAACAGTTCCATTGAAAGAAGATTTTACGATGGATCTAAAGGCGATAGCTGATGATTTTTATCGAAATCCAACAGCAAAAACTCGTTTGATTTTCATACCAAATCCGAACAACCCAACAGGAACGGCTGTTGTTGGTGCTGAAGTCGAAGAATTTTTGGTTCGTTTAGGAAATCGCGATGATGTTTTAATTGTATTTGATGAAGCCTATACTGAATATGTCCGTCAGCCAGGATTTAAAGAGGCGGCACAGTTTTACAAAAATTATTCCAATGTTGTAGTTATTAAAACTTTTTCAAAAGTATACGGCTTGGCGGGACTTCGCTTGGGAGCCCTGTTGGCACCTGAATATGTTTTAGAATTTTACAATCGCGTTCGCAATCCATTTAATGTGAATGAATTAGCTCAAGTCGCGGGAATTGCCGCTTTGGATGATGTTGAATATTTGAAGCAATCACAAGCGGCCGTTTGGGATGGGTTGGATTATTTTTACAAAGAATTAACTCGTTTAGGTTTACCTTTTGTCCCGTCGCAAGCGAACTTTGTCTTATTTGATACCCAAAGGAATGCGCAAGTTTGTTTTGAAAACTTGCTTAAAAAAGGGATTATTTTGCGTCCGGTAGGCAATTATGGATTTAGTCGACACCTCAGAATGACTATTGGACAAGCAAACGAGAACAAAAAAGCGATTGATGCCATAGAAAAAATGCTGACCGAAGTTCCTAAAATCGTGTAGCTTCAACTCCCATGGGTTTTGTAATAACAATTGATGGGCCTGCGGCTTCTGGTAAGTCGTCAGTCAGTCGTGAGCTTTCTAAGAAATTAAATATACCGTGGGTTTCTACGGGTTCTTTCTATCGTGGCCTGGGTTATGCCGCTTTAAAGTCAAATATCGATCTGAAGGATGCAATTCAGTTATCGGAATTATGTCATTCGGATGTCTGGAAAATCGAAATGGCTTTGGACAGAACACAGGTTTGGTTTCGCGGAGAAAACGTCACGGATCACATTGCTCAGGAGGCCGTTGGTAACGTTGCCAGTCAGATCAGTCATTACCCAGAGGTTCGCCAGTCTTTATTAGATCACCAGCGCAACTGTGCCTTGAATCAACGTGGACTTATCGCCGAAGGGCGTGACTGTGGAACTGTTGTATTTCCCCATGCTGAAGTTAAAATTTACTTAACAGCTCGTTCAGACAGCCGCGCTCAACGCCGAGCTCAAGAGTTGGGAATGGACGAAAAAACCACCGCTGAATTGCAAAAACAACGTGACGAGCAGGATTCCACTCGGAAAGCGGCTCCCTTGCAAATCCCTCAGGATGCCCTCGTCGTAGATACTTCCGAGCTGAATCTCGAACAAGTTGTCGCAAAAATTCTGGAACACCTGACTCTCAAAAAAATTTCCTAACAGATTCGGTTTGGACTCTCGACCTCTGTCTTGTTGGGGTCGTTTTTCACTCGCATTTGATCAAAAAATAGGCTGTTTTTAAACGGCTTTTTTAGGTCTATTTCTCTCTGAAAAGAACCTATTGACCCACTGTAGAAAACCCCGTAGAACAACCCTTCAACCTTAGAGGT
>DALYIB010000069.1:0-11671 GCA_031970595.1 Pseudobdellovibrio sp.
AAGCTCATTCCTTTTTCTTTCATCATAAAATCCTCTTATCTCTGGACTCGTTTCGGTTTATTTGGATCGTTTTTTAAGTCTAGGTTCCTCACTGGATTCTTGTCTGGCTTTTTGAATTTGTCCTTCGTCCAGTTTTCGTTGTCTTCCGCAAAGATCAGTGCTGAAATAGAATTATGTACCAGCTACAAAAACTAGTTCTGAAATTACGAAGATGGCTCCATCAACCGCGTCGGGTTTTTTTATTCTGTGCTACAGTTTTTGTTTTAACTTTATTTTTAAATGGAACACTTTGGAAGATCTGGGGATTAACTAAAGACAAAAAAAACATCCAAGAACAAATTCAACAAGCCCAAGTTTCAATTTTTGATATCGAAAAACAAATGAAGCAGGCCAAGGATCCGTATTTTATCGAACGACAAGCGCGCGACAAAATGGATATGGTCAGCGAAAATGACCTGATCTTTGTATTTCCAGACTAGTGCCGCTATGCGTTTAGCCTTGAAAACGCATAGAGTAAAAGCTCTAATTAGTCTCTATGGAAAACAAAAGTTCAAATTTACATCTTTATTTAGGTCTGACTCGTAACGAACTCAAGCGCCGTCTGACGATGGGGCTGATTGATCCAGAAATTTTAAAACATCAAATTGCAGATTATAACTCCGAGCTTAAACTCAATGCACTCAGCGAAGCTTGGATCGAGGCTCAATCTATGGAGCAAGTCGATAAATTCACTGTACCTGCTGACAAGGCTGCAAATATTTAATAGCGTCCTTGGACGTATGAAAAAAATTTATCTTGTTGATGTGAGCTCGATGTTTTTTCGAGCTTTTTATGCCATTCGACCTTTGTCTTCGACGAAAGGTGTTCCGGTCAATGCGGTCTATGGATTTATTTCCATGATCGTCAAACTTCTGAAAGAAAAAAATCCTGAATATATTGTTTTTTGTTACGATCGCAAAGAGCCCTCGTTTCGCAAAGAATTAGATCAAAACTACAAAGCCAATCGCACAGAAATGCCGGATGATATGCAAGTTCAAATGCCGTACTTGAAACAGGTGGGGTCGTTGCTGGGGATTGCTGATATCGAAGTTCCTGGTTTCGAAGCGGATGATTTGATTGGAACCATTGCGACCCAAGCTAAAAAAGATCAATTTCAAGTTTATATAGTCAGCGGTGATAAAGATTTTTGTCAGTTGGTAGACGAAAATACTTTCTTGTACGACACAATGAAAGAAGTCGTTTTTAATCCAGCGATGGTCAAAGAAAAGCACGGAGTCAGTCCTGCGCAATTCATCGATTATTTAGCTATCACAGGTGATACTTCAGATAATATTCCTGGTGTTGCCGGCATTGGTCCTAAAGGAGCCGTGAAACTGATCGAAGAGTTTGGTACCTTAGAGGATATTTATAAAAATATCGAAAAAATTTCCAGCGCGGGAATTAAAGATAAACTGATCAAGTCCGAAAAAAATGCCTTTCTTTCTAAAAAATTGGTCACGATTGTGACGGATGTTCCGACTCAAAGAACATTAGAAGATTACAAGCGTCAGCCTTTTAAAACTGAAGAATTGCGCGCTTTTTTACAAGAGCTGAATTTTAAATCTTTTGAAAAATCACTCTTATCCGAAGACAGTAAACCCCATGTTTTTTCCAAGATCCAAACAGTCACAGAAAAAAAGGAATCTACCGCCGAAAATGAAAATACCGGTGTTGCCCAGCCAGTCACCGATATTGTTGTGAATTTAAAAACTTGGAATGAATCAGAAATTCAAAGTCGTATTGATCAGCAAGAGCCGGGTTTTGTTTTTTTAAATCAATCGCAATTTTTAATAGGTTTTAATCACGATTTGTACGAAGCTCCATTGTCGCAGGTTCATTTGAATTTTTCCAAAATGGCTTGGCGCGGATTTGATTTGAAAAAAGTTTGGACAGAGCTTGGCTTAGATGTTTTAACACTGCGTTCACAGCGAGTTGATTGGGATTTGATGTTAGGGGCTTACACTCTTCGTGCGGCCGATTCATCAGATCTAGACAAGCTGTTCAAATTCTTTTTAAAACAAGAAATGCCCGAGGAAATAACGTCTTCGCAGTTGTACGAATCCATCTTAAAATTGGATTCGGCTGTTCGTTTTGAATTGGAACAAAAACAATTGTATTCAATTTACGACAAACTTGAACGACCGTTGATTGCCATTTTGTATGAAATGGAAAAAAACGGTATTAAAATTGATCAGCCATTTTTGAAGAAATTTTCGGACGAACTGGGGCAAGAAATAGCCGAGCACGAAAAACAAATACATGAATTAGCCGGCGAAAAATTTAATATTGCTTCGCCGAAACAGCTGGGTGTTATTTTGTTTGAAAAAATGGGTTTGGAAGCGATTAAAAAAACCAAGACGGGCTATTCAACCGATAGTGATGTTCTAGAACAACTGCAACACCCCATTGCTGCTAAAATCATCCAGTACCGTGAATATGCCAAATTGAAATCGACCTATGTGGATGCTTTGCCGGAATTAGCGGATCAAAATTCACGCGTGCACACGTGTTTTAACCAAGCGTTAACAGCCACAGGGCGTTTTTCCAGCACCAATCCCAATTTACAAAACATTCCTATCAAAACGGAATTGGGTCGCAAAGTGCGTCTGGCGTTTTGTAGCGAGCCAGGAAAAAAATTAGTCTCTTTGGATTATTCGCAAATTGAATTGCGTGTGTTGGCACATATATCGAACGATCCTGGTTTGATTTCTGCTTTTCAAAACGATTTAGATATCCATGCAGCCACAGCCGCTGAAGTATTTGGTATTTCGGTCAAAGAAGTGACATCAGAACAACGTCGTATCGCTAAGGCTGTTAATTTTGGCATTGCTTATGGCCAAGGAGCTTTCGGTTTAGCGGAAACTTTGGGTATTTCACGAACTGAATCGAAGCAAATCATCGAAAAGTATTTTAAAAAATTTGCAGGTATCAAAGAATATATCGACCAAACGGTCGAAAAAGCACACGAACGCAAATATGTTGAAACATTATTTGGGCGTCGTCGTTATATTACTGAATTAGATTCCACAAATGTGATGATGAAAAAATTTGGCGAAAGAGCAGCTATTAATGCTCCGATTCAGGGAACAGCTAGTGATTTGGTGAAAATGGCGATGATTGATCTGAATCGAATTTTGCCTCAGACCGGGTTGCAAATGTTATTGCAGGTTCACGATGAATTGATTTTTGAAGGAACGGCTGAACAAATTGAAAACAGTTTGCCGCAAATTAAATTCAAAATGGAAAACGTATCGCGCTTAAAAGTACCACTGAAAGTGAATTATGCCGTCGGCAATAACTGGGGAGAAGCTCACTAAGACAGTGAGCTGATTCTGCGAGTTTATTCGGTTTCCCAGCCTACCACACGACCGCCTTCGAAAAATACAAAGCGACGTTCGCGTTTATAACCATTCGGCGTTGGGACATCGCGCGTGTAGCGCCACCGTTCGTTTTTATAAACTTCGTTTCCACTGACTTCGACGGATTCAGGTTCGCCCCAAGATTTACGAACAAGGTCTGCGGACATTCCCACAGCGATATCCTGAGCTTCGACGAGTTCCAGAAATTCGGGATTATTTTTTTGGCGTGACCAAATTTTATTGCGATTCACCCATGCCTGTCGGCCTTCGATCGAATCGATTGTTAAGTATTCAATTTTTTCAGTATCCTTTTCAAGCAAAGGTAAAATTTTTGAATAATGCTGTCGTTCCTTTGCGGAGTCTAAGGTTCTTTCCAGTTCGCGAACTTTACGGCGATTCAGAACAGATTCTCTTTCTTCGGGAGTCAGTCCTTTTTTGGGATCAAAACCTAATTCGTAAGCGTATTTTTCCAAGTCTTTGTCAGAAAACTTGATTTGTTGTTGGGGATTTTCCGTAGTTCTTTCGATAGTGGCTGACGGCGCAGTTCCACCCGGTCTGAGGTCTGACCAAAAAGTTTGGCAAGAAGTCATTGCAGTTACCATTATCAACAGTAATAAAATTTGTTTCATGATTTAAAATTATCACTGAAACAAATTGAAGTGATGAGCAAAATTAAATTCTGATATTTTCCTGGACTTAGGGGCGTAGAAATCTGGATATTTAGACTGGATTTTTAGGCTCATCTCAGTGTAATCTTGGATCATGGCTGAACAAAATGTGGAACAAGAAAATTTAGAAGAAACTTTGGCAGATATCGACGCGATATTAGCCGAAGAAGATCCCGAATTTCTTGAACAGCTTTCTCAGATTAAAATTGATAACGTGAATGTGGATCTTTCTTTGATGGATCAAGTGGCTTTGATTCAGTCCGGTCAGTTCAAGCCCCAGTCTGCATTTTTTCAAGATTTCAAAAAAATGTTTCAGTTTCGTGAAAATCCCAAACAAGTGATCTTGTTCTGGTTGACGATCACTTTAACAATCGGCTGTGTTTACTATCTGACTAAAATGATTCCCTGGGGAACTCCGGACACTTTGTTTTTGCGATCCTATGCGGACATGGGCGTCACAGTCGAAAATTACAATCCAAGTACAGAAACAGAGCCCTTTTTTGACAATGCCAAGCTGACGAAAAACCTAGTCACGATTAAAAAATTAGTGGCTAACATCAAGCCATCAGAAACGTCATCAGGAAACCCCATGCTGGCTTTTGAAATTAATATCGAAGGAATGACAAACGAGGTCGTTGTCGAAGTCAAAGATCGCGAAGCTGAGTTCAAAGATATTATCCTACGAACAACTGAAGAATTTAATTATGATGAATTAGTAAATCCGCAGGGTAAGCAAATGCTGGCCGATAAAATCATGCAAAATATCAATGCGCAATTAACCAAAGGTCAAGTGCGCAAAGTTTTTTATAAATCCTTTGTTCTAAAAATTTAGTGAATTCGCATAATTTATTTTCTTAATATCAATTCCATAGGTTTTGAGTTTGTCATGCAGTGTGGATTTGGGCATTCCTAAATCACGAGCCGTGTTTTTCTGACTGCCATTATTGGCCTGCAGTCTTTTTAAAATCATTTGTTTTTCAATTTCTTTGATCACGGATAATGTAGCTGTTGAATTCTGTGCTCCGAAATTTTCTTCGGAGCTTAAGTTGCGATCGGGTACAGATAAATCATTGCGATTCAGCAACTGATCCACATGAGACTCTTGAATATAACATTTAGGAAATAAAGTCGCAGCACGAGCGATCAAATTCTTCAGCTCGCGAATATTACCCGGCCACGAATATTTTTTTAATTTTTGAATGGCTAAATAGGAAAATCCGATTCTTGATTCTTTGGCGAACTGATATAGAAAATCTTCGAAATCATCCATCCGTTGATGCAAAGACGGCACTTCAATAGTAATGATATTCAGACGATAATATAAATCGGCACGAAATTGTCCTTCGCGAATCTTTTGTAATAAATTTTGATGTGTGGCTGCAATAATGCGAACATCTGTCTTGATAATTTTGTCGGAACCCACGGGGCGAATTTCAGCGTTTTCAATGGCGCGTAATAGTTTGGCCTGCAACGGATAGGGAAGATCGCCAATCTCATCCAGAAATAAAGTTCCTCCTCGGGCGGCTTCGAAAGCTCCTTTGCGATCGCTGATAGCGCCCGTAAAACTGCCTTTGATGTGTCCGAATAATTCACTTTCGACAAGGGTCTCTGTCAAAGCCGAACAGTTGACCGACAGCAAAGGCTGATTTTTGCGATTTGAATTTTCATGAATATTTTTGGCCAGAATGTCTTTGCCGGTTCCTGAAGGTCCTAATAGTAAAACGGAATGATCGGATTGAGAAACATGAACCAAGGACTGAAGCGTTTGATTCCATTCTGAACATTTACTGCTCAGGGTAAAATTTTTCTTTATTTTTTTCATATCATGAACAACAAAATCCACGGGACCAACTGAAATCCAATCACCATCATTCAGTTCGGCCTCCAGTATTCGCGCTCCGTTCACGAAAGTGCCCCCCTCTGTTCGCAAATCTTTGATAAACAGTTTGTTTTCGCGTGCTTCTATTCGACAGTGTCGATCGTGAATTCCTGTCTGTGGAATTTGAATCTGGCAGGTTTCATCGGCTCCGATTGTGGCCGATTGTGAAATTGACCATTTTTTAGCACTTCCATCCATTAATTCGATCTGATAATTCATATTTCCCCCGTTGTTGGCGTTGAGTTTTTGGGCTAATTCAAAAAAATAACCAACTTGTGTGCGCTGTGGTGGGCTTATATTCGATCTGAGCGATTCGGAAATTCTGACTTACTGAATATCAGAATTTCAATCTAAGAATTGAGAATTTCGTAAAATCTTTCTATAATTTCGACATGTCAAAAGTTGTCTATCTGAAAAGCGCCGTTCGCACGGAAGATTATCCTCAACATCGTTTCAAAGAAGTCGCCTTCGTCGGTCGATCGAATGCGGGGAAGTCATCGCTGATCAACGCTATGTCGAATCAAAAAATTGCCAAAGTCAGTCAACAACCGGGTAAAACTCGTTTGCTGAACTTTTTCAATTTTAACGACAGTTATGTTTTAGTCGATATGCCAGGTTATGGTTATGCTGCCCGAAGTGGTGATGAAATGGATGACTGGCAACCGATGATTGAAATGTATCTAGCCGGTCGTCCGCAATTAGCCGGATTAGTTTTAGTTATGGATATTCGACGTAAATGGTCTCGCGATGAAATGTTGTTGTGCCGATTTGTTGAAGGATTCGGCCGACCTGTGGCATTGGCTTTAACTAAAGCTGATAAGATGACTAAGACCGAGCTTAAAAAAGCAGTTGATCAACAGATCAAAGATTCTCGTCTGAGTCATGTTTTTGTTTTATCGAATCTGCAAAAAAAAGGGATCGATGAATTAGAAGATTTTATTTATCATAATTGGATCAAACAATCAGCGACCGGAGAAGAGCTGTGAAAGTAGCTGTCGTTATTCCGGCACGCTACGCATCGACTCGATTGCCAGCAAAACCTCTGGCCTTGATCAAAGGAAAACCACTTTTGCAGTGGGTGATTGAAGGAGCCCGCAAAAGCCAAAAAATTTCTGCGGTCGTTGTTGCAACAGACCATCTGGAAATTATGGAACTGGCAAAGCGTTGCGGAGCTGAAGCCGTTATGACGGATCCGGATTGTCCAACGGGTTCTGATCGTATTTTTCAAGCTATTCAAAGTTTAGAACAAAAGAATCAACTTTTTGATATTGTTATCAATGTTCAGGGTGATGAGCCGTTAATTAGTGAAGTTGAAGTGGATTTAGTTTTAGAAGCTTTGCTGGAGGACTCGGAAGCAATGATGTCCACATTGGGGCATCCGCTGAAGACTGAAGATCTGGAAAATAAAAATTCAGTGAAAGTTCTGATGAATCAAAACAGCGATGCTATTTATTTTAGTCGTTTTCCAATTCCCTTTTCACGTCAACAATTTACAGAAAACCAATGTGATCATTTCATTTTAAAACATGTCGGTATTTACGGCTTTAGAACGAAATTTTTAAAACAGTTTTGTCAGCATCCTGTGACTGATTTGGAAAAAAATGAATCCTTGGAACAATTGCGTGCTTTGTTCATGGGAAAAAAAATTAAAGTTAAAAAAATGAATCGAGTTTTACAGGGAGTCGACAGCCCTGAAGACATCGTTAAGGTAGAAAGATTATTATGAAAAAAAATAAAAGCCACCAGAAGTTTATTTTTGTAACCGGAGGAGTTGTATCTTCGATCGGTAAAGGTTTGACCGCAGCGAGCTTAGCCTCTTTGTTGGAAGGCAGTGGATACAAAGTGACCTTGATGAAGTTTGATCCCTATTTGAATGTCGATCCAGGCACGATGTCGCCATTTCAGCATGGTGAAGTTTATGTCACCGAAGATGGCGCGGAAACGGATTTAGATTTAGGTCATTACGAGCGCTTTACAAATGTGACTTTGCAAAAGTCAAATTCAGTGAGTGCGGGTCAGATTTATGATTCCGTTATTTCGCGCGAACGTCGTGGAGATTATTTAGGTGGAACGGTTCAAGTGATTCCGCACATTACAGATGAAATTAAATCACGTGTGTTTGAAGCGGCTCAGGGCAGTGAAATTGCCTTGGTTGAAATCGGCGGAACGGTGGGCGATATCGAAGCGCAACCTTTTTTCGAAGCGATTCGCCAATTGCGTCTTGATTTGGGTCCACAAAACACAGCTTTGGTGCATGTGACTTATGTGCCTTATATTGCAGTCGCAGGCGAGTTGAAAAGTAAGCCGACTCAGCATTCAGTCAAAGAATTGCGCCAAATTGGATTGCAGCCCGATTTTTTAGTTTGTCGCAGTGAAAAAACGATTGATGATAATTTGAAATCAAAAATTGGATTATTTTGTTCGATTAAAAAAGATCATGTGATTTCGGCTAAGGATTCTTCTAGTATTTACGAAGTCCCTTTGGCTTTACACAAAGAAAAACTGGATGAACTCGTTGTGCAAACTTTGGGATTAAAACCTTCACGCAGTGAAAAACATCGCAAAAATATCAGTGCTTGGCAAAAAATTGTTCAGACTCAAAAAAATCCTAAGAAAACAGCGCACATCGCAGTTGTTGGTAAATATGTGGATTTGAAAGAATCTTATAAATCATTGCACGAATCGTTAGTGCATGGTGGTCTAGCCAATTCTGCTGCCGTTGAAATTAAGTATGTTGATTCGGAAAAATTAAACCAAAAAAATATTAAAAGCGAATTAGGAAATGTCGACGGTATTTTAGTTCCAGGTGGTTTTGGTACACGTGGAGTCGATGGAAAGATTTTGGCTATTCAGTTTGCTCGTGAAAAGAAGATTCCATTTTTTGGAATCTGTTTTGGTATGCAGCTGGCGGCCATCGAATTTGCACGACACGTTTGTGGAATTACGGATGCGACATCACGCGAATTCGTTGGTGAAACTTATTCAGCAAAACGGGCTGGCAATATCGTTATTGATTCTATGGTTGAACAGCGCGGAATCGTCGACAAGGGAGGCACTATGCGATTAGGTGCTTTTAAATGTAAGCTATTGCCAGGTTCTACGGCCTATAAAGTTTATGGTAAGAATATTATTTTTGAACGACATCGTCATCGTTTTGAGTTTAATAATAAATTTCGTGATCTGTTCGAGAAAAAAGGTTTGCGCGCGACAGGCGTGAACGAAGAAAGAGACCTTGTTGAAATTTTAGAAATCAAAAATCATCCTTGGTTTGTGGGTGTTCAGTTTCATCCCGAGTTTAAGTCGAAGCCACTTTCTCCGCATCCATTGTTTGCGGCTTTTGTGAAAGCCAGTTTAAAGTAGGTGATATGAATTCACAAAAAGCGATTGAAATAGCAAAGCAAGTTTTAAAAATTGAATCCGATAGTATTTCTCAGTTGATGAATCGATTGGATTCCTCATTTACAAAAGCAGTTGAATTGGTTTTAAGTTGCCAAGGTAAAGTCGTGGTAACAGGTATTGGTAAATCAGGTCAAATCGCGCGTAAGATTGCCAGTACGTTTTCAAGCACGGGGACTCCTGCCTTGTATTTACATCCCGCTGAAAGCAGCCATGGTGATTTAGGCGTAGTGACACAATCAGATTTAGTGATTGCAATTTCTTATGGGGGCGAAGCCGCCGAATTAAATTCAATTCTTAATTTTATTACTCGCAGAGGGATTCGGTTAATCGCTTTAACAGGAAAGCCTCAATCCACCTTAGGTAAAGCGGCTCATGTTGTTTTGAATGTGGCTGTTGAAAAAGAAGCTTGTCCTTTGAATTTAGCACCCACTTCGTCAAGCACGGCTACTTTAGCCATGGGTGATGCTTTGGCGATGGCAGTTTTGGATCAAAAAGGATTTAGTTCACAGAATTTCGCCGAATTTCATCCGGCGGGATCGTTGGGCGTTAAATTGATGAAAGTCAAAGAACTGATGAAAACAGGTGAGGCCTTGCCGTTTATTCAGGAAACAACACCGATGAAGGATCTTTTAACAAAGATGACACATCAAAGTGTTCGCGGTGCGGCTGTTGTTTTGGATCAAAATAAAAATTTAAAAGGTGTCATCACAGATGGTGATATCCGACGTTTCTTAGAAAAAAATCAAAATCCTTTTTCAGCAACGGCAGTGGATTTGATGTCAACAAAGCCTAAAACTATTGATGCTTCCGAGTTGATCGAGAAAGCTTTGTTCATGATGGAAACCCATCGCGTACAAATGCTGATCGTGCTAGACCAGTCGTCGCCCAGCCCGCAGCAGCCAGTTGGAATGATTATTTATCAAGACCTACTGTCGATAAAATTAAGATAGCCGTCTTATTTTGAGAAAGTTCCTCGGAAAACTAAATAAAATCGACAGAATGTCGATAATTAGGTCAGAGGTAACTATGAAAAATATCGGGACGTATGCGCTGACCTTAGGGTTTTGCCTTGCTTTTTTTTCATGTAAGAATTCAGGGAACGCACCTTCAGAGATGGCTATTACCGGAGACTATCATTTAGTTTATGGTTCCAGCTTGAGTGACCGTGAAATGTTAGATGCTCGTATAACGGGAAATACTCCTCCGAAATTTGCGGAAGTGATTTCACGTTGGAAACGTTTTTCGGGAGCCACATATTATGCGGATGCCACGGCTATCACTGCAAATCCCGCCTATTGTGATGATAACGGAATGGATGGCAACGGCAGTTGGTTGAATGTGACTAATCCCAGTAATCAAACAGTCAATCCAAATACCGCAGCTGCTTGTAATACCGAAAGTATGAACTCGTTGTCGTGGGTTTATTTAACAAATCCAGATCGTTTGTTTAATATTCAAAATACAACGAACTATGTGGGCTTTTTTAGTACTTTGAAATTTGAAAATTTCACAGCTGAAGCTGTGGTTTCATCAACGGATATTGATGATGATGCTATTGGAATTACTGTCGCAGTTTATTTTGATTCAGTTCAGAATAAAGTACACACACTTTCAGCGTATCGAACGCAAGGTGGCTTTCCTGCGCCGAATTTGGGTTGGGGTTTATTGCACAAGGAAAACAACACAGTGGTCAGAACAATTTCCAATAAAAATTTAGGTGGTGTGAATGCCAACGGAACTTCTGGCGATCAACAGGGTTGGAATGGTCGTATGTCGAAAATTCGAGTCGTCAGAGCAGGTAATAACGTTAAAGTTTATGCCAGCACATGGGGAACGGATGCTTCTGCATTAACGATTGATGAAACCAGTTTGATCGAAGTAGATTTATCCAATCCAGCCGAAAATTTAACCCAGTTTATGGGGCCACAATCTTATGGTTACGAATCGATCAGTCAGGCGCGGGCGACGTTTTCGAATTTAAGTTTTATGATTCCACAACAGGGCGATGAAAATCCGGATTACCTTTTTGATTTACGTGATAATAAAGTTTACGGTAAAAAAGCATCCGGTGTCGGATATGAATTAATTATTGGCATGAAAGCACTGGATGTTTTGGGTTATCCAAAAACAATCACGAATCTAGAAACTCAAAGACAGTTTTTAATTTCATCAAGTACATCTTTCTCGGAATTATAATCAAGCTTGCAAGACCTTGGTCTTGCAAGATGAATTTATCTAGACCTTTGTCTTTTGATTTTGTAATAAATTCTTGGTAAGCGTTGCCGCTTTTCACATTATTCTGAACAATAGTAATGTGGTGAAAAGTA
>DALYIB010000070.1:0-11628 GCA_031970595.1 Pseudobdellovibrio sp.
CAAACGAAGTCCCCGTCGGTAATTGCATTCGAGCCATTAACAAACCAGATTCTTGTGACGGCGTAAATTCTTTGGGGATAAATTTCACCAAATAAAAAGTGACAATCATAAAGACAAATGAAATAGCGATCGTCAGACCTTTGCGATCCAAACACCATTTCAAACTGCGCGAATAACGTTTTTGAAAACGATCAAATAGTTCGTCAAATTTTTTACCCAACCACGATGTTCTTTCTGTATGTGTCACAAAGCTAGCACATCGCATAGGAGTAATAGTTAAGGATTCGATCAACGATAAAAATACCGCAAAAGAAATCGTGACACCAAATTGCAAAAAGAATTTACCTATAATTCCCTTGATAAAGACGACCGGCAAAAAAATCGCAATGACGGCGGCTGTTGCAGCCAGCGCTGCAAAAGTAATTTCCCGAGCTCCGACAATCGCTGATTCAATTTGATTTTTACCTTTTTCTTTGTAACGAAAAATATTTTCTAAAACCATGATCGCATCATCGACAACAATACCTATCGATAATGTCAGTGCTAAGAGTGTAAAAGTATTGAGCGTGAATCCTAGAAAATACAGAGCGATAAATGTTCCCATGATCGATGTGGGAATCGAAAGCAAAACATTCACTGTCGCTGAAAAACTGCCTAAGAAAACCCAGCATACAATGGCTGTTAAAATGACTGCCAAAATTAAATGTTTATTCAATTCAGCAATCGATCTTTCGATAAACTGCGTTGAATCGAAATTCACTTTCAAAGAATATCCAGGAGGCAAATTCGCTTGCAGATCATTCATTTTTTGCTTAACGGCTCGTCCTACCGCCACAGCATTTGTGCCACGCTGTTTTTTAATTCCCATGCCAATGGCTAATTCGCCATTAAAACGTGAAATTTGCTTGCTGTCTGCCAAGTCCAAAGCGACGTCAGCCACATCAATCAATCGAACTCGTAAACTCGGATCACTGACAGTTTGCCCAGCCCGTTTTGAAATAATAATTTTACGAAATTCACTCATCGTATTGGCTTCGCCTTTAATGCGAATATTGAAAACAGTTTGATTGTTATCCAGCTGCCCGCCAGGTAATTCTGTGTGCTCTTGTTGAATCGCATCAATCACATCAAGCACAGTGATATTATATTTTTTCAACAATTCTGGTTTCACTTGGACGCGCAAAATCGGATCAGAAAAACCGCCCAACATCACGTCACCGACACCATTCACTGTCGTAAATTGATCTTTTAAATATTCTTGAGCGTATTTCATTAATTCTCGGCGCGCTTCTTTGCGTTGTTGATCAGTCAATTGAGAATCGCTGGCTTTTTGGGATGTGACGCCCAGCCATAGAATCGGCTGATCATCAGGATTTGATTTAGAAATCACTGGCGGATCAATGTCCTTTGGCAATCGACGCTGTGCTTGTGCAATTTTCGTTTGAACTTCCTGTAAAGCCGCATCAATATTTCTATCCAGATCAAATTCAATCGATACGCTGGCGCGACCGCTTCGGCTGCTCGAGTCTAAGCTCTTAAGTCCTTCTAGCGAAGTTAGAACGTCTTCGACAGGTTCTACGATACTGCTTTCAATGACTTCAGGGGAAGCGCCCGGTAAAGAAATAGAAACATTCACTGTCGGAAAATCAACATCGGGCAATTGACTGATTCCTAATCGAGAAAAACTAATTGCGCCAAAGACCATTAAAAAAATCATGATCATCCATGCCATAACTGGATTTTTAATTGAAACGTCCGATAAACGCATTATATCCTCCTAGGATATGAAATCAAAAATGATCACTTATCTTATCGCTATCATTTTCATTCAGGCAAATACTACAACTGTTTTAGCTGCGGAGCAGTTAGATAATAAACCAGCTGCGGAGCAGTTAAAAAATCAAACCACTCTCACTCTGAATGAAACTAACTATGAGTCGATTTTTCTTGAAAAAAGCTCTGTTCAAACCGAAAACGAACTCAGTGAAGCTCGCAGTCAATATAATTTTGAATTACTGAATACCAAATACAACCTCACGACAAGTTTAGATGCCTACCAACAAAAAGACAAAACGGAATCGGTCACTTCTTTTTTAAAGCAAGACTCTGATTTATTTAAATTAACTTGGCTCACTTCTAAAAGATTTAAAACAGGAACTGTTCTAAGTTTAGAATACACGGAACAGCATCCGACAAATCGGACTTCCCCGGCGACTACAACGACAGAATATTATCAAAAATATTTTACCGTGGCTGCTGAACAGAATTTATTTCCGTTTCTAGCCGAGCGAACAGAAAAATCCGCCTTCAAAGCCTCGGAATATGATTTGCAATCCAACCAACTCCAAAATAAATTGAATCAAATCAGTGCTATTAACGAATTTTCACAATTGTTTTGGTCAACTGTGAATCTTAAAAAATCAGTTGATGAAAATCAAAAACTATTAACTCAGTATGAAAAACTGGTTAAAACAGTTCGTGGCAAATCTAATTTTAACTATGCCAATGCGGGCGAATTAGAACAAGCCTTGGCCGAGTATGAGACACGAATTCAAAATTTAAACTCGGACCGCAATCAATACAACGACAACATTAATAAAATTCGACAAAAACTTTTATTGGATGAAAATACAATTCTGAATTTGGAATTTAAAAATTCCAAATTAGCTAAACCTGATGTCAAAATGGATATCCCCGTTGAACAGACAGCCCAGTACCGTATTCAAAACCTAAAAAAACTTTCAGCTGAAGAATCACTTAAGTCCCTCAGTTTCGCAAATGCACCTCAGATGAGCGTTTATGGCAAATACACACAATCAGGCGCTGATGTTTCAGCTTCTGAAGCCTCTTCTAAAATGGGAAATTCTGATTATCAAAAATACATTATCGGTTTAAAATTAGACTATACTTTTGGGAATGATAAAAACACTCAGGATCAGTTAATCAAAGCCAAAACTGCTCAAATCGAAGCCGAAAAAGCGCAAATCAGTTTGGAACAAGTCCGTAATGAATACAATCTGGCAGCAGAAAAGTTGAATCAATTATTTCAACAAATTGATTCACAACGAAAAGTTGTTGAATACCGTCAAAAAGCCAGCGAGCAAATTTTTAAAAACTATTCTCAGGGACGCACTGACATTAGTAATTTAATTGATGCTTATAATCGCAAGTTGAATGCTGAACTAGCCTTAATTAAATTATATTCTGATTTTTATTCAGCTCAAATTCAACTCAGAAACTATCAGGTGCGCTAGGTTCTAGCGCCCTTTGAAAGCTTTTGACAATCCCCAATTAAAAACTGATTTAAAATGAGTCGCCGTAAAAAAAGCGATTCCTGTTGCGCCTGTTGGCTCTAAATAGTTTTGACTATTTTCAACCGCCTGCACGATTTTTTTCGCATAGGACTCAGGTGAAATATAATCTTGTGGAACTTTCATATTTTTCGAATACAAATCATCAATTTGATCAAACATTTTTGTTTTAATTCCCGGAGTAAATAAGCACAACGTCTGCACCCCAGTGGATTTTAATTCCTGTTGTAAACAATCCGTAAAAGCCCATACCGCAGCTTTAGAAGCCGCATAAGTTGAAGCACAAGGCATATGCATCACAGCCGAAACACTGGCGTGATTAATGATATAACCTGATTTTTGACGAACTAATTGCGGCACAATTTGATGTGTTAAGTGAATCAAGGCATGAACATTCACTTCAAGCATTTTGTGAATGTCTTCGAGCGGTTGCTCTTCTAGCAAACCACCCGTTAATAGGCCCGCATTATTAAATAAAACATCGACATTTTTTGTTTTTAATTCTTCAGAAACTTTTTGGACTTCTTGACGATTTGACAAATCGGCTAAAATTAAATGCACGGATAAGGCTCCCAGCTTCAGCAATGAATCGACTTCTGTACCCTGAGATTTACGCTGAACAAGGATTAAGTGATTTTTGTTTCTGGCACAGGCTTCCGCAAAAGCCCATCCGATTCCACCGCTGGATCCAGTAATAACAATATTTCGATTATTTAATTTCACGATACACCCCAATTTTTTAAAAGCTCTTGTTCTTCGGCCAGACTAGAAACTTTTTTAAATTTAACTCCTGGTCGACCTCTGACAGCAGCTTCACATTCTTTCCATGTTGCGTACTTTGTGACTTTTCCGCTGATTAAACTCAGATACCAAGAATCTTTTTTCTCGGCAGATCCGCTGCCAGGTTTAAATTCAGGTAAAGGTTCCGCCGTCGGCAATTGTTGTACATCAAAATGGTAACCCTGGCTGTCACCGCTATACAAAGAAATTGGGTCTTTATGTGAAAAAGCAACTGCGATCTGATCACAGCGTTCATTTCCTGGTATTCCCTTGTGGCCACGAATAAAGCGCCAATCAATTTTAAACCCCTGAGAAGCCGCCAAAAGTTGTCGCCATATATCTTGATTCGTAACTTCTTGTCCCTCTGAATTTTTCCAGCCTTTGCGAACCCAACCGAAAACCCATTGAGTCATGCCTTTGATGACGTAAACCGAATCTGTATAAATAATTAAATTTTTTTCTTGAATACTTTGTTGACGAATCCAATCAAGCGCTGCCAACACGGCTGTCATTTCCATGCGATTATTCGTCGTAGCCGGCTGATGTGCGCCCAATTCTTGAACTTGGTCATTCCAAACGATAATCGATCCATATCCACCGGGACCCGGATTTCCTGAACAAGCACCGTCTGTATAAATAAGAATATTTGACATGAACTGATCATGCCGCCAATCGCGGGATTAATCAACAATTCGGGCTGATAGAAAATTATTTACCAGTGCGAACTGCAAAATTGATTTTGCCCCAGCCATTTTGGACACAAACTTTCATCACTTTTTTAATAAAATCCAAAGACATATTCTCGTCGGCTTGAATATTCACTTGACCGTTAAACTTTTCACCAGCGGGCAATGATTGTTCTTTGATTTTTTTCAGCTCGGTTAAGGCATTTGCAATTTCTTTCAGTTCTGACTGGGCGGCTTCTGAAATATTAAATTGGGGTTCATCGGAACGCTTTTCAGTATCCATAGTAATTTCAGATTCAGAAATTGAAATCAAGGGAGCACTTTTTAAAACAGCTGCGTTCGTTGCCAGTGGTAATTGAACAGATTTAGGAATAAAAAATCCTTCGCCTTCAGTTGAAAAATTCATCAACAAGAAGATAACCAAGATTGTAAACATATCGATCAAGCTGACCAGTGGTAATTCTGGAACGGAGGGCTTTTTTGCGTGATAATTTCTTTTCTTGCGCAAGAAATGTAAATCGTATTCAGGTGTAATGTGATAGCCCACTTTGCCAATGGTATTTTTTCCAGCCATAGACCAAGTCTAGTCGCTTCGAGGTCTGGTTACAATCTTCCGAAAGGAAAACCAATCGAAGGTTTAGTTGTTTGACCGTTTGTAGCCGCAGGGAACTTAGTTCCACGAATAACACCCGACACACACTCACCCAATTGTTCGCCGCCGGCGACTGAATTCTTTTTCACTTCCACAGATGTCACTTGACCACCCGCTGAAATTTCCCATTCGAATTCAATACGTCCTGCTAAGTTAGAATCATTCAGTAACGCACGCTCGTAACAGTTTTGAATTTTAGACATCTGTGCCTGCATAACCTTCATGATTTGTTCACGCGACAGGCCTTCTGGTTTTGAAGTGTCTTCGAATTTCAATGCAGGCTTTCCGATCACGCTGGCTTTCACGCCCCGCTTTCCGGTATCTGCACCAATTCCTTCACCACCGTAACTGCTGCCAGTCGAAGTTTTACCTTTTGTTTTAATAGGACCTGTCGAAAGCTGCCCACCCGTCGCACCGACTTCTTGTTTAATATCTTTACTGAGTGAACTGACACTGCCGACGGGACTGTTTTCATTCACTTTCGTATTTACAGCTGTGTTACTGATTTTAATATCTTTGGGCAGGGCTTGCGTTCCCGTATTGGATAATTTTAATCCACTAATAGCAGCGAGCGCTCCGAGTTTATTCACATCCACCGGAGGCGGTGCCGGCTTTGGTGGCGCTTGCGGCTGAGGTTCTTGTTTTGGCATGACAGGTGCTGGTTGTGCTTTATGCACGACCGGAGCTTCTTCTTGAACTTCCACTTCTTCGTAAACAACCTGAGGTTTTTTCGGAGCTGGTGGTAATTTCTGAGGAACCGCTGGTTTTGGCTTTTGCGGTTTTACTTTTTTAATTTCAGGTTTTACAGGTGGCGGCTTCACTTCCACTTTGGGTGCAGGCGGCGGCTCTGGTTTTGGCTCTTCCGGTTTTGGCGGCTCTGGCGGAGGTGGTTCTTCTTTTTTAGGTTCCGGTTCTGGTTCTGGAACTGGCAATGGCGGTGGCTCTGCTGGTTTATCCATTATCAGTCGCGCCACACGTTCCGGTTCCTGTTTTGGCTCAATAGGTTTAATTTTATCAGAAGGAATTAAAAAGATAATCACACTCAAAACCAAATGAACAACCAAAGAAAGCTTGAGAGCTTTCTTTAAAAATTCATCCGGAGAAATTAATTTTTTACGATCTAAATCTGTTTCACTGGGAACATACCTAAAATACAACTGAGTCCATGGATCTAATTCGATACGAATGACGTCGTACAACGAAGGAATGACTTTGAAAACTTTTTGTCCTTCTTTGATACGACCTTCTTGCTGAAGATGATCTTTTGTTAAAAATTCACCGTCTCGCATCAAATAAATTGGCAAACCCTGCGGAACTTCAAAATGGGCTTCTTCAAAGTCATACTGACTGAGAGTCCACTGATAATTAATCGACTGAACTTGAATCGCATTAGAACGATCCGGGCCAATATCAATTTTTTGATTTTTACCGAACTCATTCATGTCATAAATGACATTATTCCAAATCACTAAAGATTCGATTTTATGAAATTGAGAATTAGTGACTTTATTTTTTACTTTGGCTTCAGTTAAATGAGCCACAAAATTTTTATCTGTTAATGGCGCACTCATCACTGATGAGTCGTCGTTGTGATCAACAATAACAGAGGCTTCTTTCTTTTCAATTTGTTTTTGAAAACTAAAAGCAATACGGGACAGTGTCAACTCATGGCTGCTTTCGTCTTCAAGAACAATCGCAGAACTTGTCGTTGATTTTTGCTGTGTCAGCAAAACAATTTTAATAATTTTATTACCAATTTTAATTAAGGACGTCGAATCCACTTTTTCTTGAGTAACTTTTTGGCCATTGACGTAGACGCCATTTGAAGAGTTTAAGTCTTGTACATAAATTTCGCCGCTTGTTATAACAAATTGCGCATGATTCCTAGAAATCAATTTATCCAGAATATGAATATCACAATCTTCGGCCCGGCCGATTGAAATCGGCGACTTGTTAAATTTTAGGCTGGAAAACAACTGCCCTTTTTCAAAAAGCTCGACATGAAGTTCAAAAGAATTTTTTTCTTTATCCAGATTCGTCATTATAACAGCTCGTCAATCCAAGGATGCATTTGTGAGTATTGCGATTTATTCGTAATTGGCTTACTAGCCAATTTTGATTCCAAATTTTTAAATTGAAACTTCTTATAGAGGGCTAATTGACCTAAAATAGCTAAATCAGATTTAGGATTGGCCGCCATTGATTTTGTAAAGTAATCTTTTGCAGACGAATAATCCTGGTTATGAATATCAATCACGCCTAAATAAGCAAGGGCCTGATCATTCTGCGGCTGCAATTCAAGAACGCGACCCATAGCTAGTTTTGCCATTCCAAAATCTTTGTTTTTAATATAAATTTTTCCCAAACTCAGAATCAACGGAATTTGATCGGGTTTTTCCATCAGGCTTGTTCGAATCGATTTTACTTCCGGTGTTTCACGATTAATGGGCTTACGAACGATGACTTCGTCTTTGGACTCATCGACTAAATAGTCTCCCTGGGATAAGCAGCCTCTGACGTACAATGTAAAGACTTCGTACTTTTCAGCATTTTCCAGACAGCTTTTAAAATATTGTGAAGCTTTCGAACGATAATCAGCGACTTGAGCTTGGATCGCTTGTTTGTAGGCTGTAATTAAATCGGGAGTCAAACCGGATGGCAATGGGGCCTTTGTCAAAAAGTCCGCAAATTCCTTGTGGGCTAATCCTAATGAATACAACGAACCGATCACCCATTTACCATTTCCGAATTGGATCACATTCGAAAACACACCATTTAAGCTATTTAATTTATCCGCTTTGATTTTTGTGACAGCCGCATCATCGCCCTGACCAAATTGCAAATCTCTATAATCTTTTAAATTATTTTTAGCGATTAAAAACAACGCATGGGCAACCATGACTTTTTCGGATTCATCCTGAGCCGTCATTTGAGTTACTTTTTGCAAATTTGAAATCGCATTCGACGAATCACCGACTCGCTCGAAACTGAGACCTGTATAATATCGCCCAGCTAATGTTTCAACATGACGGCTGGCATACTGAACTAAATCGCGCCATTTTTTAGCACGCGCATACAAATCAGCGACTTTTTTAAAAGGAACTCCGGATTGTCGATAATGCTGAATGGCTTTATCAAAGTCACCCTGATTTTCGCGCAGAGCTCCGGCACTGAGAAGTAATTTTTTAGATAAAGGATCTTGTGGGTATAAGCTGATGAACTTTTCAAAATAATCCGCGGCACGGTTGTAATCACCACTTTGAATGGCGATATTTCCTAAATCGGCGACGACTTCTTTGGCATATTTCGAATCTGAGTGTTTGGATAATAATTCTTCTCCAGCTTGATAGAATGCAGGATCACGTTTTTTCTTTAAAGATGAAAAGGCTTCATACAAAGCTAAGTCTCCCAATGAGCTTCCTTTATATTTTTTTCCAAGCTCTAACATTTTTTTAGCGTAATCACGATTCCGTGGATCGCCCACTTTGTCTTCGATTTTTCGAAACTGTGCTTGTTTAACAATTTCAGCGACTTCTTGGGTAAAACCCGAATCCGATGCGATGTTACGTCCACCCGATGTTACAACCGACTGTCCGAAGGCGATTAAACTGTCGTAATCTTCGCGTTGGTTGTAAATATCCAATACTAAATTGACAGCAGTTTTGAATTTATCGCTATTTCGATAATCGGTAATAAATTTTTTAAATTCTTTAATAGCTTTATCAAAATCGCGCTGATCATAATAGATCTTGGCGATGTTAAATCGAATATCTACAACTGCTTTGTCGGAAGGTCTTAGTTTCATATAAGCCAGACCCAAATCTCGGTAGCCTGAGCGAGCTTCTTCAATTTCCAGGCGAGTCAACTTGTCTTCGATTTTTAATGATTCACTGAAAGAACGAATAGCTGATTGTAAAATTTTAATATCTTTTTTTTCAGTATAAATTTGTTCGTACAAAATACCAGCCTGATCATACTTTTTTTGTTCGAAATACAGTTCAGCCAAGTTGGTTTTCATATCTGATGTATATTTGTTTTTTGTAAAGGCAATGAAATACTTTTCGTAAAAATCAATGACTTGATTTTGTAATTCAGTTTTTTTTTCTAGGATAGCTTGTTTGTTCAATTCAGTAATAAAATCGCGCGCATAAATTTCTAGGTTGTTCATGCCATTTAATTTATTTTTGCTTTCAACATAATGCGCATTTTTTAAGTTATTTGCAGTGTCGAGCAAAACACCCGTGACCTTAGCCAAGTCATATTTTGTTTTCGATTTTTTATATGACTCGTAAAAGCTATTCGCCGACTGAACCAGGGCATCTAGTTCATATTGAACTTCCAGCAGACGACCAAAAATACGCGTTGTTTCTTTGTAGCGATTTTTAGTTAATAGCCTTTTACCTAAACGGTTAAAGACCTGAATCAAAGTCACTTTGTCGTGCGATAGCTTTTCAAAATAATTAACAGCATCTTGTTTTTCAACAGGTAATTTTTCGATTTCAGTATAGGGCCATACCATCGCAATCAGGGCATCACGACGGATGTCTTTTTCTGATGTATCAATCGCCGATGCGTTGACCATATTATTCGTCGTCGTCAAAAGGTTTTCAAATGAATGTAAAGCTTGATCAAACTTATTCAGATTAATATAACACCAGCCGATTTTATACAAAGCAAGACCTGCGTAAGTGTTGCCATCACGATCCAGAATTTTTTGATAAATATCAATAGCAAGTTCGAATTCCTTTTTAACTTCAAAGAAGTAATCTCCCAATTTCAGCTGACTTTCTTCCCAGAAACTGGAATTAGGAAACTCTTTGGTGATTTTTTTAAGGACTTCGACCATGTCTTCAATTTGTCCTAATTCACGGTAACTGAGTGCGATATTATAAAAGGCTTTATCTTGATTTGGGTCTTTAGGGTAATTTTCTGTAAAACGGTAATAACTTTCGATCGCCATTTTTTTTGCTTTACGCGATGCTGTTAAATCCAATTCTTCGACATTTTTTTTCGGTGCCTTGATACGCGCTTCTTCAAAAAGCAATCGGCTTTTTTCGTGATACAAATCAGCTAAAACAAAATATAAATCAGGCAAAAAGGCAACATCTCCGATTTCTTTCATTTTCTTTTTTGTGATTTGGATCGAGTTATCTGTGTTTTTTATCGATTCATTTAATTCTTTAAGACTGACGGCATGCCCCAACATGGATGTCATTGAAATTAAAATGATGATAAAAATATTTTTATTCATTAATCTTCACACTTGGATTTGACAAGAACACGGAGGTTCTCGAGCTCATCAATCCACAGCTCTCCTACATAGTTCCAGTATAGACGGTCAAAGGTAATGAATGAAATAGTCTCTGGACTATAATTTCTTTTAAAGTTATTAGATTTAATCTTTAGGCTGTCTACTTTGGTCTGGTAATCCAAGAAACTAATCTGCTCATTGTAATTAAGCAATTGGTCAGCCACTTTACGAAGCTCTTTTTTAAGCTTAAAGGCCAGTCTGTCTTGAATTTGCTTTTCTTTGGTCGCAGTGACTTCTTTGAAGTATTTATAAATATCAGTTCCCGAAAAATGGTCTTCAAACCACTTCATATCCTGACGCAAACCCGTAATTGATAAAGCCTCTTGCTTAAGAACATAATTTTGCAGGGCCCAGCGCTTGAGCGTATTATCTTTGTCTAAATCCTGACGTTTTTTAATAGCACTGATAGATTTAGAATATTTTTTCTCGAAATCATTTTTGATTTGAAAAACAGAATCATAAATACACAGCTCTTTGTAAATAAGAATTTTTAGAATATAAGATTCCGGCGACATCGAATTGATAAATAATGGACTGTCCAAAGCCGTTAATAGGCCCAATGCTTTTGAATAGTGTCGTAGGTAATATTTATTCCAAGCTCGCTCCAACAAAATGGCACCGCCGTCCTCGGCCTGAAATTGCAAGTTTTTTAAATAATCAAAAGATTTTTCAAAATCCCCTTTTTCAAATAATAAGCGCGCCAACTGACGTTCCGTTCTGCGACGTAAATATTCCGAGGTATTTTTATTGGCTAGTAATTTTTCAAATATTTCAATCGCTGCATCTAATCGGTTGTTAAACAATTCATACAAAGCCTTTTTGTAATCCAAACGCAATTGCCATTCCGTATCTGGCTGAATAAATCGAACCATGGCTTTTTGATCAATT
>DALYIB010000071.1:0-11619 GCA_031970595.1 Pseudobdellovibrio sp.
TTTAAATCTGCAAAAAAAATTTGACCAGACAGAAGTGATCATTCAAAGCGAATGGATACCTCATAGCTACAGAGACAGCATTGTCGCTGCTGATGCCGATCTGATTTCCGATCCGAATATACCTGCACTAGAGGCTAAAAAATTAATGCTAGTCATTAGTGATCATTCAAAAATTCCTGGGTCATTTCTGGAAAAAAACAGGCCCGATCAACTGATCCACCAAAACGAGTTTGATTATAAAAACTATTTGATGGCCAAAGAAAAACTGAACCAAAAAGAACAAGATCAGGTTTATTTAAATTTGGCCAGCGAGCTGAACCAAGAATATGAAATTTTAAAAAAAGAACTCGAAAATAAAATCACGGCTCACCAAACGCACTTGATCGAAAACAGACAAAAGCTATTGGAATCCAATAATCGAAGCGAATCATTGCGTAAAATTTTATTTGCCTTACACCAAGAGGGCGATATTTCTCGTATCGAAACCTTGTTAAATGAACTTTTGCCATCAGCCGCCCAGATCAATTGGGTCAAAATTGTTCAAGCATCCCAAAAAGAATTGTTTGAAAGTGACCTCAAGGGTCAACTGGACATGAATTACACGACGATCCAAGTGAAAAAATACATTGTCTATTTTTTTCGTGGAGATAAAAAAACTTTTAAAAAATCTGATTTAGATTTAATTCAAAAAATTGCGGATGTTTTGAATTTAAATATCGAGCGCGCAGAGAATTTACAAGACCTTATTTTAGCTGAAAAAATCTTGAATACAGCCTTTGATTCTTTTGCCTATCCTTTAGCATTGATTGATAAAAATTATCGTATTATCAATGCCAATCAAAAATTCTCGACGGCGCAGTCAAATCTGACGGCTAAAAATCAGATTTGCTATCAATACTTTTTCGGACGCAGTTCTCCCTGTGAAAATTGTCAACTGGGACAAAAATTTGTGATGGAACATCAGGGCCAATCTTTCGAAGTGGATTCTAAGATTTATCAAAAAAATGAATCCGAGGCGAGCATCTGGGTCAACACCTACAAAGACGTCACTGAAAAATTATTGCTTGAACAAAGGATTACACAAACGGCCAAGATGAACGACTTGGGATTGATTTCAAGCTCGATAGCCCACGAATTAAATAATCCCTTGGGTGGAATTATATCCTATTTGCAAATGATGCAATTGGATCTAGAAAAGGCCGATCCCATTCAAACAGATTTGCAAGAAATGCTGAATGCCAGTCTGCGTATTAAAAAAATTATCGAAGATTTGCTGATTTTTTCGCGACGCCCACAAATACAAAATATTGAAACAGTCCCTATCAAAGATCTATTAGCCGAAGTTATTTCAATCAATGAACTGGCTTTAAAAACTGAAAACATTAAAATTTCAAACGAATATCAAAAAATTCAACAAACACTTTCTGTTTCCAAAGCTGCCTTCAAAGATTCTTTGCATTTTATATTGATCTTCTTTTTAGAACGAGCCCGCACCGTTCGAAAAAACAAACCCCAGCACATTGGGTTAATCGAAATTAAATATACAGAAGAAAATTTAAAAAATAAGCTTTTGTTTATGGGAAATTTTGGCCCCCTTGAAACGGATGTTAAATTAAAAAATGTTCAGATGCTGGCCATCCATAAAACCCTTGTAGATCAAGGCTTTCACGTCGAACTGGTCGAAACCAGCAAGACTTGGGTCGGAGTCGAAATAACCTTTCAAAAGTCCTGAATTGTCTGATCCATAGCAGATTTTTTGACACTTCTGTCAAAAATTGAATTATCCTTTAAATGTAAACACATGATGTGTTCTAGCAAAGCCGCCACGGAAGGAAGGTTCATGAAATCGACACGAGTTCTGGTACTTGATGATGAGTCAACTTTAAGAACAGCCCTTTTTCGCATGCTTGATCGTAAAGGATATAGCGTTGTCACAGCTCAAAAAATTGAAGAAGCTAAATCTTATTGTGCTCCCGAAAAAGCTTTTGATTTAGCGATTGTGGATGTGAATTTACCAGACGGTGATGGCCTTGAATTCATGACTTATTTAAAAACGCTGAACCCCGCCACCGAAGTCATCGTATTAACTGGTTTTGGCAGTATCGAATCAGCCGTCCAAGCCACACAAAAAGGGGCTTATCACTTTTTGACGAAACCTTTTAGCCTTGAAGAACTGATGAGTGTGGTTGATAAAGCTTTGGATCATAAAAATTTACAGCATGAAAATAAACAACTTCGACAAGAACTGACTCATCGTTACGGATTTTCACAAATCATTGGTGAGAGCGAGGGCATTAAAAATTGTCTTTCTATGGTCGAACGTGTCGCTGATTCGGATTCAACTATAATGATCACCGGTGAGTCAGGAACAGGTAAAGAATTAATTGCTCGAGCTATTCATTATAATTCTCCGCGTGCGAAAGGACCCTTTATCGCCATCAACTGTGGAGCTATTCCTTCAGAACTTTTAGAAAGTGAATTATTCGGCCATGTCAAAGGCGCATTCACAGGTGCGATTGCGAATCGTTCGGGTCGTTTCGAAATGGCTGACGAAGGAACTTTGTTTTTGGATGAAATTGGCGATCTAGAACCCAGTTTACAAGTAAAAATCCTAAGAGCTCTGCAAGAAAAAAGCTTTGAACCTGTTGGCTCGACAAAAACGGTTCATGTCAATGTTCGCGTGATCGCGGCCACTAATGTGGATCTGGAAAAAGCTGTTGAAAACGGTCAGTTCCGCGAAGACCTTTATTACCGTCTGAACGTGATCCCGGTTCAAATCCCTTCCCTACGTGAGCGTCGTACAGATGTTCCATTATTACTGAACCATTTCTTGGAAAAGTTTAATAAAAACAAAGCCAAAAAAATCACAGGATTTTCCCCAGAAGCCATGAAATCTTTGATGGGATATTCTTGGCCTGGAAATATTCGTGAATTAGAAAATTTGGTCGAACGCATGAGTATTTTAAAAGGCTTTGGCGAAGTGAATTTAACAGACTTACCCGCTAAATATAAATCGGCAGCGGCGTGTTTTGCGGAAACTGGAATTATTGACTTACCTGAAGAGGGCTTGGACTTTAATACCGCTGTTGACCAATTCGAGAATGCATTGATTTTAAAGGCCCTTGAAAAAACCGGTTGGAATAAAAATCAAGCAGCCATTTTATTGAGACTCAACAGAACAACACTGGTTGAAAAAATGAAGAAAAAAGGTCTTCGTACAAACAACGAAGGCATCGAACTAGAAGGCAATGCCTAGTTTTATCAAAAAAATCCCCGGTTTTAGCACCAGGGATTTTTTGTCATTAACTCAAAATCAGATTTTTTATTAAGGTTGACGACAGTAGCCTTGCTCAGGTCTCATGTTCGTACAAGTACCTTCCCAGTCATATTGCGTACATGTCGCTGGCTGCGTGATCACATAACTTGTTGTCGCCTTACGACCAAAGTTATCTTGGCAAGTACAAGTATTTGAAGGAGTATAGTCTCCGCCCTCGCCACCGCCCGACCAAGATGAATCACGTGTACATGACCAAGTCGGAGCCGGCGCACTGGCTGAACATGTAAATACACAACATTCATCATTCGGATCTGAATTCAAACATTCTGTCGCACGACGCGAATCACGATTGCTAATATAACAACCTTTGTCTTCGAATTGCGCCCAGCCGGCAGGACATCCACCCACCGCAGCCGGATTCACAGGATTTGTACCAACTGGACATCGTTGTGCACTGACATTTCGGTACCAACCCCACGGACCACCAATATCACAATGTGAACCCGTTGACAGAACTTTCACGTCCGCTGGCTTAGGGCAAGTAGATTGAACATTCTGCCATACACCTGTTCCAGATGCTGGACATGATCCCGTCAAAGTTCCGCCATTTGTAGCACGAGTTAATACCACGTTTTGTCCCGGCAAAGCCTGATTCCAAGTGAAACTACATGTTGTACGAGTTCCAACATTATTCGGTTCAGAAACAACATCTGTTGAACCACCCGCACAAGATTTTGGACATTGTGATTCATTAAAACAACCCGCTCGTCCTTCATTTTTACCATAATTACACCAATGAGTCAGAGCATCCATACCAGCGGCTTTCACATCTGGATTGGCTTCTAAATACCATGCTGATGCATTCGTCGAATTACAAGTTTGACAGCTTCCACTTAAAATCACTGTGCCTGCATTACATGTGTATTCACACTTAGTTGCTGTACAAGATTTCACGATGCTATTGAATAAATTGCTCGTCAAATTTTGATTGTCACCCGCACACATCGTCGCATTGACTGGAACGCTTCCTTGACATGAATAGCTCGCACAAGCAGGCGCGGAACATGAAATTGCCGGCGCTACGTTACTGCCACAATATGAATTCGCAACAATCACACCATCATTCCGACGACATGTTGTGTATGTACCTGGTTGTGTTCCCGTTGTTCCACAAGCCGTCGCTGAACATACACCGCGTGTAATCGCATTCGGATCCCAAGCATAAGTCGCTGTTGAAACACATGTTCTGGTCACCACATTAAACGACGCATTCGGTCCACAATCACAGCGTGAATAATTATCCGCGCTACAATTGACTTGTTGATAAGTATTTCCTGTACAAGTCACTGAACACGTTTGAAAAACACGACCAGTGGCTCCACCCGGACATGCACCGATGTCTTTTTCAGTTCCTGGGTTTGTTGATCCACTACAATCATTAATCGGACATGACGAAGTATCAATCACGCCGGTCGCAGCCCCCCGAACCCAAGATCCATTCACGCAAGTAGCAGCCGCATACATTTTTTTGGCATCCATTCTTGATTGGAATGGAGCTGGGCATGGCGCCGGATCAAAATTTGATGGTGGATTTCCAGAGCAAGTTGCCGGTTTACATGCAGAGGTGTCCAATGTTGTTGGCACTGGTGTCGACCATAAACCGGTCGTCGTATTACAAGTGGATGAATAGTTTTGAACGGCTGTACCTGTAAAACCAGAAGGACATGCCACATTTTTCGGTGTTGCAGGATTAGCCCCTGTACAACTTTTCGGACATGCTCCGTAATCGACAGCTCCCATGACTGTACGTACATACTGACCTGTTTGAGTATTACAAACATAAAAATAATTTTGTTTCGCGAGCAACGTTGACTGATAAGGACTTTGACAAGCCACTAAAGAAGAATCGCTTGGCGGCTGAACACCACATGCTTTAGGACATTGCGATTCATCGCGCGTTGTCGGCGTGCGGATCCACTGCGTTCCTGAACATGAAATAGAATAATTTTGAACTGCTAAAATGGTATTCGCATAAGGCGCTGGACAAGCCACCGTTTCCTGACTTCCGGGACGAGTCGCTGGATTACAAGTCGGCGCTGGACATTGAGAAATATCCAATGTTGTTGGAACACGTGACCATGTTCCATTTCCATTACAAGTGACAGAATAATTTTGAATGGCCTTAATATCTGAACTCGCTGGACATTTAACAGTTTCACTGCTGGCAGGACGTTGAGCTTCAGAACAAGACAACGGACACAAAGAATAATCAACGCCCCCCGTAGCTGTACGTGACCATGTTCCATTGGAATTACAAGTCACTGTGTAACGTTGAATACCACTGTTTAAATTGGCATAAGGTGCTGGACAAGCTACTTGTGAAGTATCACTCGGTCTTTGAGAAGAATCACAGACTTTCGAACACGCCGAATAATCCGGGCCGCCATTCACTGTTCGTGACCAAGTTCCCTGACTGAGACAAATCACATCATAACGTTGAACACCATTTCTTTCGTTTTGAAAAGGCGCTGGACAAGCGACATTTTCAATATCCGACGGACGGACAGAATTTTCGCACGCTCTTGGACATTGACTATAATCAATAGCTCCACGTGCGTTACGTGTCCAAGAACCATTTTCATTACAAACAACTGTATAATATTGAATAGCTAAAAATAAACCCTGATTCGGAGACTGACAGCGAACATTTTCGTAGTCTCTGAGGCGATTCGCAGGATCACATATCGGTGACACCGGTGCCGCTGTTGAAGAAAGGGACGCAGATTCGACAGAAGCAAAGCGAGTCTTGCTGCAATTTTGAAAACTAACGACTGTCATCGCAAAGAACAATACAAATACGACGAGGCCTTTAATTAAATTAAAATTCACATTCCCCCCATGGTCTCGTTAATATTATCGGCCTAATAGACCAAGGGCTGAAGTGAGATGTTTGACAAACTGTTTAGGTTAAAGCAAAAGTAATGGTTAACAATAACTGGAAAAACCAGACATAGACATATAAGTATCTAAATAGATTGGATTTTTTTAAAACTTTTAATATTTGTCTTCTGTGGCTCTTCATATTTCCCCTCGCTTGATTTACATCTTATTTACATATATAAATAATATGTAAATAAGGGGAATTCAATTTCTATTTTTTCAAGGTCCTAAAAACTGGTAAATAGGCTAGACTGGCGCCATCCATGCTGCCGAATAAGAAACTGAAAGCCATTATTATTGATCATAATGATTCATTTACCGAAAATGTTCGCGCTTGGTTGCAGCCTGATTTCGAAGTCACAGTGATTCACTTTGAAAATATCTCGAATGTCCAACCTGCCAATTATGATTTAATCATAATTTCTCCAGGACCCAAATCACCCCAGGATTATCCTGAAACAATTGATTTTTTGAAATCACTTGCTGATTCAAAACCTGTTTTAGGTATCTGTTTGGGAATGCAGATGATGTATCACTTAACAGGTTCCAGCATAAAATCCTATGCACCGCCGATTCATGGCAAAGCGACAAAACTGATTTGTGAAATTCCTGATTTTAATCAAACATCCATTGCGCGCTATCACTCGCTACGAGTCCCCGACATTCACAGCGAATTTAATGTCTTAGGTACCAGCGACGGCATCCCTATGTGGGCGCAACATCCAACAAAAAAATGGATGGGATTCCAATTTCACCCCGAATCCTTTTTGACTGAAAAATCAGTTGAATTCAAAAACTTTATTAAAGGTTGGATTTGTGAATAGACCGCTTGTTTGTTTTTACAAAAATAATTCTATTTTAATTAGTGACCAATACGAGCTGATTCAGTTTTCTGGCCAGCCCAATGAACTCAGTGATTTTATTAAAAAAATTCATTCGAATCATTTGAATGCAATCAAAATTATACAAATTGATTTCGATCAAAAAAACGCCCACGTTTTTATTTGTCAAACTTTTCAAATTTTATCACGTTCTGAATTTGAAAATAAAATGAACCCGATTGATTTTACAAATCGTTTATTCTGGGATCAGTTAACTTATCAACCGACTATCCGAAAATCTGAATTTATCGATAAAATCAAAAAAATTAAACAAGACATCTCTGTCGGCAGATATTATCAAGTCAATTTGACAGATCGATTTACTGCCAAAAATAAATATCAAAACGATTTATGGAATAACGAAGAATTTCTGTCAGAGCTGATTCGCGTATTCAAAAATTTTAACTCTCGCTACCCAGCTTATTTACCATTACAGAACAAAGAAATATTATGTTGCTCTCCGGAATTATTTCTGCGCAAACAAGCCAACACATTGGTATCTGAGCCGATCAAAGGAACTCTGATCCAGGGACAAACTCATTCAGATGAGTTAATCAATAGCGATAAAGAAAACGCCGAGCTTTCTATGATTGTGGATTTGATTAGAAACGACATGAATACCATTTGCGATCAAGCTGTACAAGTCACTGCCCATCGGGAACTGATGAACATCGGTTACACAACACATACTTATTCCCAAATCACCGGCCAGTGTACAAAACCTTTTTGGGAAATCCTGGAGGATCTATTTCAGGTTGTCCTAAAATTGAAAGCTTACTCGCCATCCAAGAACTAGAAAACTTTGATCGTGGATTTTACACAGGAGTCATGGGTTGGTGGAAAAATGATGATTTCGAATTGAATATTGCTATTCGCAGTTTTTTAAAAACAGGCAACAGTGTTCAATATTTTACGGGCTGCGGAGTGGTTTACGACTCGGACCCAGAGAGCGAATGGCAAGAATTTTTAACTAAAGCCAGTCAGTTGAAATTGGACTTATCAAATGAAAATAATTGATTCTTTTTTAATTGATGCAAAACAGGCCCCGCTATTACAACACCACTTGCTTCGATCTCAAGAATCGTTCAAACACTTTTTTCTAAGTGTAAATACTTCCGAATTAGAACTTGTATACCAATCCGCTTTAACCCATTGTCCCTCTGACAAAAAAATAAAAGTTCGAATTGAATTCAACACTGAAAATTTGCAGCAGTCGATGATTGAATACCAACCCATCGATGAAATTGAAGCGCCGATTCAGTTGATCCAAGCACCACGCTGCTTATCCAGCGCAGAAATTCAAATAGCTAAATTTAAAACAGATCAACGCCAGCATTGGAAAGAATGGGATCAAATAACTTCGCAACAGAATACAATAGATATCTTGGCGTATAATTCAAATGGATTTATCACTGAAACCTCCAGATATAGTATTTTTTGTATTCAAAATTCAGTTGCGATGACTCCGCCGATCAGCGATGGCTGTCTGAATGGCGTTTTACGAAAAAAAATCTTAGAAATGGGTTATATCCATTGGAATCAACAAAAAATGACCGTCATTGAAAAATCAATTTCGCTTCAGGAAATCCATCAATTCGAAATCATTGTTGGCAATAGTGTTCGCGGATTAATGCAAGCCCGGCTGTTGGATTAACCCAGTCGCTTTTGTCGATTCAGTCGTCGACATAGTAGGCGCTACAAACGGGATATATTTTTCAGAAACCATTTTATGAATTTTTTGTGACAAAGCCGTGCGGTCTTCGTCGACTGTTGGAAACACCGGTGATAAAAATTCAATTTCACATGAAACCGAATCCAATTGAAGCGAACGCCAAATCGCCGGAAAAAAAGTTTGATCCCCGTACCAACAAACCGAATCGCGATATTTAAATTGGACGGGCTCATCGTTGATCGACTTAAAATTAAAAACAAAAGGACGAATCGGGCGAGATGCCAAAGCCGCAGACATCATCAATGTTTTTTTGAAAGGTAATACTTGCTCTCCGTTCGAAGCCACTGACTCGGCGTACAGCACGACACGAAAGCCGTCTTTTAAAACCTGAATAATATCTTTAAGTTCGTCTTGGATCTTCATACGGCTTTTACGATCCACATAGGCACAACCCGCTAAATCACAAATTTGACCCAGCACAGGTGTTTTTTTCATTTCTAATGAAGTAATAAAAATAGAGGGCTGAATTGATTGTAAACAAATAATATCAATAAAGCCGATGTGGTTCCCAACCAACAAGGATTGTTCTTGCGATGTGATTTCATTTTTAACAGTCAAACGAATATTAAAGGCCCACATGACCAGCTGACATGTTTTAGAGCAAACAAGAGCTCGGCGGCGGCGGCGCTCGATACTGTTCATCGTCGTCAATGATCCAACAATAGTAAATAGAAAATAAGCTAATACAAATAGAACAAATAATAAAAAGCGAACAACTGCGCGAGATTGTAAATAGATTGTTTTCATCCGGTTAGTCTATAATAAGAGAAGCCGCTTTGTACAGTCTGTCGAACAAACTTTCCCACATTTCTGAAGAATGATGCGGCAACTGGATAAAACAAAGGGCTTGTGGCTGGCGCTGACTGGCTGATCTCAGCTGCGCATACAATTCACGCGCTGCTTGATGAGCATCCGTCGAAAGCTTTAGAAATTCAATTTTATCGATTTTCCCGACGGGCTTAACGATCTTTACACCTTCAACTTCATCTGGCAGCTGAGATAACTTTTCATTTAAAATTCGACCTAGTTCGGATAATTTCATTTGTGGATTTCTGCAAACGACAAAAGGAATCGAAGGCATGTAATGGTGCTTCATATGACCTGGTGATTCTTTTTTATCGGTTGTATCAAACCAATTAAATAAAATTTTATTTTTATTTAAAACCTCTTCAATTTGCGACTTAAGAACTCCCCCTCGTCGTAAAATTGAAATTTGACGATCTTCTCGAACTAACAAAACTGTTGACTCGATTCCGATTTGACAATTTTCATAACCAACAGAATCTAAAATACCCACAGCCGGTCCGAACTCAGCCAGAACGTGCGCGGCTTGCGTTGGACTGGTTTTACCAAATTTATTCGCACTGGGTGCCGCAATTGGTTCGCCCAATTTTTCAATCAGTTGTTGCGCCAGCGGATGCGCAGGAATTCGCACACCGACATTTTCTAAACCTGATGTAATCAAGTCCGAAATGGAAGATTTCTTTTTCATCACCAAAGTTAAAGGACCTGGCCAAAAATTTTGCGCCAGTACTTCGGCGATATCTGACCAGCTGGCAAAACATTCTTGAGCTTGCTGAATAGAACTCACATGAACAATCAAGGGATCAAAAAATGGACGTTCTTTAGTTGAAAAAATTTTTTTAATGGCCTCTTCCGAAGAAATTCGCGCGCCTAGCCCATAGACAGTTTCTGTAGGAAAGGCTATGACATCGTTTGATTTAAGTCTGGTTACAGCAGTGTTAAGGTCGAGCATGAGTCAATAAATACACCAAAACTGAACCAAAGTTCAATGTATTAAAATGATATTCTCACCGATAATAATTTCATGGTTTCACTATGGATTATTATCGGATTAGCACTAGCCGCAACTTCGGTTGCCAGTTTAGCCGCCTTCTTCTCGGTTGTCGGTATCGGCGCTCTTTTTTCAGGAGCCTGGCTAGCTGTCTGTGCAATGGCTTCGTCACTTGAAATCGCTAAATTCGTGTTAGCTGCCTATTTGCATCAGCAATGGGGATCAGTTAACAAAATTTTTCGTTCGTATTTAGTCTTTGCCATTGTTGTTCTGAGCATTATCACAAGTATGGGTGTCTTTGGATTTCTTTCAGATGCCTATCAATCTGCTTCCACGGCTATCGAAGCAGAAAATATTAAATTGCAAACTGAAAAAAATAAACAACAGGCTCTCAGAAACGAAATTGCACGTATCAATCAAGCTATCGATGAAATTCCATCGACTCGAATTACTCGAAAAATGCGAGCCCGCAAAGATGCAGAACCAGCAATTCTGGATTTAAATAAACGTGTGGATGAGTCTGAAAAAGTGATTTCAAGCCTGAATTTAAATATCCTAGAAATTAAAAAGAAAGTGGGACCACTTGTTTATATCGCCCGCGCTTTTAATGTGGATATTGATACCACCGTTAAATACCTTATTTTCATTTTCGTATTGGTCTTTGATCCACTTGCGATTTGCTTGGTCATTGCATTGACCGAAGCCACTGACAGCCGTCGTCGTGCCAAGCTGGCTGATAAAAACAAATCGACACAAGAGCCTCCTCAAGCGATGCCTCAACCAGCGATGTCAGTTGCCGCAGAAAAAACTGAAAAATCAGTTTTCTTCGAAACCAGTGCTGCGGCCCAGTCTCCTGTTGAACCAGAACAGCAAGAGTTGATTGAAATGCGCTATGCGGACGATTCTGAAAATTTAACGCCATCGTCAACAACAGAAACATCTAAAAAATCTGAAGCGGTGTAATCGTGTCTGCCGTGCAGTTTTTAGAAAGAAA
>DALYIB010000072.1:0-11616 GCA_031970595.1 Pseudobdellovibrio sp.
CTTTTGTTGCCTTGTCTAACTCTTCAAAAGTTGGACGCTCTTCTGGCATAATTGTACGACGTGCATACTCGACACAAACCAAGGGAGGCGCTCCGCGCTGAAGTGCCACCATGGCTGCTTTAATGCATTCTAAGAAACGACCTTCAGCCGCAATATCTGCAGCCATCTTAGTCGCTGTTGGACCAATCAAACCGTAGGCTCCGAAAACCCCTAACATCGTTCCAACAAGGGCACTGGCCACCAATCCCCCGATTTTTTCAACACCTTCTGTTAAATGCGCCATTGTTTTAACGATACCCAAAACGGCAGCAACGATACCCAAACCAGGGAAACCATCTGCGACAGCTTGAACGGCATGTTGTGCGAGATGTTCTTCGGCATGAATGGCTTTGATATCACCATCCATTAAATCATCGACATCATACGGAGATAAATCCGCAGATAGCGTAATTTTCATCGTGTCACAAATAAAATGAACAGCATGGTGATTTTTAGTCACAGAAGGATACGCTTTGAAAATATCTGACTGATCAGGGTTTTCGATATGTTTTTCAACACCCTGAGGACCTTCTTTACGAAATGTTTGAAACAATTGAAAGAGCATTTGCAAAAGATCTAAGTAATCTTGCTTTTGCGGACCTTTTGCAGTCATCGCATGCAAACCCAATTTGAAACCAGCTTTGATCACTTTCATAGGGTTGGCGATAATATAAGCTCCCAATGCGGCTCCCCCGATAATCATCAGTTCGAGCGGCGCTGCCTTAATAATGATGGACATGTTACCGCCGGCGATCAAAAATCCGCCGAAAACCATCACAAATACGACTATAATACCTACAAATCCCATTTCAGACCTCGATTTATAAAAATCTGTAAAATCTTTTTACGTTCGCAGCATCGGTATTTGCCGGTTTTTAATTAAGAGTTCCCAGTGTATTTTTCGACATTCTGGTTCAACGTCTAAGTGATGACTCTGAATAAAAAAAATGCTATTCTTAAAAGCATGATAAAAGTCCAGTCATTGTTGTTATTAATAAGCTTATTGGGTTCGATCTCGACTTTCGCCGAAGACGCCCAATTTCAGTTAAATCAAAAACAAATTGAAATTCAACCAGGACAATCCGTCCAGTTGGAAATCCAAACGCAATTGCCAAAAGGTTTTCATCTGTATGCGGACCAATTGAAAATACAAAATACACAACCTGCTGATTTTAAATTCGGACAAATCAAAGTTTCTCCAGAAACAACTTTTTTTGATAAACACAGTCAAAAAAATCGTTTGGGTTTTTACGAACAAGGACAAATTCAATTCCAAGTCGAATCCCCCACTGAAAAATCAACAGCTCAGGAAATTCAATTTGGCTTGCGCTATCAGATTTGCAGCGAACAAGTTTGTTATTTACCGAAAACAGAAAATTTTAAAATTGAATTAAAACCAGCTTCAACTACAACGGCTTTACCTGAAGAAGAAAAAAGCTTTATGGACAAGTTCAATTTGGCAGATAACTTGTACTTATCCTTTTTGATTGTCTTTATTGCTGGAATTTTAACAAGCTTTACGCCGTGTATTTTCCCAATGATTCCAATTACACTGTCCGTTTTGGGACATGAGAACCAACAGCATTCACGAAAAGAAAATTTATTTCGTTCGATTATGTATGTGCTTGGTATTGCGACGACTTATTCCAGTCTAGGAGTTTTGGCTGCTTTAACTGGACAGCTTTTCGGCCAAGCCTTGTCGAATAATTATGTTTTGTTATTTATGATTGTGTTGTTCGCAGCCATGGCGTTTTCAATGTGGGGATTTTTCGAAATCCAAGTTCCCAATTTTATTCGTCAACGTTTAGGTGCCTCTGGTAACAAAGGTAAATCGACTTATGCCGGCGTCTTTATTATTGGTTTGTTTGCGGGAATCGTAGCCAGTCCCTGTGTAGGCCCTGTGTTAGTTTCCATCCTCAGTTTTGTTTCTACAACTCAGAATGCTTTACTGGGGTTTGGCTTACTGTTTACTTATGCACTTGGTTTAGGTTTGATTTTTATAGTCATCGGACTTTTCAGTGAATTTTTAAAATTGCTTCCGAAATCAGGCCAATGGATGAATTTAATTAAATTTATTTTAGGTCTTTTTATGCTGTTAACTGCAATCTACTACAGCCAATTCTTATACAAAAATATCCGCGGCCCACGAGTTCATACACAGATCGAAAAGCCGAACCACCCCACTGCCAATTGGGCTGTTTATAGCGAAGAAAATCTGAAAAAGGCCGCTGCCGAGGGACGTCCTGTGATGATTGATTTCTTTGCTGAATGGTGCGCCGCTTGCCATGAACTGAAGGAAAAAACATTTTCCCAGTCGGAATTTATTTCAATGTCGGAAAAATTTCAGCTATTAGTCGTCGATGCAACGGAAGATACCCCTGAAATCCAGTCAATTTTACAGAGGTACGAGGTTAAGGGCTTGCCAACAGTCATTTTTATCAATAAAAATGGCCAAGTAATCAAAGACCTTTCTTTTACCCAGTTTCTAGAATGGCCTCAAGTTAAACCTCGTATGGAAAAAGCACTGGCTGCGGAATAGGAAATCGTTATGGCAACTGAAAAAACAAAATCTACTGATAATTCAAATTTAGTCCGTTTAAATAAATTACTTGCTGAGCGCGGAATTTCTTCTCGTCGTGGCGCTGATAAACTGATTGCGGATGGCCTTGTCACTGTGAACGGAAAGAAAGTATACGAGCTGGGTGTTCGTGTTAATCCAAATTCGGATAAAATTCTGGTGGATGGACAGCCACTTCGTTCAAAAAATCAAAATTTGTACATTATGTTCAATAAACCAAAGAACGTCATCACTTCGATGACTGATCCATTAGAGCGTCCTACAGTGGCTGATTACATGATCGAAGTTCCAGGCCGCGTATTCCCAATTGGTCGCCTTGATTGGGATAGTGAAGGATTATTAATTTTAACGAACGATGGTGAATTTGCCAATCAAGTGATGCATCCCTCGAAAGAAGTCACTAAAACTTATCATGTTAAACTAGATGGCCAACCTCGCCCGGATCAAATTCAAAAACTGTATAATGGTGTTTCAATTCCAGGCGGCGGTAAAGTGAAGGCCAAATTCGTCGAAAAAATCAAAATGACTAAATCCAAAGAGCAAAAAAAATCGGATAAATACGATTGGTATAAAATCATTATTACTGAAGGAAAAAATCACCAAGTCCGTGAAATGTTCAAAAAAATTGGCTTTGATGTGATGAAATTGCAACGTGTCGCTATCGGTAAACTGAAAATCGGACAGTTGCAAACGGGTGATTTTGTTTATTTAAATGACGCCGCTGTTGCTAAAATTTTTCAGCAAGATATTCCAAGTGCAGACAAGGTTGTTAAAAGCCGTACAAAATCCAAAAAGCGTATATCTGGTAAGACATACGCTTTTAAAGGTAAATAGCAATTTCCGAAATATTTACTTATCTAATAGGGCCGACAGAGCCGTTACCTGAGCTGATTTTTCTTGGATCAAAAAGGTATGGCAACTACGACTTTGTTTGAAAGTCACTGGTGGCATCAAATAGTCTGACGTCCGAATAAAGTGAGCTATATAACTAGTCGCGGGAGCGTCTGCACATAATGGAGTACCTGCTTCCAAATCCACTAATTCGAAAACTCTTTCAAACATCACTTGCGGTTGCTGAGCCGCTGATGCCAATTGCTGACCTTTTAGGTAACCAAGAATTTCAACCTTATTCATCGAAGCATCGATATATTCTGTTTGTTTCACGATTCGACCATTCTGAAAAATAGCTACTCTCACTTTTTGTGGATAATCCAGTGGAGCAAATCCCGCTTGGGTGACTTTTTCAAGTAAAAGTTGTTTTGATAAACCCTTCAAAAGCGATAATCGTCTGAATAAAGTTTCCATTTGCTCGGCCAGTTTCACAGCGGCTGAATCTTGAAATCGCATATAGGTATGACAATTTCTTCTTTCGGCTAGGACAAAGCCCCCATCTGCAGCCGCTGAAAATAAAGTTTGAGTTGTTGTTGGCGCATCCATGCATGGTGGAACTTCTGGATTTTGATCTTCGAGCTGAGCATTATTTGCTCGGATAGCAGCCGCTTGTTGTAAAAACAAAGTTACAAAATTTTCAGAGAATGATCCAACTTCGTATTTGTATTCCACTGTTTTAGACAATCTAAAATATCTTTGAATAACTCCGGCTTCGTTGATACGAAAGCCATTCGATATAGAACATTTTTCTTCGTAATCGGCAGAAGAATAATCAGCTGCCATGCACGGCGGACGCATTCCACCGCCAATGACGTATTCATAAATAATAGCCGATTTTTGTTCATCGAAAACAGGACTCAAGGAAGAATTAATTTGAAAATTACTTTCTAATGTTTCAAGGTTAATACGAGTATCAATTCCACTGTCTATCAAATTCGACCCTGTCGCCGCCTTGAACTGCGATGGCGAACAGTTTTGAAAAAGTGTCACAGTTAAACCCGATAAAACGAGAATAGCAATAGCATAGATTTTTTTCATGAATCCCCCACATATATAATTTCATTTAAAAATGAATTTAGCGATTTATTTTTTATTATTATTAAAATGAAACAGTTTTGGATTAAAATGAGACACTTTGAACATATTCTTTCATTTACATAGAGCTGTTTATACAAAAGTCCTAAATAAAATTGATACAGATATACCGATAACAATCCTATGTCTAAAGCTTACCAACTTGTTGATGATTATTATTCTTTGAACGACCAAGAACGATTCCAAGCCATTGAATTATTGGCAGAATCGAAAACAAACGATGCGGCTCGTGAATTGATACGCATCTATGATCAATGTGAATGGCGCGAAACTAAAATACAGATTATACAGGCGTTAGCACATTTTAATTTTCAACGCGCCTTAGTGTTTTTATTTCAAGTAGCTTTGAATACCCAGGATTTGCCCCTGGCTGAAATGGCGGTACAGTCAATTGCGCAAGTTAAATTGCCTTTGGCTTCTCGTTTTTTGACAAATAACTACTTGCAAGGTCCTAGTCATTTAAAACCCTGTATTGCTTTGGCGTTTGCACACCGCTGTGATCCGTCGGTGGCCCAGCAAATGGTCACTGACTTAGAAAAAGCGATTCGCGACCAGCAAATTTATTTAGCCAAGAATTTAATTTTTACTTTGGGCGAAATTAAATATGCGGCGGCGACAGCTATATTATTAAAAATTGCGGCAGAACCCAACATGACTGATTTGTCACTAGGATCGATAGTCAGTCTTGGAAAAATTTTGCGACAGACAGATCCCTTGTTGCCGTTAAGTCATTTATTTAAAAAAGATATTTTTCAAAAACAAATTTTTGAAAACGCTATCAAACAAATTCAATACCGTTCGCAATGGAAATTAGAAGATTATTTAAATAAATATTTTGGAGCCACCGCTGTGCATCCTGCAATTACTTTAGAAATATCCACTTTTGATTTCAAACATGTCGAAAACTATTTTAAAAATGTCTCCAGTGATTTCTTAAAGCAGTTGCAAATCATATCCCGTTTTTCACCCGAGACCTTGGTGAATTGGTTACAAAATCAACCCGTTGAAAGCTTACAATTGTATATTCCGGAAATTTTACAAACGCTCAGTCACTTTAAATCTAACATCGTAACGACAGCCTTCAAAAAATTAAATATCGATCCGCATTCAGTGGTCTGGATGGATGCAGTGGCTTTAACATCCGATGAGGCAGATCAGTCTTTCAAAGATTTGATTCATTCTTTGTCAGAAAACTCAACGACAGAAAAAATAAATATTATTAACAGTTTATCATTGTTTTTGTATGTTCAATCCTATAACAGCAAAAAAACAAACGACTGTCGTAAATGGGTCGAAAAGCAATTCGATATCGAAAATGACCCGTCGGTTCTGGCTCGTTGGATTCGCTTGTGCGCCGATCATCAATTTGAATCCGCATATTTAACCGCCTGGTGCGAAAAAAACTGGAATCGAGGCGAATTAATAAAAAGTCTTTTGTATTACGCAGAATTGTGTCCCAAGCCAGAATTTGTCGATACAATTATTCATTCCTTAGATCAAATTCAAGATCCAGATTTAATTCAGAATGTTATAAAATCTTTGAGTTCACAAAAAATTTCTAATTTGTCAAACTCGACTATTGAAAAATGGCTACTGAACAAAGTTATCAAAATTGAAAATCCGGAGGTAATCGCCTCTGTTTTACACTTTTTGTCGTGTCACCCTATGAATGGGTTAAAAAATTATGTCACACAAAAACTACAATCAAAAAATCCTGAGATTTTGATTCAAGCCATTATCACAGCCAAGCAGTATCCGAATGAAAGTACTTTTCCAGATTTATTAGCTGTTCATTTAAAACACTCCTCCAAATCCATTCAAGGTCGCGCATTTGATACTTTGCTGACATCTCAAGAGTTGCGAGCCAAACGAATCAGTATTGATCACTTCTCGCAGAATTCACAAAATCCTGAAATTGTCGGAAAGTTTTTACGATCTTTTACGCCACCGGAAACAACAGCTGATTATTTTATTAAATCTTTGCAGGATTTTGCTATTAAGAATCCTGAATCTGAATTTCAAGAAGAATTGCAACATTTACTAGACCTGATACAGACAAAAAATCAACAGTCACAAAAAAATTGGACTCCTCCAAAAGCTGAAGACATTATTCGAATTGATGAGCGCCTGAAAGCTGAAATTCCTTATTACGAAATGATGGATGAAACCGCCAAGACGTCTTTGCGATCGGCCGAGGTCCCATTTCACCATCCTGAAATTTTTGATCAGTATATCGATAAATCCGCTATCATATTAGGTTACGCCAAGGCCATAGAATTGGTGCTAGAAAAACATTTCGCCAAAAAACAGTTGTTTCCAGTACTTGAAAAAAAGCTTTTTGATTTTCAAAACATTATTCACGCCTGTCATCTGAATGAAGAATACCCTGTTGCAGAACGCGTTCTGAATCAATTATCTTTGGATAAATACTTTAGTGCTCAAAGTTTACCTGTGCACAAAATGAGCCTTATTGCGAAATCCATATTAAATACCAAAATCATGAACGATCACTTTAAAATATTGGATGGGCTTCGTTCTTGGGCTGTGATTTTTTTAATGTTCTGTCGCAAAACAACATCAGTCCCAAAGCCCGCAGTGAGCCTGAATATCGAAGAAAGTCAGTTGATTCAAATTGCCAAAAAACTAATGTGGCTACAGGACGTTCGTAACCCGGTCGCGCACCGGCAAACCATTGTGGACTTTGCGATGATTGAACAAGCCCGCAAAGAATCACTGGCGATCTTAAAAAGTTTAAATTTCTTATTTAAATAAGCGGTTCTAGACTGTTGTCGAGTGAAAAAAATCATGTCTCATTCCGATATGTTTATCATGAAAACATTCATTTTTTTATTAATAAGCTCCCTTTTTTCACTGACAACTTTGGCCGCTTCTTTTGGAGAAGTCGTCGAGGTTAAAAAGAGCATTCCCCTGAGCAATGAAGAAGAACCTTTCAAAGATTTTTATATTAAACTGAACTCCTCTTCTGGTTTAAAGAAAAACTTAGTCGTTAAAGTCTTGAGAAAAATAGAAGTCAAAGATACATCATCTAAAGTTGTGGGTGATTTTAAAACTGTCGTTGGCCAATTGAAATTGATTCAAATCGATGCCAAAGTTGCTGTTGCTAGGGAATATAAATTGACCTCGCGAGCCGAAGAGCCTGTTTTAGAACAAGTCGGAATTATGATTGGCGACGAAGTCGATTTAGCTGAAAGTTTTGTTGATAATACTAAACCCAAACCCCAACGAAACCCTGCCGATATCAGTGGGGACAAAGCTGTTATTTTGGCAATTCCTAGCACCGAGTCTGTAGAAAATTCAAGCTCGCCAGGTACGGATTCAGCCCCAATTAAAATTAAATCCGACAGCCTTTCCCGCGATATCTAAAATCGTAATTACCAAGAAATATCAGTGCTTTCACCTGGTCTTTGTGGCATAAAAACCCCCTATGTCACAAAATACCTATTTCCGTGTTCGCTTGTCTAATATTCCTCGCATGATTGAAGAGGATGTCACTACTTTTTGCTTTGAACATAAAGCCTTGGGACTCAGCGAAGTCCTCAGTTTCACACAGCCTGATTTAACATATGACCCGTCTCTATTACCTCGACAGCAATTAGAATTTGATGTTTTTTTTGAAACACAACCCGCTCAAGAATTTTATGATGGCATCAAAGGAATCAACAATATGATTCAGGCTTTTTCGCAAGAAGAGGAAACAAAAGACTGGTTGGCAGAGTGGAAAAAAGGGTTCGTACCTTTTAAATTGGTTGGATCAGTTTGGGTGGTCCCATCGTGGCTTGAAAAACCAGCTGAGGCCGAACATCAAATTTTAATTGATCCCGGTATGGCATTTGGGACTGGAACTCACGCAACAACAAAAATGGCTTCGTACTTTGTTCACAAAGTCGCTCAGGAAAATAAATCAGACATTCCCAATTGGACTTTGTTAGATGTTGGGACTGGAACAGCTATTTTAGCAGTCTTGGCTGAAATTTGTGGTTTTGGTTTAATCACAGGTATTGAAATTGATCCTGAAGCACGTCGCAAAGCGCGCGAGAACCTTGAATTAAATAAAACAAAAAATATTGATATTCCTGAATCTCAGCTGGATGAAATTCGCGATAATTATGATGTGGTTGTCGCTAATATCATTGATGGCGTATTAATTAAGCTACGCAAAGATTTAATCCGCGTCGTTAAACCAGGTGGCCATTTATTTTTAACAGGTATTTTGCAAGAACGTGATGATTTATTTTTTAATAAATTTATCGAAGCTTCCCCTGAACTGAAAGTCATTCGTCGTATCCAGAAGGATGAATGGGTTGGATATTGGGTCCAAAAAAATCACAATGCGTAGATATTGGATTGAAAAAAAACAAATCGATCTGGAACAAAACGTTCACTTTATAGGTGACCAGTTTCACCACATTTTTGATGTTTGTCGCCAAGAAGCCGGACACCATTTCGAAGTCATCACCGAAGATTCCAAAGCTTATTTAGTTGAAGTCAAAGAAGTCGGAAAAAAATCAGCCTTAGCTACAATTGTTGAAGAACGCCAAATTAAAAACTTAGAGACTCCCCATATTCATATTGCCCTGGCTGTCAGTCGTTATCCTGTAATGGATGCCATCATGGAAAAAGCGGTTGAAATGGGTGTTAAGTCCATTTTGCCGTTTGTTTCAGAATACAGCTTTGTGCGTAAAGAAAAGGAAGTCTCTGAAAATAAAATCGAACGCTGGAAAAAGATCGTCGTTTCCGCTACGCAACAATGCGGACGTGGTGAGCTGATGACAATTCATGACATCCATAATGTAAAAACAGCCATTACCAAGATTAACCCGAGCGAAAGTAAATGGTGTCTTTTTGCATATGAAGGTGCTGACCTTAAGCCTGTTAAACAGGAAATCTATGACCTTAAAATCAAATATAACCACTCTGCCGACCAAAAACCGGAAGAGATCTGGATTATTGTTGGCTCTGAGGGTGGTTTTTCCACAAAAGAAGTGCATATGATGCAGGAACTAGGCCTTCATCCAGTGACCCTAGGGTCTCAAATATTAAGAGTTGAAACGGCTTGCCTGACTTTGGTCGCTGCCCTAAAGTATGAGTTCGGGCTTATGAAATAGTAGGGGGCCAAATGTCATTAAATAATAACAATGATCCATTTGAAGAATTTGAGTTTAAACCACTGACTGAAGGTCTGGGTTTTCATCGTAAAAAAAGCGAAAGCAATTCTGGCTCATTTGAAATGAAGGCCACGCCCATCTCTGCCCCGCTAAAACGTGAAAGTCAAATTTCAAGCACACCTTCGATGAATCAACCTGCTGGTTTAAAATCCCCGTTACCAAGAATGCCCCAGCACGAAGAAATCAAACCGATCATTACACCTAAAATCAATGTTCCTATTATCGAAGATGATTCAATCGCCAAAGCCCAAACGGCTGTAAATGAAATTCTTAAGAATTTAAACCATAAAAAACAGCAGGAAGAAAATCTACTTAAAAATAAAAAGAAAATGATTTGGGCCAGTTCTGCACCGTCATTAATGGCCAGCTTTTTAGATAGCATGTTAGTACTTGCTGGTTTTTTATTAATGTTGATTGCAATGTTAACTATTACAGGAGCGGATTTAATCACGAACATTACTAACCCAGGCGAAAACAAAGTCATCTGGTTAGCCACGGCTTTATTATTATTGAGTGTTCATGTGATCTATATGGTTTTATTCCGTGCTTATATGGGCTACACACCCGGAGAATGGGCTTTTGATCAACGTTGTGGGAATGAAACCCAACAAGCCAGCGCCATGTATGTTCCTAAAGTTTTAGCTCGCACATTGATCGTGGCTTTGACTGGATTTATTCCGCTTTCAATTGCAGCTGCCTTATTCAGAATTGATATCGCAGGAATTATTTCTGGTTTACAAATCCAAAAGCAAAAATATGTCTAATTCTGTTCCACGAGTTCTAGCCGGCGATCGACTGAATCTGGTGATCGCTGAATACCGCCAACAAAATAAAAAAATTGTATTCACAAATGGATGTTTTGACCTTTTACATATTGGTCATGTTCGTTACCTTGAAGAAGCAAAAAAATTAGGTGATATTTTGATTGTAGGTATAAATACGGATGCCTCTGTCCGAAAACTGAAAGGCCCTACACGCCCTATTCAAAATGAAAATGACCGTGCAGAAATTTTAGCTGCACTGAAATCAGTTGATCACACTGTCCTATTTGGCGAAGAAACCCCATTAAATTTGATACAACAAATTGTGCCACAAGTATTGGTCAAGGGCGGAGATTGGAAAATCGAGCAAATCGTAGGAAGTGATTTTGTTTTATCTCGTGGTGGCCAAGTGCTGTCATTACAATTTGTTGATGGACGCTCGACCACAAAAATTATCGAAAAATCGAAAACCTAGCAAACTAGTTCGCAGCAACAACGGCTGTTGACTGAATCGTCTGTGATAATTGCGAAGCTAATGTATAAATTTGTTGCTCTCCGCTTTGTTGTGCATCTGCTTGTAACTTTTGTAAGGCTGGTAAAAACTGTAAATAATTTTTCAAGCTAAAAGATTGAAAGTCCGCATCACGACGGTAACGAGCATCCACCATACCACCTGTTGAACCTGATTGGATTTCTTGGTAACCGCTTTTGATAACTTCTAAAGCCGAGATCACAATCACTTTGCTTTTCGATGATAAAATAGACTTCAAAATCGGTAAATTTTGTGGCTGATTATAGGCCAACAATGACTCTTGAGTGTAAGTTTGCAAAGCTGTCGATAATCCAGAGACTTGCGATAACATCGCAAAACTCATATAAGATGGTGTCGCTCTTAAGGCAAACAAACCATAACCCTTTAAAGTTTCATCTTCTGATTTTAACAAATCATTCACAACTGTATAATAATCAGATTCAGTCACTTCGTTTTTTCGATAAGCTGTGATGAATTTAATAATGTCTTCTTTGCTCTTAGAGGCAAAGATTTCTTTTTTCCACTGATCCGCTG
>DALYIB010000073.1:0-11465 GCA_031970595.1 Pseudobdellovibrio sp.
TTCATCTCAAGTTAAGACAAAAATCAACCGATATGATCAGTATTGGGGGCGTAAAAATGAGCAAAGTTATTAGTTTAATGCCACGTCTTAAAACAGTGGCACAGCAGCATTCAGAGACGCAATTACAAACTGAGGTTTTAGAATTAGAATCCGAACGTAAAAAAATGTTATTTCACGAGCGTCGCCAAGTAAAAAGAACTTTGTTGTCCGAGTTCGTGAGCGCAATGGTCGTATTGCCTGAAAAAGGTCTTTTGAAAGTGTCATTGTATGATATTTCCGAAGACGGCGTGGCCTTTGAAATGGATTTGATGGAAGGTCAGTTCAAAGTGGGCGAGGAAATCTTGATGCGCGTTTATTTGAATCAAAAAACTTATTTTCCAGTTCCCGTCGTGATCAAGCACGTGACTCCGGATCAAGAAACGGGCACTTGCCGTCATGGTACCGAGTATATGAAGGGACAAATTCATGATGTGGCGCTTCAGCATTTTGTGAAGTTCATCGAGTCGGCTGGTGAGGGTCTGAAGAAAGACAACGGCGATTTATTGACTCATCATCGAACTTCTTAATTCCACATTATTTTCAATCTAATTAGGTGACAACTCTTCTTGCTTATTGTCGAATATAAGCAGCGCATGGATTTGCGCGGCCGCAGACAAAAACACAATGTTTGAGCGGCAGACAATAACAAGGAGAAGTTCATTGGCAGCATCTGGTGGTAACTCAACAAAACCAAAACGTAGAAAAGTTGTTCTTGATACAAACGTTATTCTTTTTGATGCGTTTGCGCTCTTAAAGTTTGGCGATGCGGATATTCATATCCCTTTTGCTGTTATTGAAGAAGTAGATAAGTTCAAGCGCGATCAAGGCGAAAACGGTCGAAATGCTCGTCAGTTCAGTCGATTTGTCGATGTTCTTCGTAGTAAAGGCAGCCTTGCCAATGGTGTCCAGATTGATAATCATGAGTCTTATGTTTACATTACAACAGATATTGGTTTTTCGGGTTTAGGAACAGATCTCGATCAATCCAAAGCGGATAATCGAATTTTATCAACAGCCTTAGCTTTGCAAAAGCAGCATCCACGTTTCAAAGTCGAATTGATCTCGAAAGATATTAATCTCAGAATTAAGGCCGATGTTTACGGTATCTATGCAACGGATTACGATAATTCCGATGTGAATCAAGAAGATCTTTATGAAGGTTATCTTGAAATTGAAGTGAACCCACAAGACATTGATACTTTTTATCGTGACAAAAAAGTCGTTGTTGATCACAAGCTGTATGTGAATCAATATGTGATCCTCAAAGATAAATCGAACCCTAATCACTCTGCGATTGGCCGTTTTTCAGGAACTGAAAAAGCCATCGTTCCATTGATCAGCCCTCCGGATAGTATCTGGGGAATTCATGCTCGTAACGTCGAGCAAAGCTTTGCCTTAGACGCGCTTTTAAGTGACGACATCAAAATGGTTTCGTTGGTTGGTAAAGCGGGAACAGGTAAAACTTTATTGGCCATTGCTGCGGGATTATTTAAAACTTTAGATGAAGGTCGCTATCAAAGATTACTCGTTTCTCGTCCGATTTTCCCTATGGGTCGCGATATTGGTTATTTACCAGGGGATATTGAGCAAAAATTAAACCCTTGGATGCAGCCTATTTTTGATAACGTTGAATTTTTAATGGGTGCTGATAAAAAAGCAGCAGGCCGAGCACAAGAATTGATTAATCAAGGTATGCTGAATATCGAGCCGCTGACTTATATTCGTGGTCGTAGTATTCCAAAGCAATATTTAATTGTCGATGAAGCTCAAAACTTAACTCCTCATGAAATTAAAACAATTGTAACGCGCGCAGGTAGCGGAACGAAAATTGTGCTCACTGGTGACGTTTACCAAATTGACAATCCGTATGTGGATTCTGCCAATTCGGGATTGACTCACGCAGTAGAACGTTTCAAAGGACAAGAAATTGCGGCCCATGTCACATTAACTAAGGGTGAGCGTTCTGCGCTTGCAGAGTTGGCTGCAAACATATTATAAAATGATATGACTATTGCTGATGAAAAATTACTTACTCAAATAGATGTTGGCTTTAAGGCCTCTGAAACTGTCCGAATCACTGATAAAATGGTTCGGCAGTTTGCAGAAATGTCGGGTGATTTTAATCCGATTCACTTGGATGACGACTTCGCATCTAAAACTCGTTTTAAAAAAAGAATTGCTCATGGAATGATTTTGGGAGCACTGGTCTCTCGATTCTTAAATGAGAAAATCGGTGCGGGTGGTATTTACCTCGCGCAGACTCTTAAATTTTCAAATCCCGTTTATATCGACGAGGAAATCACTTTCGAACTGGAAATCATCAAGCTTCATAAGACTCGTGGTTTTGGAATTGTGGAAACGACAGCCAAAAAAAGCACTGGTGAATTTGTTATGAAGGGTGAAGCTACAATTATGTTGGCCTATGGAATCAAAGACTGACGCCCCATTTTTTGTTTCGCAAAACTTTCAAGATTTGCTTTTAAAAAACCACATTGGTTTTTGGGAAATTGATTTTCGAACATCTGAAATTCAATTTGATTTAGGAATTCGACAACTGTACGAATTGGACCCCAGCTTCGTAAAGGCGACTTTAACGAATTGGTACGGACTGGTTCATCCCGAAGAAGTTCAGCGTCTGATGGAAATGATGGCGGCCGTATCCGCTGACAAAATTGAATATGATACGACCTTTCGAATTTGTACTCCGAACGGCCGTGTTAAATACGTTCAGGCCTCGGGTACAAAAATCAAAGACAGCTCGGGCCAGGTCATTAAATTGATTGGACTGAATTGGGATATGACAGAGGCTAAAACCTATCAAAAACTTTTGATAGAACAGTCCAAAATGGCCTCACTCGGCGAAGTGACTTCCGGAATGGCGCATGAAATTAATAATCCTCTGAGCATTGTTAAAGGTCGTGCAACTTTATTAAAAGAAAAAATTAAAAATAAAAATGTCTCCGAAGAAAAGCTTCTCAGCGATCTGGAGGCAATCGAGAAAAATGCAGCTCGAATAGAAAAAATAATTCAATCATTGAATTCTTTTTCGCGTCGTCACTCCAATAGCCCTTCTGAAAAAGTTTCTGTATTGAAAATTGCCGAAGAAGCTTTTGAAATTTTGAAAGATAAACTGACCAAAGAAGGAATCAAATTCAGTATTAACGCTCAAGATGGTTTAGATCACAATCAAACAGTTATGGCTAAGTCTGCCGAAATCATTCAAGCGCTGATTAATTTATTAAATAATTCATACGAGGCAATTAAAAATCTGAAAGAAAAATGGATTAAAATTGATTTGCGTGACCACGGTAATCGGGTGGAAATTGCCGTCATTGATTCCGGTTCGGGGATTCATCCTGATGTTGCTTCACGAATGATGAAACCTTTTTTCACAACAAAACCAACCGGTCAAGCCCATGGCTTGGGTCTCAGTATTGCCGTTCAATTACTGCAAGCACACGAAGCCCAATTAGAATATGTACCTACGGGGCCACATACTGAGTTCGTAATTAGTTTTAAAAAATTATAAATATTCGATTAAATATTTTTTGATTCTTGAGTTAAAATCTTCGATCGTGATTGATTTTTGAATTTCTTTTTCCAATGAAGTCATCACAGATGATTTATATCCGCATGGGTTAATGCCAATAAAAGCTGTCGGATCATTTAAAATATTCACAGCAACTCCGTGATAGGTAATCCATTTTTTAACTGCAATTCCCAAAGACGCAATTTTTCGATCTAGGATCCAAACACCCGTGTCACTCAGTTCCGTTTTATCATCGCTAGAGGTTTTGCCTCGGCTTTGAATTCCATATTCATTTAAAACTTCAACGACACATTTTTCCAAGTCGCGAATAAATCCGCGAACTTCTTGGGGGCCGCGATTTTTTCGTGCCTGACGGATGTTTAAAATAGGATAAATAACCGCTTGCGAAGGGCCGTGATAGGTCGCGCGGCCACCGCGGCTGACTTCCAGTGTGGCACCTTTCCAGCCAATGATATCTTGGGGTTCCGTTTGTCGTCCTAATGTGACAATCGCCGGATGAGAGCAAAATAAAATGTATCCAGGATGTTCAGGTTCCGTCATTAAATGGTCGACGCACTTTAATTGCTCGTTCAAAGCACTTTGATAATCAATAAGACCTAAGTCGATAAAAACAGGAGCCTTCATGTCGTTTATATCTCATAATGACACATCAAAGACTAGAATTAATTTTTTTTAATGATGAATTAATACGCTTATAAGCTGTTCTGGTTATTCTGAGTCTACAAACAAAGGAGAAAAACATGAAAACTTTAATCATGTCATTTATTACATTATCAACAGTGGTTGTATTTGCTCAAGGCGGATCATCAACAGGTAAAGAAGAATTAAAAAAGGACGCACAGGCTGTGAATGTTGCTTGCCAAGAAGAAGCCAAGGCAGCTGGTTGCGAAGGCAAAGAAGTCGGTAAGGGTTTATTAAAATGTGTCCGCGAATATAGAAAAGCCAACAAAGAATTCAAAGTCTCTGATGGCTGCAAAGATGCCCTTAAGGAATTAAGAGCTGAAAGAAAAAAACACAAAGCTGAAAAGTAATCAGCTGTAATAAAATAGATACATTTAAAAATTATAACCAAGGCTGATCTTTAAAAAAGACAGTCTTGGAAAATAAGAAATTGTATCAACAGCTTTTCTTATTTTATCTTTTTCGTCAGTTGAAGTTGTTTGAGCCTCTAAATAAGGGGCTTCCTTTTTAATAACATAGATTGGTTGTGAAATTGAAAACCAATCTATGCCCAGGCTGAAATTCGTTTTAAAATACCAGCTATGTCCGACTCCAAAATCGATTCCGATACTGCGGATATCAATCAAATCAATATTAGGAATGACATTCCCAGGAATCAGCCAGTTTAAAAAATCGGGCCCGATGGTCGCATCAAATGAAATATAACTTATTCCCCAATACCAATTAAAATTAGATTGTTCTTTGAAATTTCTTTTCAAAAAAGAAATCCGTTCATCTTGGATTTTTCCTAAATCAGTGATCAGCATAGGAACAGACAACGAGCCTTTTAAATATTGAGCCTCGTATTGTTCAAATCCATCGGCTGTTGTCCAGTGAAATGAAACGCCTTTTTTCGAGGGAATTAGCAAATCAATAGGGGCGTAATGTCCATAGATGCCCCAGTTGTAATTGGATCTTCTGTCGGCAGATTCGTTTGTTTTGTCTTCGATTTGGACTTGAGCTTCTTTGGATTTATTTTTGATATAATCAACAGATTGATTCAGCCCTTTTTTAGTGGATTCAAGAGCTTGATCCAGAAATGAATTTTTTGGCTGGGAAGCAGTTTCTTCGGCGACAGAGAAATGGGTCAGTCCTAAGCAAAGTATGAATAAAATCAAAATTTTCATAAAATCTCCGTCTAAAAAAAAGCCCTTATTGTAGATAAGGGCTTTGATTTGAACTTAATAAGGATCACGTTCATTAGATTTAAGCGTGAGCCGATTTATTCGCGCCACCTAAAGGCTTTTGAATAATGTGGATAGCATGTCCTAATGTGGCTTCAGCGGCTTCCATCATCGTTTCGCCCAATGTCGGGTGCGGATGAATCGTTAACGCTAAATCTTCAAGACGTGCGCCCATTTCAATTGCAAGGACGGCTTCAGAAATTAAATTCGAAGCTTCTGGGCCTACGATATGAACGCCTAATAAAACATGTGTTTTTTTATCGGCGATCATTTTAACGAAACCATCTGTTTCGCTCATGCTGACGGCGCGACCGTTGGCTGCGAATGGAAATTTAGAAATTAATAAATCATTAAATCCTTTGGCTTTACATTCGGCTTCGGTCATACCTGCTGCTGCGATTTCTGGATCAGTAAATACAACAGCTGGGACAGTCTTGGCATCGTAAACGCGGTTTTGACCGGATAAAATTTCTGCAACCATCACGCCCTCATAAGAAGCCTTATGAGCCAACATCGGTTGACCACAGATATCACCAATCGCAAAAATATTTGAAACATTCGTACGGCGTTGCGCATCGACTTTGATAAAGCCACGTTCATCGACAGCGATTCCAGCAGCTTTTAAATTGGCCTGATCGCCATTCGGACGACGTCCCACAGTCACAAGCACTTTGTCGACAACGATTTTTTCATCTTTGCCAGCCACTTCAAAAGTGACTTCATAGCCGCTGGATGTTTTTTTCTGACCTTTGGCTTTAGCACCATATTTAAATTGAATTCCTGCTTTTTCAGCTTTGCGAGTCACAACCTGAGCGCACTCTGGATCAACGACGCCCGCTAATAAAGAAGTATTGGCTTCGATCACTGTGACTTCAGTGCCTAATTTACGTAAATAAGAAGAAATTTCTAAACCGATATAGCCGCCGCCAATCACAGCGACGCGTTTTGGAATTTGATCAAACGCCAACGCGCCTGTGGATGAGCAAATATCTTTTTCATCAAATGGAAAACCGGGGATTTCAATCGGACGTGAACCTGTTGCTACGATAAAGTATTTCGCTGTCACAGATTCAGTTCCTGTCGAAGATTTAACATTGATTTCTTTGGCTGTTTTGAATTCAGCATTGCCTTTCACAACAGTGACGGAATTTCCTTTTAATAATTGATTCACGCCACCTGACATTTTATCGCAAACGGATTGCTTCCATTTAACTAATGTCTTCATGTCGACATCAATACCACCCTTGATATTTAAACCCATCGTTTTGAAATCATGCTGGGCTTTATGTAAAAGGTGAGTCGCTGTGATCATTGCTTTTGACGGAATACAGCCGACATTTAAACAAACGCCACCTAAAGCTTCACGTTCGATAATAGCTGTTTTAAAACCCAACTGCGCCGAGCGAATCGCTGCGACATAACCACCGGGACCAGATCCAATAACTACTACGTCAAAATTTTGCATAAATTAATTCATCCCCATCATAAGAACTCCCGGATTTTGTATTTTCTGGAAGAAAGATTTCAAGAAATTTGCAGCCACAGCGCCATCAATCAGACGGTGATCCGCAGTGATTGTGTAATTCATCGATTTAATAAAACCGATTGAACCATCTGCTTTAAGGATAGGTTTGTCAGATATTTTATACATACCAAGAATCGCGACTTCTGGATGATTGATGATCGGTGTTGCGTAGGTTCCGCCCACTGAACCAATATTTGTAATCGTGATGGTTGCGCCCTTCATTTCGTCGGGTTTTAATTTTCCATCGCGTGCGCGTTTTGATAAATCCAAAATTTCTTTTGAAATTTCTAGAACTGATTTTTGATCCGCGTTTTTAATAACTGGAACAACTAAACCATTAGGTGTGTCCGCTGCAAAACCAATATTGAAATATTTTTTGTAAACGATTTGTGAATTCGCATCATCAATCGAAGCGTTGAACATTGGAAATTCTTTGATGGTTGCGATCAAGGCTTTCATCGCAAATGGCAGATATGTCACCTTAGTTCCATTTTTCTCGGCGTAATCTTTTAATGATTCACGAAGTGCGACTAACTGAGTAACATCCGCTTCGTCCATCAATGTAAAGTGTGGAATAATTGCTTTTGACATTTGCATGTTTTGCGCAATTTTTTTACGGATACCTAATAAATCTACGCGCTCTTCAAGAGCCGCATTTGTCGAATTGTAAGCGGGTTTTGGGAAATTCATCGACGGAGTTCCTGCGACTGTAGCACCAGCACCTGCAGTTGTTTTTGCAGCTGTCGCTGTTCCGCCCTTGGCAGACATCACATCATCACGAGTCACGCGACCCGCAAGGCCTGATCCAGAAAGTCCGTTAATATCAACACCCATTTCGCGAGCTAAACGACGTGTCGCTGGAGTTGCTAAAACTTTGGAGTCAGCCACAGGCGGAAAAATTCCAGCAGCAACAGAGGTGCTAGCTGCAGACATCGCCATCGGCTGAGTCGCGGGCTGATTCATTGGCATTGCAGGAGTGTGTGCAGATCCATTTGTATGATTAGATGTGGTTGCAGCTGGACTGGCGCCCGCAGCACCTGACAAAGTCATAATCACTGATTCAACTTTAATGATGTCACCTTTTTTAAATTTAAGTTCTTTAACAATACCAGCCATCGGAGTTGGAACTTCGACAGTGGCCTTGTCAGTCATGATTTCTGCAACAGTTTGATCGGCTTTGACAGCATCGCCGACATTGACAGTCCATTTCACAAGTTCGCCTTCGGTCACGCCTTCGCCTAACTCAGGAAGTTTAACATTTTGAGTAGCGCCAGATGTTGTCATTGCAGCAGGAGCTGCTGTTGGTGCAGGAGCACTTGCGGTCGTTGTCGGAACTGGTGCTGTCGCTGATACAGTCGCACCATCCAGTTTCAAAATTACAGATTCAACTTTGATAATTTGACCTGGTTTAAAAAGTAATTCTTTAACAGTGCCTGCAACCGGAGATGGAACTTCGACAGTGGCCTTGTCAGTCATGATTTCTGCAACTGTTTGATCAGCTTTGACACTATCGCCAACCTTAACAGTCCATTTAACTAATTCACCTTCGGTAACGCCTTCGCCTAATTCAGGAAGTTTTACATCTGTTGCCATAATTATGAGTTCCTTTCGCTGATTTCTGAAATTTCTTGAGCCGTGTTTTCAGAATTTAATTTTCTATTTTTTTCAATGATACCCTTCATAAAGAATTCTCCAGCACGATAGCTGCTTCTGACAAGTGGCCCTGACGCTACATACAAAAAGCCCATGCTTTCAGCAACAGTTTGCCACTCTTTGAATTTTTCAGGAGTAATAAACTCGATGACCTTCAAATGCTTTTCTGTGGGTTGTAAATATTGACCAAAAGTGACGACATCGCAACCAACGGCACGTAAATCCTTCAGTGTTTGAATGACTTCTTCTTCGGTTTCACCTAGACCCAACATGATCGATGTTTTTGTGTACATGGTCGGATGCAATTCTTTGACGTGCTGTAAAAGTCGTAAAGATTGTCGATACTTCGCGCGAGGATCGCGTACAGTGGGTGTTAATCGTTCGACAGTTTCTACGTTGTGAGCAAAAACATCAGGTTTTGCATCGGCGAGATGTTGAATTAATTTTTCATCACCGCGAAAATCCGGAGTTAAAATTTCAACGATTAAATTGGGATCTAATTTTTTAACTGTTTTAACCGTACGAGCAAAATGATCAGAACCCTGATCAGGCATATCATCACGGTCAACAGATGTGATAACAACGTAATGTAATTTCATCTGCGAAATCGAATAGGCCACTTTTTCAGGTTCGAATGGATCGACGGGTGGTAAACCCAATTTCGCATTTCCAGTTTTGACATTGCAAAAACGACAACCTCGCGTACAGACTTCGCCCATTAACATAAACGTCGCTGTTCCGCCATCCCAGCATTCGCCCATATTCGGACAACGAGCTTCTTGGCAAACAGTGGCCAATTTTAATTCACCTAACATCCCTTTGATGCGGGCATAGTTTTCACCTTGGGGGGCTTTGACTTTCAACCAATCCGGTTTTCTGAGTGTTGGACGAGGATTTTCCATATGCATCCTTTTTAAGCAGTTATCTCTGAAATTGAATGTTTCACACAGGTTCTAACTTGATTGATTTTCAGAGGCAAGAAGAATGAGTTTTGCAAGTTGGCGGGACGCCTTTTTTATGTCATAAGTTTCTGATGTCGATACAATTTGAACCACTTCGAAAGTTTTTAGCGCATAATATTCAATCTTTGTTTGAAAAATGGGGTGTAGAATCTACATCCGAAGAAATTTATAAATTCCTTGTCGAACCTCCGAACCCTGAAGTGGGGCATTTAGCTTTCGGTGTATTTGTATTTGCCAAAAAAAGTGCACAGCCGCCGCCTGCTTTAGCGCAAAAAATTGTTGCAGAATTGCAGATAGCCAACGTTCAAATCCAAGCCGCCGGCCCCTATGTGAATTTTAAATTTTCTTCACAAGTTTTAGCCGAACAAATTTTGAAACCAATTTTGTCAGGGGACACATTTAAAACAGTGTTGTCGAATGAAAAAACAAAAATGATGGTAGAATATTCACAGCCGAATACGCACAAAGAACTGCATGTCGGACACATGCGAAATTTGTGTTTGGGCGATTCAGTCATCAAATTGCTTCGACGCGTTTATGGTGACGAGCAAATTATCAGCTCGACTTTCCCGGGCGATGTGGGGACTCATGTCGCTAAATGTTTGTGGTACATCAAAAATCATGTGGGTCTGAATGTTCTTGATCAAAAAAGAAACTCGGCCGATCGCGGTGAATGGTTGGGACAAATGTATTCAGCTGGAAACCTGAAACTGGAAGACGACGAGAAAAATCCTGAATTGTATGAAAAAAATAAAAAAGAACTCACTGAAATTTTAAAACAGTTGGAATCAAAAAATGGTGAATTTTTCGATTTATGGAAAGAAACGCGTCAGTGGTCCATTGAATTGATGGGACGTGTCTACCAATGGGCGAACGTCAGTTTTGATAAATGGTATTGGGAGTCAGATGTTGACAGTGATTCGGTTAAAACTGTTAAAAAATATTTTGAAGAAGGCAAATTGCAAAAGTCCGAAGGCGCGATTGGGCTCGATTTCTCGAATGAAAATTTAGGTTTTTGTTTGTTGTTAAAATCAGATGGAACGGGCTTATACGCCACCAAAGATGTTGAATTAGCTCGCCGCAAATTCGAAGATTTTAAAATTCAAAAATCAATTTATGTGGTCGATCAACGTCAAGCTTTGCATTTTAAACAAGTTTTTAAAACACTTCAGCATTTAGGTTTTGAACAAGCTAAAGATTGTTTTCACTTGCAATATAACTTTGTGGAATTACCAGATGGCGCGATGAGCTCGCGAAAAGGAAATATCATTCCTTTGATGACCCTGGTTCAAAACATGGTGGATCATGTTAAAACAGAATACTTATCGCGCTATGCGAACGAATGGTCTGCCGAAGAAATCAATTTAGTCGCCAATCAAGTGGCTCAGGGTGCGATCAAGTATGGAATGGTTCGCCAAGATACGAATAAAAAAATCGTTTTTGATATGAAAGAATGGCTGAAACTAGATGGTGAATCAGGTCCGTTTATTCAATATTCATACGCACGTATTCATTCATTGGTTAAAAAAACCGGTGTTGAACTCAGTCAGGATTTCAAAGGCGAATTGTTGTCGCATCCTTCTGAAGTGAAATTGATGCAGCATTTGATGAATTTTAACATGCAAGTTGTATCTAGCTGTGATGGTTACAAACCGGCATCGCTTTGTACTTATTTGTATGAGACTGCTAAAAAGTTTAATGGATTTTATCACGATTGTTCAATTGGGCAGGCAGAAACTGCGGATTTAAAACAAGCTCGCTTGGCCTTGGCCGTGGCGACCAGTTTAGTTTTAAAATCAGGATTGGCGTTGTTAGGAATTCCGGTTCCAGAA
>DALYIB010000074.1:0-11377 GCA_031970595.1 Pseudobdellovibrio sp.
CGATGCTCTACCAACTGAGCTATATCCACCACATGAAAAAAATTGTGTACTAGTTATATTTAAAACTGGGGACAAAATCAAGGGGGGAACTGGGATTTGCCCAGAATTAGATCAATTTTAAGGGATTAGCCTCGAAGATCCTTTAAAAAATTCACTAAATCCCGCAAAACCACCACATCCTTCGTGCAATAATCCATCAAATCTCGACGTAAAACTGATTTTGCATCACTATCCTGCCCCGCCATCGCACGCAATTTACGGTACTGCCGTTGCGCCTCTAACCCATCCTTTACTGCCAGGCTTTGATAACTGGCCGCCTCGCCTAACAAGGCCGGTGCCACACTTTTTAAACTGAAACTATTTTTAAAACGATAGTCATAATAATAGTTTTTTAAAATCGGATAGGGATCGACCAAACGGGCTTGGATTTGAATAAGTTCATCAGCTAAATCTGAAAATCGATCTGCCAAGCGCTGCAAAACCTGCGATTCAAATTGCGCATTATATGCCACAATACTTCCTTGCGGATATTTGGCCGTGAGTTGCAAAATCAAATGTTCAGCCAATAGCCTGCGCGGATCTGGTGATTCAGTTTCCAGAAATTCGATCGATTCGTCCGGCGTCAACAAAGAATATTGAAAGGGCACTTGTTCAAACGGACGCGCTTGTTCCCATTGGGGAATCGCCGCGGAAATCGTTTCAAAATCTAAATACAGCAAAGGCTGTTGCCATTTGTACAATTCAGCGTGAATCGCTGGTAAATCATAAAATGCATTTTGCTGTAGCTGAGCCTGGATATATTTTTTTTGCAAATCAGTGATGCGCTCATCCTGAAAAATTTGCGGATCTTTAAGATCAAATAAATTATCCTGATACAAATCCCATTTGGCTTCATACAAGGTGGGAATTAAAGTTAAATTTAAATCTGGAAAATGTGCTTCCCTTTGACAAGAATCAAAAAAGGGACACGGGTTCGGAGAAAAACACTGCCGACCGATTTTAACATTGGGAATCACACTTTCACGTGCTGTTTGAAAAATTTCATTTAATTTTTCAGGAATACGTAAATATCTTTGGCGAACCTCTTCTGTGACATCGACTTCGATAAATAAATTGTGATATTCCGGAGCTGTGCAATTTGAATTGATATGTACTAAAATAATTTTCTCGATCGGCAAACCCGCCTTGGCGGCAATCCAGGCCTGCAATGAAATATCAGTTAAATGTTCGTCTTTAACTTTGGTGGCCGATTTAAATTCATAAATCGTCCACCGTTCTGAAAAAGTATTGTACGAAATATAATCCAATCTTCCAAAACAACCTTTAAAATCAAAAGCGGGTTGAAAAATATTTTTATGTTGCTGCTTTAAAAATTCTTGTGTGGATTTCAAAGCATCCACAAATTCCCAGGCCGGCGCCGTCACTTCGACAAACTCACCACCTTGGGTTGTTATTTTTTTCACATATTGATTTTTAGCAAACTCGCCCACATCAGCCGATTGACGAAATAAATCTTGCAATTCAGCATTGGGCTTAGGCTCCAATTCACGAAAATGCATCGACAAATAAAATGATTTTTGACATTGAAATCCGCGAAGGATTTTGGATTTACTGATCAGTTTAGGCAAAGTCTTGGTTGTCATGTCTGAAAAAGTATAACAAAGTATACTTATGTCTAAAACAGAAAAAATCATTCAAACAAAAATGATGTTGGCTAAAACCAAAGCCGCTAACAAACAAGGACTGAAAACAGATCACATCATCCTTGGCAGCGGCCCTTTGAATCGCGACGGCGTTCCCCGTTTACCGCCCGATCAACGCCAAGTCCAAAATTGGCCGGTTCTGGATATGGGAATACATCCCGATATCCATACCGAACAGTGGACTTTATCGGTTGAAGGACTCTGCGAAAAACCAACCACATTTAACTTTCAAACTCTTAAGGAACTTCCACTGACGACGGATACTTCGGATTTTCACTGTGTCACAGGCTGGTCACAGTTTGATATCACTTGGACAGGCGTTCGTTTCAGTGATCTGTGTGAATATTGTCAAATCAAACCGACAGCCCGTTTTGTTTGGATCACTGGTTACGATGGTTATACAACGAACTTACCCCTCGAAGAGGCCTTGAAGTCCGATGTATTAATTGCTTTTGAAGCCTTAGGCCAACCCTTAGCCAAAGAACACGGAGGTCCCGTTCGCATGATCACACCACAACTGTGGGCTTGGAAAGGTACCAAGTGGATTAAATCGATTACGTTTATGGAAAATGACCGTCGTGGATTTTGGGAAGAACGTGGTTACTCCAACAGCGCCATTCCTTGGTTGAATGATCGCTATACGGCGGACGAACCCGCAGAATAAAATAGGATTCAAAATTTCATTATCTAAATAGCTGAAGACACTGATTGCGATTGAATTTTTCTGACTGCAGAACTTTGGCTTGTTTAAAAGATTTAAACATATCTTTGAAATAATCATTGTAAAATAAATCGAACAACCCGCCCGGTTTAATATTGTATTCCCAACCGCTGGGCCCAATTTTCGAAGGTTCAGTAATATAAAATCGTAATGACTTTGTCTTATCTATTACAGGGCGATCTAAAAATCTGGAAAAAAATCCGTCATAACTGCGATCCGTACTGCGCTTTTCATAATGCCTGACCCATTCTTCTAGTAAAACAGGTTTACCTAAATTCGTATCCAATGCCCACCAATGATCCGAGTCTTTGGATTTAACAACCGTTGCGACGTGAAACTGCCACATCACGCCGGGCACCTGCATAGGACCCACAACAAAACCTTTTTTGATACTGTCTTTGTTGACTCCGTAACGCAGCAACTGCAAATGCATATACATCGCACGACCAAAGCAAAAGCCCACATTTCGTCCCATATCGTATTGATCGTAATTGGTATAAATGGCTTCTTTTTTCAGTTGATCCATAATGTGATAAGCTTGGCGATAATCCACACCATCGACTCGGCCTGTTGAAAATTCCGGTTTATAATTATTCAAAGCTGAAACAACCGAATCCGAAACTTCTTTTAAATTGATGTTATTCATAATTTCAGATTCGCGCAGCTGATACAAATCTTGGCGCAGATCTAATTTTTGCCATTCCTGCAAGTCAGCCGCAACAGCCGTAACTATCCAGCAAAACAAGATCATAAAATGGATTAAATTTCGGATACTTTGCAACATCTGTAACGAACAGTGCAATCCCCCATCCCAAGCAAGAATGAATAGATTGATTTTAAATGATTATTTTGTCAAAAATCTAGACGTTTCAGACACTTAATGGCTTTACTTCAGATCGTTTCCAGGCACTAATCCCAAGGCTTTACACGTCAAACGATCAAAAAAAGATTTAGGCAACAAGCGTGGAATAGTTCGATTCATCCAAGCACGTGGCACAGGTGCATAACGAACTGATGGCGACTGCGAAAAAGCGGCTTTAAAAACCACATCCACTAAATCACTGACTGGCAAAGCATTATTTTTTTCCGAATCTGCAAAAGCCATAAAACGATTAAAAGAATTTTTATACACAGTATTTTGATACAGATCTTTGATTTTTTGAAATCCTTTATCCCAAATTGGAGTCTGAACCGAACCCGGCCCCACAATAATCACCTTGATACCGAATAAATTCATTTCGCGACGTAGGCTTTCTGAAAACCCTTCGATGGCATATTTACTGGCACAATACGCAGCCAAAAAAGGAGTTCCATTTTCACCACTGACACTGGAAATTTGAATGATTCTTCCTGTTGATGGGGGAATAAATGGTATTAACAGCTGTGTTAATTGCATCACTGCTAACAAATTGACTTGGATAGTATTTTGAATCTCAGAAAATTTTTGATGCTGAAAGGGGGCTGCTAAGGCCATACCTGCATTATTAATTAAAATATCGATTTGCTTGATCTGAATGGAGTTCAACCCCGACGGAATTTTTTCAATTTGCGAAGGCTGTAAAAAATCAACCTGCACGACTTTCAACTTCTCTGGATATTGCTTTGATAAATCAGAGACCGAATTTTCATCACGGACAGTTCCGATGACACAGTCTCCGTTTTTTAAAAAAGCTTCAGCTAATGCTTTTCCAATACCGGAACTGATCCCCGTGATAAAAATCGTTTTCATCATAAATAACCTATTCTAAAATCACACGTTGAGGCATACGCGCATTACAACGACCTGAAAAATTATGTTCTGCAACTCTTTGAGTAGGCGCATTTTCTAAAAATCTTCTTAGTCCCGGAGTATTCACATCAATCATATTTTTGATCGCTTGCGCATCCGGATTGTGTGTAAATCCTAACTCAAATAATAACGACCAGATACCATGCTTCCAGTAAGCATAATCTTCAAAAGTCCCATCGGCTGGATACAATACATCCGTATTATTTCCAGTTTGGTAACGGCTTTCGACTGTCGCCAGACGAACTAATTCTTTGTACTGATTATCATACGGCGTTGTTAAATCCGTCGTTGAAATTCCCCAAGGATACACCACCGCTGGCCAATAAGTATGTAATGTCGCTGAAATGATAATATTTTTTTCATCGACGAATTTAGCTAATGCTTCTGTTGATTTTAATTTAAAATTCGGTCCGGCTTTACAAGGACTTGGGTAATCGCGATTGGCATCAACCACTTGGCTGGATGTGCTGGATTCAAAACGGTCTTTTCTGTTATAACCCGAAATATTTAACACAGGAACGATATACACTGTCTGACCGACAATCGGCGCTTGCGCTAAACTTTGCGCGAAACCCAATGCCACAGCTGTCGAACCGTATTCATTTCCATGGTGTGTCCCTACGACCAAACTGTTGATGGTCCCATTGCCAATCTTTAAACCTTTAATCGGCTGGCCTTGGTTGTTGATTCCCATTGTAAATACTTCGGCGTTGGCCGGATTTTGCGCTGCGATCTGTTCGATCTGTTGAACCACTTTTTCATAGTTACTCGCTGATGGCGCCTGCATTAAAAACAGACTCAAAATTGTTTCTAACATAAAAGTCCCCTCTACATTTTAAATGTTAAATCGTTAAATAATTTACTCTTAAACTGGGCTAATTTTATTTTGTTGTCCGAGATCAATGCCTTCGGATAATAGTGCTTTAAAATATCCAAATAGCTTCGACCTTTTTGTGCCAAATAGCGCGATCCCCACTGACAAAGACCGGCTCCATGTCCAAAACCCTGTCCTTTAAAAACGATTTGCTGATTGTCTGCACTGACAATCAGCGGAGAATTTCGAATCACGGAAAATCCAAAAATTTCGCGCATTTTCTGTAAACTGATCCCCGCATAATTCATCAAGCGATCCTTGTAATAAACGGTCCCTAATTCATTGCGATCAACAGCTTGCGTTTTTTGATTAAAAAATTCGGCCGAAACGGCAAAACTCCAACGATTCGATTCACGAACTGCGCACCAAGGATCCTTGGCCGTGCCAGAATCATCAGCGCCGCTCCAGACTTGACTTGCGGGCACAGTTTGACCGCCACAATCCGAATGGTAAAAAGCTTTCAAGATTTTATTTTTTGCACTCATTAAAAAAACATTTTCAGTTTCCCTAACGGCTTTGTAGGCCTTAGTCGAATCCGTCAAAGAAAATACCTGATCCATTTGATCGGATTCCACATGAAATTTTTTCTGACTTCGATCCGACATCCTGGCTAATAAAAATGAACGCGCGACAACGGCCTGGGCTTTCAAGGCTTCTTCCGGCCAAGACAAAGGCATTTCTTTGGACAGAACTCCCGCCAAATAATCATTCATCGAAACCAAAGTAATCACATCATAAAGGCCGTTTTCTTTTTTAAATATTTTTTGAGAAACTCGCGAGTCCTTCACAAGTTCAGGAACAGTCGCTGAATTTTTAACAGTACGAACACGGACGACCAGATTCTGCGCTTCAGAAACTGAAGCATGTAATAAGAGGGAAAAACCCAGGATAAAAAATAACTTCACTCTCTAAGTACAACTGAAAACAGTCCAAAGAAGGAGGAAGAATTTTCCTAGACCATCGTTTTTAGCCCGAAGTCTAGTTAACAAAAATTGAATTAATTCGCTTTATTGAGTTCTATCAAAAATGCCGCTCCGGGCTGTTGACGAGGCACCAGCTTTACCGTACCGCCCATCAATTCCAGATATTGTTTGACGATAGGCAGACCCAAACCAGTCCCCTTTTCTCCTGATGTTCCACGCGTTGAGGTTTTTTGATCCAGTGAAAAAAGCGTTTCTGCTTTTTCTTTAGAAATACCAACTCCAAAATCTTCAATGAGGATCGAAACCTTATCCGCAGCTGCAAAATCAACACTTAAACGAATAAGCCCGCCAGAATATGAAAACTTGATGGCATTGGAAATTAAATTCATCAGAACTTGATTTCTCAGCCAAGATTCGTGCGCCAACGCTCTACATTCAGTATGATTTGGAAATTGAAGGTTCACAGAAATATTTTTTTTGCGCAGTCGATCCTCAACATCTTTCAGACAGTCCTGAATCATCTCTTTTAAATCGACACTCTTCAGCGACAGCTCAGTTTTGCCAATAATTTCTGAATGTGTTTTTCGGGCATCAGACAAAATATTCATGATCGTATCCACCGCGCGAATCAATCGCGCTGATTTGTTTTCGAAAATCTGTTGTAAATTTTCTTTATTGATAGACATGACTTCTACATTCGTCGAAATCACCTGCAAAGGATTTGCAATGTCGTGAACTAAGGTGCTCATGCGCATTTGAGTATCTTGTAATAAAAAATCCATTTTTTCTTTGTTTTCCTTCAACTGCGAAAACGTCTGTTGCAATTGCGAATTCGATTCAGAAAGCTGATGCGTTCTTTGTTCGACTTCAAACTCAAGTCGCGAAACATATTCAGAAGACATTCGTTGCATAATCAATATAGGAACGTACACCGCAAAACAAAAATGCAACACTAAGGATATTGAAAACCCGGCAATAGCTAACGACTCGTGTGTTCGCAAAAAGGGATAATCTAAAAAATGCAAAGCAGCGATCACTAAAAACCAACGAAAACCCTTATTTAAGGGCGTATCGACCAATTGTTTTTCATAACTAAATATCGCCATCAACGCAGCGGATGTGCAGCCGACGCAAAAAACCAATGACCCTAAAAAAAAGTTTTCTGTAAAATGAGTTATCAAAAATCCGGCTACCAAACTAAAAAAAGCAATGCCTGTTTCAAATTTTAATTTCTTCTTGGATCCAATCGCTTCGGAATACAAATTAAGTCCAAAATAAATGGAAAATACATTCGTACCAAACGCTAACAAACCCAGCTCGTCTGTCTGATTAAATAAACCCTGAGAAAAAAAAGCTAAAATACCACTGAGCCAAAACAGCAACAAAAGTCGAATCATTTGATGTCGAAACCGTAACCACGTAAAAAACGTTGCTAAGGTGCTGATTAATAGCACGACTCCGTATATATATATTAAGGTGTTTAGAATCACATTTCCATATCGGTCGAAAGTCTGACATTAAAAACATTTTTATTTTCTTTTTTGAAATTAAAATAATTTTTCGTTTAAGCTACGTTGCAAATTGAAACAAAAATGTTAAATCGGTGTTAAAGATTTTTACAAAAAATTGAACTTGTTAAAGATATGTTAAATTATTTTTTTCTTCAGTCGACTCTGAGTGTAATTCATTTACTCTCTAAAAAAGCAAGAGTCTAGTTGTCACATCATGAATGAAAATACTTTATCTGAAAATACCAAAAGCAAAAAACGAATTACATTTAATACGAATGAACTTCGCTGCATTGTCTCTCCCTGCAAGATTTTCAACTCAGAATACAATGAATTAAGTTATCAGATATTTCATTTTTGGAGACATTCTTGGACAAATACCTTTAAGCAAATTGATCAAGATTTTTCACAAACCAGCGAGGAATACTGTCGCCATCACCGCGTAGTCGCCCTGCAATATCAAGGGGAAATTATCGCCTGTGCTTTATTAGACTTATTTGATCTGCACAGTCCCATCCACAAAGAACATAAATACTTTCTGGCTTACCCCAACTCTGTCTATAGCGATTTTATCAAACTGGCCGAAGCCGGCCCTGTCATGACAGTGGGCTATTTGACTGTCGATCCCCGATTTAAACTGCAACCCTTTATCGCACAACTTTTATCTGGCCTTTGCTTACTTTATTACTACTCTACAGAAACTCAATTGTTGATCACCTACACACGAAACACCAAAAGGGTGAATCAACTGGCATTTCGATTTGGTGGAATTCCGATCGCTGAAAATTTGATGGCCTTCGGAGAACCGACAGATTTTGTTTACTTTACACAGCAGCAATTCCTGTTTTTAAAACAGCATACATATTTTGATGATTTTTATAATTTCTGGAATGAACGACTAGAAATAACACATAAACAACAATTTCAAAGGAGAAAAACAAATGAAAAAACTGACACCACAAGAAGTCTATAAAAGGATGATTGCATCTATTGACGAACTGGAAACCGCATCCCAAAAATTTAATTGGGAAGATAATCAGCATTACGCAGAGTGGTTAGCACAAAGCTATATGTACGTACGATGGACAACACGACAATTGGCTTTAGCTTCAGCGATGACTAAACCTTCCACAGAAGACAGTCTGCATTGGCGATTTATTGAAGAAGCCAACGAAGAAAAAAAACACGAGTTACTCGTTTTAAACGATCTTAAAAATTTAGGATACACGATCGAACAGTTTGACGAATTACCTCACACCTCTTTCTTCTATCAAACACTCAGCTATTTAATCATGCATGAACACCCATCAGCTATTTTAGGCTATTCGTTAACACTTGAAGGTTTTGCTGCGCAAAAATCCGAAGCCATCTACCAACGTGTTACTAAAAAATACAGCGACAAAATGACAACATTTTTAAGAGTCCATGTCGAAGTCGACAAGGATCACTTTGCGAATGCACTTCCTCATCTGGAATCTTGTCCCGAGCATTTGTTACCACTGGTACTCAAAGGAATTGAACAATGCGCAGCTATTTATAAGGGTATCCTCACCGATATTGAACAAAAAATAAGATTGCAGCAGAAAATTGAACACGCCAATCCATTGATTGGTTTGCAGCTCTAATACCACTCTTCCGGACTCGATCCAACGAGTCCGGAAGTTATGTAACAATGCGCTTTTGCTAGCGACTAAGAATGAGATTTATGACGCTTTAACAGAATCTTTACAAACAGATAACTTCTTTAATTAACTCACGATTCTCAATCCAAAACACCCTCATTTCGAAAACTCTTTTAATAAAAGAAAATTTTTATATTTTTTTTGCGTTTTCACTTTATACTAAAAGCAACACTTGGCCGATATGATGACTATGTATGAAGGAGCACGTTTATGATCAAGCCAGTCATTGCTATGATAGATGACGAACAAGACTTAGTAGATTCTTACAAAGATCTTCTCAGCACGAAGTACGATGTAAAAGAATTCTATAATGCAGATGATTATCTGAATTTTGTTTCACAAAAAGAAACAAATCCTTTTGAACTGATTATTACAGATTATCGACTTGGAAAACAAACTGGTTTGGATATGGTTGAAAAAGCTCACTCGATGCATAAAGGAACAGCGTTTATATTGATGTCCGGATACTTGGACAAAGACACCACTTTGCGTGCACATAATATCGGTGCCCATCGTATTTTAGAAAAACCAGTCAAGATCGAAGTCTTGGATAAAGAAATTAATGAATTGATTTATGAATATCAAATTCAAAAGCTGCGTAAAGAAACCAAACAATTGACTCTGCAACTGAAAGAACTTTGCAGCATCTTTGATGTTTTCTTGGAGCAGCATTTCAGCAAAACCCAAGTCGATGATTTTTTTATGAAAATACTTTCCAATGATATGTCCAAAGAAATTTCATTCAGACAGTATGTTTCAAACATCGAAGAAAAACTTCATCGTAATATCAAGATGGAAGAAATCTTGATGCGACAAATCCAAAAAGATTCAAAAAATGTAACTCATAGTTAATTGATTGATTATTGCATTTTAGTTTGCAGAAAATCCCAAGTTGTTTTTTTCAGCTTGGGATTTTTTATAAGTACGCGCGGCGAATACGACTGATCCGCGCCGGGCTGATCCACCAAATAAATACAACGTGCAGCTTCATCTGCTGACGATTGATTCAGATCCTGAATTTGAACTTGTGCGATATCTAATTTCATAGCCGCAATCATTTTCATCAATAATTCTTTTTCATCTGCAGTATAGGATACGTAATTTTCGACGATAAAGACAAAGCCAGCTCTGGGAGTAAGACTTACCGGCGATGCATCCACAAGCACCTGAGTGACCCCTAAAACTTCATTGAAATATTTTAAAACTTCTTGAGCTGATGACACCCCTCTTTTATCGATTGAAAAAAAGTAAAAGTCAAACTCCGTCACTCGCATCGAAAATGGGATTGGCGGCCGCTTATATTGCTTTTGAACGTCAATTTTTTAGTCAGTGAATCCTTACACTGTCAGAATCTCTACATCCAGATATTCTTCTTAGTTTGTGCTAAATAATAGCCACGGAGGGTCTATGACAGTTTCAAAAAGCACTTTAAAAAAAATTACTCTCTCTCTTGTGATCACAGCCTTTGCAGCCAATGCTCAAGCTAGTTCCCTGTACGAAGACGCGGCCGATTTTATCGACCAAATCAACCAAGAAATGATGACGGTCGATACAGCCTATTCATTGAACGGAGTCGCAGTTCACGACAACTGTCAGACTTTTATGGATAAAAACCAGGTTTACGGCGAACTGGGACAATATATTTCACGCGAACTTTACACCAACAGCAAACTGTATTCAGAAGTCATCCAATCTTCAGCGATGACCAAATCCTGTCCTAAATACAACGAACTCAATCTGAACCAAAAGGTCTTGATTTGGACTCTGACGTTAGCAACAATGGCTCATTTCGAAAGTTCATGCAGTACTTCAGCCTCAGCCACAGGCCCGAATGGTACAGCCTATGGATTGTACCAACTGCACAAAAACAAAGAAGCAGCCTACGACAAAGATTTAAAAATTTGCCAAAACGGTTCCAGCGGCAACCCTAAAAAATCCTCTCAATGTGTCCTTAGTATGCTGAATAACCAAATTAAAAAAACAGGTCAGCTTTTTTCAAACAAATCCTATTGGGATGTTCTCAGACCGAATGGATCTTCGCAAAAAGCCAAACTCATTCACCAAGCTATTGCCAAAAGCTCTCTGTGCAAAAAATTATCGATGTAATTATTTTTATTCAGACTCTGCGGTTCCCGCAGAGTCTTCGCTTTGGTTCAAATGAATTAAAATTCTTTCAG
>DALYIB010000075.1:0-11306 GCA_031970595.1 Pseudobdellovibrio sp.
GACGGCGTTACTAGAGGGCGGAGCCGATTTACGATCGATTCAATTATTGTTGGGTCATTCCAGCATTCAAACGACACAGATTTATACGGCTGTAACGACATCGACTGTGACAAAAACAATTGATGAGCATCATCCATTATCACAGTTAAAGGATGTCTCCGCAGGCTAGTTCGTCTTTCGGAAAAATTGAATCTCAGATTCAAAATATCAGTTTTTAAAAAGGCTTTTCATTTGAAAGGCCTTTTTTATGAAGTTATTTACTTTGATTGAACATCAAAACCAATTAGAAAAAGCCGAAGTCGAAATTGAACTGATTCCAGGAATCCCGCAAATTCATTTTTTAGGTTTGCCGGATAAACTCATCAAAGAAAGTTTTTTCAGAATTAAGTCGGCCTTTAAAAGTTGTGGTTTTAAGTTTCCACAATCCCAACAAGTCATTGTAAATATCAAACCCAATCATTTGAAAAAAACCTCTAAGGGGCTTGAATTAGCTGTCGCCTTAGGATTGTTGATTAAAACACAGCAAAAACAGATTCCTGATTTTATTTTGAAATCAATTATATATGGCGAACTCGAACTGAATGGTCAAGTTCAGGCCCCATCAGACATTCATCAATTTTTATCTAAATTTCCCAATCAAACTGTTTTAACGGGAATGTCTGAAGTAAATAGTCAGGCTTTGTACCGAATTGAAAAATTAAATTCAGATATTTTTGAATTTCAAATCCACGAGGATCATTCGTGGTGGGAGCGCCCCCGGGAAGGATTGGATTCTCATTTTAACGAGGACGAAGCCGAGCTTTTGTTTTTGATGGCGACGACCGGTTTACACACCTTATTAGCAGGAGCGTCTGGTTTCGGAAAATCGACTCTGTCGAAAAAATATGTATCTTTTCTGAAATCGCCTACGGATCAAGACCGACCTTTTTTGTTGAATCGCTGGCGCCCTTGTATTTCTCCTCATCAAAGTGTGACGCCGGCGGCTTTTTTAGGAGGGGGCGCGCAGTTGTATCAGGGGGAAGTTGAAAAAGCCCAAAGTGGATTGTTATTACTGGATGAATTATTAGAATTTAATCCAGTGATTTTAGAAGCCTTGCGCGGTCCTATGACCGGGGAAAAATTACGTCTTTCTCGTCAAGGTGTGACTCGCGAATATGCGTGTCATTTTCAAGTGATCGCCACCACAAATCTGTGTCCTTGTGGCAAATGGGTCCCCAAAGATTCGATGAATTGCAGATACACTCGAACAAAGTGTGAATCTTATTTGAATCGTTTATCAGGCCCGCTGGCAGATCGCTTTGGGCTGTTATATTTTTATTCGCAAAAAAATAAAAAGCGTCACATTTCCGGATCTTCGATCCTATTAAGGATTGAAGATTATTTTAAATCAGATGTTCAATTGAATCTGAATGATGTTGAGTCGTTACAGAACTTGTATCCCGATTCTTCCTATCGCAGGTTAAAGGCTTTGAAGTCGGTCGCAGCTGTTTATGCGTCTGAAAGAAAAAGCCAAATTATTGAGCTTTCTGACTTAAATCGAGCGGAAAAATGGACAATTCGATCATTTATTGACCTGGAAAAGGGGATGAGTTGACATTTTTTTTGGCTTCACATAATCTGACAGTCCTTTCACAAGGGGTGACGTGGCCGAGGGGTTAGGCAAGGCTCTGCAAAAGCTTGTACGGGGGTTCAAGTCCCTCCGTCACCTCCAAATCTTTTACTTTTTGGATAAATATGAAAAATATTGAAATCATTATATTTATCATAGCAAACGCGTGGTCGATACGTCGAATTTTAGGATTGTCCATCACGAAAAGTTTTATTTATGCAATTATTTCGAATCTGATATCTGGAGTTATTTCTTATCTCATCATTTTTAATGTTATAGGGCCGCTCCTAAAAGGACAAAATCCGAACTCTGCGATCTCGTCCATTTTAGTTGGTTTTTTTGGAGGATTGCTAAGTTACGTATGTCTTGTTCTGTGTTTGAAAATTTTCGAAAAAGTAAAAATATCCTCAAGTCAAATGACTGATTTGTTTTTATTTACACTTTTCTTAAATTTATTATTTTCGATGTTAAGTTTTATCCTTAAATAGATAACCTTTACTTTTTAACATTGAATAATTGCCACCAATAAATTCATTTGTCTCATTTTGAAACATGGCGAATGGTTTGCTTTGAATAGTATTTATGAAAAACATTAAAAGTCTATTCAGTGTTTGTTTTGCATTAACAACGATTTCAGCGACGGCGTTTTCGCAGACCCAAAGCTTTCAAGCCCATGAGGCGTATAAAGCGACTGAGCAGTTTTTATATAATCTGGGTTTTGAAGACTATGTTCAAAAGGCCGAAAAAACATTATCAACTGAAAAAAACTTAGACGTTGTTTCCGAGGCGGCTTTAAAGAAAGTGACAGTTTATTACAAGCAAATAGACTCTGTTAAGAACATAGCCGCACTGACCGGACTGCTTTTAGAAGGGATTTCGTGCCAGCAAGAAAAAAAATGTTTAGAAAGAAATATGGTCGTAAAAATGGTTGCGCAACAAGCGCAGTCTTTTCCGTTGATTTCCCTAGAGCCCTTTTCAAACGTGGCTCAACAAAAGTATCGTTTATTAATCGGGGAAAAAGCTTCGGATTTTCGTCAGGATTACTTGGAAAATCGCGGAGTTGAAAGATACCAATTAGAAAAAACAAATATTTTAAAAATACTGAAGTATTTAGCATTGAGACAAAATTTATTAAAAACGCCAAATGATATCGAATTTTTCGAAAAATTCACGGATGATCACCTGCATGAAATATTAGAACCCAATTATATGCCGAATTCACGTCAACAAAATCGTCATCTGGGGCGCGCCTTAACGGCTGTGTATATGCGCTGGGCAAAGGCGAATCAGTGCTCTGAGTGTATTACGGATTTAAAAAGTGAATTTGAACGTCAAGATATCCAAATTGAACAGATCATTGGCGGTCATTATCGCATGAAAAACGATGAAACGGATAGTTTGGTGCAATTAAAAAGTGGTGATTTAGCATTAGAGTATTCCAGTGGTGGGCAAGCCTATTTAATCAGTATGGGTTTGGAACCTATTGATATGGATGATTACAAAATCGCCGAAGAAAATAAATTAATTAATAACTATCAAAAAATGCCCATCGTATTGATGAATACCGGTTATTCGCATTCTAAAAATCGCATCAAGCAAAATTTCGAACTGACAGATTCAGATCAAAGAATCATGCAAATGTATTGGGATCCGAATATGTCAAAAGGATTTTCACACGTAGGCCTTGTTGAAGTGAAAAAAGATCCGGCCACGGGAATTTCATTGGCGTGGATTTGGGATATTTATCCACAAGGGGATCGTTTGGGCGTCGTACGTCCGATGTCGCCAGAAGGATTTGCCTACTCAGAGCGTTTTATTCGCATTGGTTTTTCAAGATACAATCCAGAAAAGCTACGTCAGAAATTCATAGCACAAAAACAATCGCGTGGATTTTTACCCATCGTTTGGAAAAGTTCCGGTTCAAAAATGGCCGTCAAAGAGGATAAAAGAATGATCCAGCCCATTTCTAAAAAAGGACGCGAACAAGCAAAAAATGATCGCATTGTTCCGTTGATTGATCCGACTCAAACCTATGAATGGCCTTCGATGATTACGCAGCCTGAACTGGATGAGTTGGTCAAAAAATCACAAACACTTCAAGGTGAGGAGTGGTTGAATCAAGTCGCATTACCAAGAGTTTTTTCTCAGGTCCGTCAGTACATTTATGGTCCACAAGCCTTGGTATTTGCCAAAGACTTAGTGAATGCGAAATCTATGGCCTACTGTTCTCAGTTTGTCGCTTTATCGTTTTTGCAGTCTTTAAATTTTGATTTGCAAACCAAAGCCGATCAGTACAGAACTCTGCCCCAAATCGCTGGGACATTGATGCCTTCGATGTTATCACAAGATTTAAAAGAAAGAATTATCGCGCCAGCAGGATTGGTATGGCAAAGTGATGCCACTGAAATGGTTGTTCAAATGAACTTTCACCGAACAAAGCTGCAAAAACAGCAAGAAATACTGCCTAACTGGCAAACCGTGGCCCAAAAATATCACTCTTTAACTGAAATTTACGGATTGGACAAAGTCGTCGATATTCAAAAAAGCTTGAAGCAAATCGACAAAGAACGCATCGACAATGATGACGACGAAGAATAAAAAAATTACAAAGCTTTTGACTTTCACTTTCTGATCCAGTTTAACCCTGTCTTTGATTTCATTTTCAAAGAGGGGTTATGCTTAACAAAATCACACTATTAATTTTATCTGCCACAGTTGTTTTTTCTTGTTCACCACAAACGCGTTCCAATCGTTTGACGGCTTCCAGAGATCAAACGTCTATTATGAACGGTCGTTTAACTGAAGAATCAGATATTTTTGCAAAGCATGTGGTGGGTATTTATAAAAAAGGTGAAACTTGGTGTTCAGGTGTTGTTATTTCTGAAGAGTTCGCTTTAACGGCGGCTCATTGTATTGATGACGTGAAAGGGGCTAAATTGGTTTTTGGAACAAACAAAAGCAATTGGCAATACCGCGAAATCGTACGCTTTAAACAGCACGAAGAATACCATGATGAGGTCGTAGGAATTACAGATGTTCCAGCCAACGATTTGTTATTGATTCAGTTCAAAGGTGGTTTGCCGTTTGGATATCAACCAACTCGATTGCCGGTTGCTGATTTGATCCAAGACAAAGTTTTAGTAACATTGATTGGTTTTGGAATGGATGAGAATGAAGCTTATGATGTCTTAAAAACGACAGAAGTTTCTGTTGTGGAAAGTATTCCCTACGAATTCAGAACAACTGAAAAACAATCGGGTTCTTGCTCGGGTGATTCGGGTGGACCAGTTTTTGTGAGACAATCTGATTCAGATTATCAATTAGTGGGTTTAGTTTCTCGAGGTGATGAAAATTGTAATACTTATGGTATTTACGAAAACGTTTTTTATTATGTGTCTTGGATTCAAAAAACCATGACTGATTTGAAAGCTGTAAATCAATAATCCGTCGTTTATTTTCTTAACGCGCATGGGCATATCTGTTGTGCTTAAAAACTAAGATCAACATTAGAAAATCTTATTGATATTAAAAACGTCTATAATAGAACTGGCATCAAAAAGAATATATTCGAATAGGTTCCAAAATGGAACCTTGGTGCCATGACAGATAATTTCACTTTTTCACGTCATCTAAGTACTTGAAATAAAAATAGAAAAAATATTCAAAATCGTTTTGTCAAAAGTGCCAAAATGGGTTCAAATTTCAAAAAACACAGACGAAAGTCTAATTCCAACTCAAGAAAGAGGGGATGTTACGATGAAAAAAATGAACCTACTTTTAATCGCAGCCAGCATCTTGTCAGTCGCTTTCACGGCTGAAGCTAAGACAAGATACTTAGTTATCTACAAAAGCCAACAAGGCTTTCAAGCGATGGATTCTTTTATGTCTAAAGAATCAGCTCGTGGTTACGGTTTGCAAAATTCACTTAAAAACATCAATGCGATGGTTTTAAAAACTGATAATGCAAAAGCGATCGAGCAATTATCAAAACACCCTGAAGTTGAGTTGATCGAGCAAGAGCGTTTTACTCCAGCTCCTAAACCAATGAATTCTATTAAATGGAACAATGCAGTTGTTGGTGAAACTACAAGTGAGCCTACAACGACTCCATCTGATTTAACTTTTACTGAAGGCGAAAAAACTCCTTGGGGTATTTTAGCTGTGAAAGCTCCGCAAGCTTGGACTTTGGCTGATGGTGGTTCACGTTCACGTGTTTTAGTTTTAGATACAGGTATTGATAAAGATCACCCAGATTTGAAAGCTAACTTTGAAAAAGGTCGTAACTTTTTCGAAAGCGATGCAGGACCTAATCCAGATGATTTCTTTGATGGCGAAGGTCACGGAACTCACTGTTCTGGTACAATTGCAGCGGCTTATAACCCAGCAACAGGTTTCACAGGAGTAGCTCCTAAAGCTAAATTATTAATGGGCCGTGTTTGCGGTGAATTAGGTTGCAGTAATATCGCTGTTGCTTCTGGTATCAACTGGGGCGTTGAGCAAAAAGTGGATGTCATCAGTATGTCATTAGGTGGCCCTATGGCTTCATCTGGCGAAAGAATGGCCGTACAAAATGCGGAACGCGCGGGTGTTGTTGTTGTAGCCGCTTCTGGTAATGACGGCACACAAAAAGTTTCTTTCCCAGCGGCTTTCCCAACAGTTATTGCAGTTGGTGCTTTGGGACCAGATATCAAAAAAACTTCTTTCTCTCAATGGGGACCAGAGCTTGATATCACTGCTCCAGGTGCTTCAGTTGTCTCTACGATTCCTCGTGGAAAAGGTCGTGACTCTGTAACTGATATCGTTATCGGTGGTGTTAAGACTCGCGTACGTTCAGCTGCTTTCGGTGGAACAAAAGAAATTGCAGTTCCTAAAGTGGGCGAATTAGTTTACGCCGGTTTAGGTAAAGTGGATGAAATCGCTAAAGTTGATTTAAAAGGTAAATTTGCTTTGATCAGCCGTGGTGAAATCCGTTTTTCTGAAAAAGTTGAAAACGCAATGAAAGCCGGAGCTACAGGTGTTGTTATCTACAATAACACGGCTGGTTTAATGCAAGGTTCATTAACTGAAGACGGTTCTGAATTAGACGTAGCCGTTGTGATGATTGAACAAGTTGATGGTCAAAAGCTTTTAGAATCATTAACTAAAGGTCAAGCGATTACTGCTGAGATTTCAACTGTTAAATCTGACTATGCTATGTACGATGGAACTTCAATGGCAACTCCGCACGTTGCTGGTGTTGTTGCATTAATCAAGTCAGCTAATAAAAAATTAACTCCTGCACAAGTAAGATCAATCATTGCAACAACTGCAATGCCACTGAGCCCGAATGATACAAATCAATATGGTGCTGGTATGATCCAAGCTGATAAAGCGGTTCAAGCTGCAGCAGCGGCTCAGTAGTAGTTATTAAATTCAAATTGAAATAAAAAAGGCGCAAGAAATTGCGCCTTTTTTTTAGTTAAAAGAAACAGAATTAAAAAAGAACTGAAAGTTGAAGTCCAAAATCTTGCGAATCAATTTTGTTATAATAAGTATCGAGTGCGTCTCCATTTGTAAAAGCGGTGCCACTAATTTTGTTAAATTGATTGACGTTATAAATTGCAGATAATCCGACGCGTGGAAAAAGATAAGTGGTTAAACCAGCCTGGTAACCTTGTCCTTTGAGTTTAAATCCATTGAATGTGTCTGTCGACTTAACTTCGAGATCATTCATAAAAATATAGCCCAAATGAATTTTTAATATTCCCATAGCGCTCACACCAATCAGGGCTAACCCTGTTGTGTGATTATATTCAGGATTTGATCCGAGGTCTGGAGTCATTTGTGCTTTGCCTTGAGATTGGAGGCCTTGGATATCTAAGGTAATTCCTAATGGACTTGAAACGCCCAGTTTTAAACCATATTGAATTCCATTCATTTGAAATTCAGTCGTTGTTTGAGTCAGGTCGGTCATTTTTAATTTAGAGTTTTTATAACCAACACTCGGTTCGATATTAAAACCCGCCCAACAGTAAACAGAAGTCATCAGTGTGATTAAAAATATTTTTTTCATGAAATCCTATCTGCCCAAAGATACTGATAAAGTATGTTGGACATCGTTGTTAGAAATATTAGCTGTATCGCGAATGATGGCTGTAGCGCCGATGCTGACTGAAATAGGACCTAATTTAGCCCCAATATGAGCTCCTAAGTAGGGATGGTATTCCATAGGCTTTTTAGTAGTCGTTGGAACACCTGCATTTGTTTCTGTTACGGTTGATTCAGTCGCATGTCCGCCCAAGCGGATCGAAGAAAACGCCCAGTCAGTGATTTTATAAGTGCTGCGGATACCTAGCTTGTAATTATTGTCTTTGGTTTCAATTTTTTCGGGAGCTGTCAGAAAGTTTTCAGTATCATTCCCTTGGGTATATTCAGCTTCGGCAGAAATTAAATCCGATCCAGCAGTTAAGCGGACGCCGAACATGGTGCGAGTCACTGTGTGCGGAGTTGGATAGGGACGATACAAAGTTTCAAAACCTGCCAACGGTTCGACCGAGACTTTCAGATCTTTTGTTGACATCGAAGATCTTGATTGTGCGAACAGACTTCCAGAAGAGAGGATAACTACGGCCAGTAGGGTGGATTTGAATCGCATGGAGTCTCCTTTGCTATAAGTTCATTCTATCAGCAGAATGGCTTTACGCCAACGAGCCTAGACCTTGACCCTGTTTGAGACGCAAACTTGTGGATTTTAAGCCGCATTTTCAACTGATAATCAATTGGTTCAATCAGATCAATTTGTTTGCTGTCTTTGGGACGCAGTGCTTTGATGGCATCATGAAATATATCAGTCTTGTTTTAATTTTTTTTATCCAACAAATTTTCGCGCAATCACCTTTGCCAGAAAAGAAAACGCTTCAATTAGATATTCTTGAAGCCCAGCCATTTGTGGAGTATCGAAAATTTCGCGAATTGCCGAGAGCGCCCATTGGTATGGGATTAAAAATTAATAATAGCTATGTTCCAGTTTCAGATTTAAGTAAATATTTTTCCGAGCATTTTTATGCCTATGTTCCTTCGCCGATCAAAATTACCAAAGATAATGAACATTGGCAGTACCCCATTGGCACGCAAATTGTTCATTTGGTCCGTTTGAATGATTCGGAAAAAACTTTATTTGAATTACGTATGATCGAAAAACGAACTGATGGTATTTGGTCATTTGGAACTTATTTGCCGAAAGAAAAAGAGTGGCAACTGATTGATTCATCGACTGAATCAAAAAATGTGGACATTCAGTATGTTACCGAAGATCAGATTCGTGTTCGATTGCAAATGGGAACAGTTCCTCAACAGGTTTGCGCGAATTGTCATGTCGGCACAACAACGCACAATTGGCCAAAAGATTCACCGGATGCGGCTGGACCATGCGAGATGACGCCTGAAAATCCGAATTTGATGACGGATTGGAAAAAAGATTTCGAAAATAAATTAGGCTGGTCGCCTTTTGAAAAAATGTAAATTGATGACCCAGTGTATTCTATTTGTTTTATGCCGATAGTGTTCTTATTATGAGTGCATGATTCAATTATTTAAAAGTATATTTGTTTTTATTTGTTTGTGTTCGTCTTTTGCACGCGCTGATTTTTATTGGGGCAGTTCTGGAAAACTATACAAAGTCGAATCACCGTATTCACCAGTTGGAAATAATCAAATCGAGTCGGATGTCGCCAAAGTATTATTTTTTAAAATAGAATCTAAGACGAACAATAAAAATGCCGTCACGTCGTTCAAAGAAAGTGATCATGAAGTTCGTTTAACACAAATAATTTTACACAAATCACCACGTAAACCCAAAATGACAGTCGGCGAGGGATGTAGTCAAAATCCGAAGCAATGGTTAACACAGGCGACAGAGTTGGGGAGTTTATCTAAGGTGGATTCAAATTTTTATATTCAAGTGCCTGATCACGTTGTTCCAAATTCAAAAGAAAAACTAATCGGTCCCGATTGCCAAGAGGGCGAACATCAACAAATGAAAGTATTTTTGCAAACGGAGTCCCGCTTATATCAGTATTTAATTTGTGCGGATGATTTGAATTATCATTTGCGGGTATCGATCAAAGAAAATAAGGCCGCAAAAAGCCAGTGGCTACAACAGGCGCAACTGACATTAACAGAGAACTGTCCTTAGTTTGAAAGAGCGGGCATGAGTCTCTCTTTTTAAATTATTTCCGAGCAATAGACGTTTTAAAATGATACTAATCTAGACCACGAGTGTTTCTTATTGTGGTTTTTGTATACAGCATGTAAACTAATTTTTGATGAGTAGGGTCGATCGATTCAAATTTTGGCTAAAAAAACTTACTAAAGGTTTCATGTGGACTTTTGGTATTTTCATGTTTTTTGGAGTACTTGTTTTTGCTGAGAATTTGTTGGGATTTAGTAACGGTCCTTTCCAGAAGATTTCAGATTCAATTGAGGGAATTTTAAATCCGCCTGCGCCGCAGTCTCCTCCTCCGCCAAACCCGCCGGAACCAATAAGGTCAGAGCACCCACAATCCCTCAAAAAAGACGGATGCCCTACGTGTGGGATGGGGTAATTTCCAATCAAAAATCGTTAGGGGTTTCATCACACCCGGGGCTGCTTTTTTTCATATTGAATCATTTGTTCTATTACAAAAATTGTTTGCCTAATTGTATCGAGATTAATCCGGACAATAATTATTCTATTCCAAATTTTTACGATAATAATACACAAGTCTTGGCGCACTCTACTCTGTTTTCGCTTTTTGATCCGAATTTTGATATTCATAACTGGCTGCAAAAATGCACTTCCAACTTAAGAGGGAAAAGGATCAGTTTCATGTCTGTTCATTTTGGGATGAATCGATTTGGCAACCACAGAGTTTGGACTTTTCTGCCTATACAGCCTGATAGGAAACAGATTTCGATGGCAACTGATCGGTTGAAACATATTTCAGATTATTTCAGCTGTCCTGTTGGAGTTGAAAACTTGGCGTTGGCTTTATCGACAGATGATGTTTTTCGTCAAATTGATTCATTGGAAAAAATGATTAAATATTCCGATTGTTATATTTTACTCGATCTGCACAATCTTTTTTGCCAAGCTCAAAATTACTCTTTGAGTTTCGAAGAGCTTGTATCTTTGTACCCTCTGGATAGGGTTTTAGAGGTTCATATGAGTGGCGGTAGTGATTTTCGTGCCACATCAAGCGGTGCAGAGTTTAGAAGAGATACGCATGACGGGCCGTTACCCATGGATTTACTTTCCATTTATAAAAAGTATGCACACAAATTTAATCAACTGAACTGGATTATCTACGAAATGCAGCCAGTATTTCGTTTACAAAGTGTTTTCACCGCGATCAAAGATATCAGCAGAATTCAAAAAGCTATTCAAGAGACACCGATGAGTGAGTTCTTGTTAAATAATAGAGATTATTTAATTTATGATCGGGATATGGCTGTTGATTTTGCGGAGCTCTATAGTCTTTTAGCAAATAAAAATGCGGATGCCGTCAAGTTTCAAAAGAATTATCATCTAGACCCTCGAGCTGTTGAAGTCTGCAGCCTGCTTATTGAAAAATGGAAACGATCATCGGATATTTAATTGAAATTTTAAAATTGATTAGATTTATATTGGTGCGCGAAGAGGGACTTGAACCCTCACGCTTGCGCATACGCCCCTCAAACG
>DALYIB010000076.1:0-11212 GCA_031970595.1 Pseudobdellovibrio sp.
TTACTTTTTGAATCATTTGAATTTGTTGGTTTTTAAAAATCACAAGGACTAAGTTGTCATCAATTGTTTGAGCCAACGTCATCATAATTTCGCCGTTATGCGAGATCACTGATTTAGAAATTCTTTTTTCGATTTGATGGATTTGTCCCAATAGCTGATCGACTTTGGTTTCATCCAGACTTGAAAGATTTTGAAATTGAATTTGATAAGAGACTTTCGACATTTGCAACAGAGCTGGACGATTTAAAGTGTATTTGGCTGCTTTTTGATATTGGTTTTCCTTAACTGTACTCAGCGCGACAGCTAAAAACGAAAATAATATTAAACCTAACCATTTTAAACTCAGTGTTTTCACAAATCCTCTCGTGTTGTTCTTGAATTGATACAAAACTAAGACCAACTGTCTAATTCGATAAAACGCGTACAAGCTGATTATTTAGACAGCCTTGTGTCGTAAATTGTTATTCTGTCTGTCTAGAGGACAGAACAAAGTGACAACGAACGGCACTTGAAAAGACCCTGTTCAGGCTTGATCAAAGGAAGTCAGTTTAAAAGGTTATGGCAGGTATATTTCTAGCAGTTGTTGTTAGTTATGAAAAAAAATCAATTGATCATTTTTTTGATGGCATTCCTATTTATATGGACGGCGCATGCGCAAGATTCAGTTGTTCAAAGAATTGAGTCTCAGGTTCAGTCAGACCAAGTCGACATTATATTATGTCTATCAAATCAAGATTTTAAAGAAGACTTAACGTTCGTTTTAGGGCGTGCGACTGAGCAGATTCGTTCGCAATATCCAGAAGCCTATGATGATAAAGGAAACGAAGTCTGTATTAATAAATCGATGTTACCCAAAGACTCTGCGGATTTGTCTCAGATTGAAACAGTATTAAACAACAAAAGGGATCTGAGTTTAGAAATATTAAAAAAACACAACCAGCCCTCAGTAGATAAAAGATCAAAAGTCCTGCTGACTTTGCGTGGCGCTGCTGCCGGTGTGGTTGGAGCGTTAGCTGGAAAAGCATTGAAGCCGGCCTTAGATCAGTTTTCACATAAAGGTGACGATAGTTCCTCGTTGAGTTTAGTCGAAGGCGCTGTGATTGGATCTTTGGTCGATCTTATCCAAAGATCCTTGGGCGAAACCAATGAAAATAAAATTATCGCGACAGATGCTGGTGCGGCCCTAGTCGCCAGTATGATTAAAACCAAAGATCCCAACGTCGTGGGTTTGGCACTGGTGCTTACTTTGTCTCAGGTTCCTGCAGTTCAAAATAGTGTTCACGAGTTATCTAAAAAATTACCTGCAAAATTAGACTGGAAAATTCCAGTCGCTATGATGGGTGCTTTTTATTTACTGAGTAAAAACAAGCCTCAGGAGCAATGGATCACGTCGAATCATGCACCTGCAGTTGTCAGTTTTGGTGCCGCTGCTTATGGAATCGCAGCTGCTGAAAAAAATGAAAGCACGGGATTTGTGATTGCGACGGCGCTGTCGGTATTAGATGAGGTGTGTGATCATGTTTCGAATAAATGTCAGGGGCGTTTTTCGACGATGGATTTATTTGCGAATACGGCAGGTGCATTTTTAGGAGCCAAACTATCCAGTTATTTGCCTCCAGGAGCCATCGTCCAATTTTATAAAAAAGGCATTGCTCTGTCTTATCATAAAAAATGGTAAACAGTCGTAAACGGGCACACTGGCTAGGTTTTATACAAAATAAACCTATCAGTTAATTTATAGAGGTTTTAAGAAGTTTTAAAATTGCAGAGTATTATCTGAATAGGAGATTTTTATGAAATCGATCATCGCAAAAAATATAATTTTGATGTTGTCTGTTGTGACTTTGTTTTCGTGTAATAACAACGGTGGCAAAAAAGCGACTGTTCGAACTAAAAATACTTCTGGGAATACTGCGCAAACCCAAACACCTGAAGATTCAAAAATCAATTCAACGGATTTAACTTTGATCAGTTCTTCGGATCGAACGGTTGTCAGTTCTCAGGATCATTCAAAAGTTGTTTCAACAGATGCTTCGATCGTTTCATCAAAAGACTCGACTCAAGCGGCTCAAAAAGCTTCGGGTGATTCAACATTGGTTCCTGCTGGCAAACCACAAGTGGCTCAATCACAAGATCAAACTATTCCAGCAAAACCAGTTGTCGCTGCCAAGCCGGCTCAGCCAGCGGTGCAGGCGGGGGCAGCTGCGCAGAAACCCGCAGAAAAACCTGCTGCGGAAGCAGCTGTTGCAGAAATGCCTGCTGATTTAGTTAAAAATAATTTGAAAATGACAGATATTAAAATTTTAGATGAAAGTTTACTGAAGGCGCTGGATGCGACTGATTTTAGAATGCTTTTTGAAAACTATTTAGCAGTCGAATTACGTGCTCAGCAAATGATCGAAAAGCGTAAGTTCGGTGTGGCTTGTAAATTTGATTTAAAAGGTGAATTAAAAAAAGGCCAAGTTTTAGCCTATAAAAAAATAACAGCTTCTACTAAAGATAAAACAAAAATGATGGCTGTTCATTTTGCCGATGCTCAAACTTCTTTAACGATGAATTGTCAATACGACGGAGATTTCGATCAGAAATACTTTGCAGATAATTTTTATGATGTTGTGGACTTTAAAACAGCGGACGGTCAGTTTAAATCAGACACTGAAAAACGTTTAACGTATGAACAAATTGTTGAAAAAACAAAAACCATGAAAGTTCTGAATTCTGAGACTTTGTTGAAAGCGCATGTCAACGCCAGCGAAACTCAGGAAAAATTTGGGATTATTGCCGGACAATTAGTGGATGAAACAGATTCAATTATCAAAGTTCAAATGGGTCGTGCAAAGCAGGCATGTGCTGTTATCGGTATCAAAGGTGATTTGAAAAATGGCCGTATTTACAAACAAGTGGCTGTTCGCCCAGACAAAGAAGACAAAGATAATAACTTTGCGACGATGCAAATTTATTATGCCGCAGCTGATGGGAATGAACTAGCTTTAGAATGTGCTTTACGCCGCAATGGTGTTGGACCCGAAATCATTTTTGAAACTTTTCAAGGTTTATTAGAATATGGAGCTAAGTAATATGAAAAAAATACTTTTAGTTTGTTTTTCAATTATGACAACCGCTGGCGCCCAGGCAGATCTCATGAGATGTGATGTGACCAAAGAAAATCTGAAAACTTGGCAATCTGAATACAAATCGAACGAGATTCAGCTTGTGGAAAAGGGAACCTCGGATTTAGATCAAGAAAAAATGGGTCTTTTTCGTTTAGATGATTTGGTTTTAGAAGTCGGACAAACGATCAACCCGGTTCAGACATTAAATGTGATTAAATTCAATAAAGACGCGGACACCATCGAAGCACTTTCAGAAGAGCAGTCCTCTGTCATCCTACGTCTGACTCGCGGAATTTTTAAATACAAAATTCAGTGTCAAATTAAAAACTAAACCGAGATCACTTCTTGGATTTCAGGGAAGGCTTGTTTCATTCGAACTTCGATGCCTTCCTTTAATGTCGCTGTCGAGCTCGGGCAACCCGAACAAGCACCCAACATTTTCAAACTCAGAACCTGATTTTCATACTTCACAAAAGCAATGTCTCCGCCGTCTAAGGCTACAACGGGTTTGATTTCGTTTTGTAAAACTCGTTTGATTTGTTTGACGATCGGGCTGTCTGAATCAGATTCGCTATTCGCCGCTACTAAATTGAGTAAAACAGGTTGTCCGCTGTTCACGTGTTCGGCCAGCAAACCGCACAAGGGTTGAGCCAGAACAGACCAGTCCACCCAGTCTTGCTTGGTGATAGAAACAAAATTTTCGCCTAAAAAGACAGCTGATACCCACGGGAAGCCAAAAATTTTAGCAGCTAAAGGAGATTTATCTGTGGATTCCACATTGGGAAACTCACATGATTGCTCTGAAATTGGCTCGGAAAAAATAAACTTCATTGTCGATGGATTAGGCGTAGTTTCAAAAGTCACTTGTTTCATAAATACGGTCTTATCAGTCGTGTTAAAAAAGATCAAATTTTAATTGTTCAACTTGATGAAAATCAGAAGTTCGGTGTAATTTATCTGTCACTGAATAATCTTTAAAAATGGAGAATTTATGACCCCTCGAGTTCGTGAAATATTAAGCTGGTATGGAGCCGATAGTGTTGGAGTTTTAACAAATCTAGCGCGTATGTTAAATCATGGTAAATTAGCCGGAACTGGTAAAATGGTGATCCTTCCTGTTGACCAAGGTTTTGAGCACGGACCCGCGCGTAGTTTCGCCAAAAATCCAGATGGATACGATCCAAGCTACCACTTTGATTTAGCCATTGAATCGGGTTGTAATGCGTACGCCGCTCCGTTGGGTGCTCTTGAAGTTTGTGCGCGTGATTACGCCGGTGAAATTCCATTGATTTTAAAAATTAATAATTCAGATGTACTTTACGGATCAAAAGCACCTATTTCGGCTTTGACGTCAGGTATTGACGACGCACTTCGTTTGGGTTGTGCGGGTATTGGTTTTACAATTTACCCAGGATCGCAACACCGTAAACAAATGTACGAAGAAATCGCTGAAGCGACTCGTGAAGCTAAAAAAGCAGGTTTAGCAGTTGTGATGTGGTCTTATGCTCGTGGTGAACAACTTTCTAAAGAAGGCGAAACGGGTATTGACGTCATTGCTTACTCGGCTCATATCGCAGCTCAGTTGGGTGCCAATATCATCAAAGTAAAACCGCCAACGGCTCATATTGAACAAGCCGAAGCTAAAAAAGTGTATGAAGCACAAAATATCAAAGTTTCCAATTTATCAGATCGCGCTCGTCACGTTGTGCAGTCGTCTTTTAACGGTAAGCGTATTGTGATTTTTTCGGGTGGCGAAGCCAAAGATACGGCCAGCGTTTTAGACGAAGTGAAACAATTGGCTCAAGGCGGAGCTTTCGGAAGTATTATGGGACGCAACGCTTTCCAACGTCCGAAAAAAGAAGCCATCGAATTGTTGACGAATGTGATGGAAACTTTTGCTGGTAAAAAATTATAAATTTTAAAATAAGGAAGTTGTATGTCAGAGATTCACGATAATCCCATCAAGGCCGAAAAAAGAAAAAAATTGCATGCGCTCAAAAGCAAGGGCATCAATCCTTTTCCTTATTCGTTTGATAAGAATATTCATATCGATCAATTAGTTCGTGAATTTTCGGGTCTTCAAGCTGGAGAGAAAAAGACAGAAACTCATTTTAAAGTGGCAGGTCGTTTAATGACTTTGCGTGCAATGGGTAAGGCTTCCTTTTTTAACGTTTTAGATCAAACAGGATCTTTACAGTGTTACATTAAGGTCGAAGAACAGTCAGAAGCTTCACGAGAAAGTTTTAATTTGGTTGATTTAGGTGATATCGTTGGACTTGAGGGTTATATCTTTAAATCTCAAAAAGGCGAGTTAAGCCTATATGTTCAAAATTTTCAAATTTTAACAAAAACGCTTGAACCGCTTCCTGAAAAATTTCACGGGATTCAAGATATCGAAATTAAGTATCGTCACCGCCATTTGGATCTGATTTCAGACGAAGAATCACGTAAAGTGTTTGTAGCTCGTACTAAAATCATTAAATCGATCAAAAGATTTTTAGACGATCGCGGTTTCATGGAAGTCGAAACTCCTGTGTTGCAGCCATTGTATGGCGGTGCTGCGGCTCATCCATTTACGACACATCATCGCGCTTTGGATATGAAGCTTTATATGAAGATTTCACCCGAGCTTTATTTAAAGCGTTTGATCGTGGGTGGTTTTGAAAAAGTTTATGAAATCGGCAAAAACTTCAGAAATGAAGGAATTGATCGTTCACACAATCCTGAATTTACAATGCTTGAGTTCTATGAGGCATATACGGATTACAATTATCAAATGAAGCAATTCGAAGAATTAGTTTCAACTGTATGTAAAGAAATCACGGGATCTACAAAGGTGACATATCAAGGTCAAGAAGTTGATTTTACTCCGCCGTGGCGTCGTCTGACTGTGATGGATGGAATTAAAGAATACGCAAAAATCAATCCTGAGGATGATCAAGCTGTCACTTCTTATTTAAAAGAAAACGCAGATAAACCTTTGAAATTAGATCAAATGACATTGGGTGAAAAGCAAATGAAAGTTTTTGAAATCGCAGCTGAGCCGCATTTATGGCAGCCAACGTTTGTGATGGATCATCCGGTGGATATTTCTCCGCTGACGAAAATTCACCGCAACAATTCAAAAGTTGTTGAGCGTTTCGAGCCTTTTGAGGCTTGTATGAAAATCGGAAATTCTTATTCCGAGCTGAATGATCCTGAAGAGCAGCGCAATCGTTTAAAAGAGCAAGAATCTAAACGAGGTCATGATGAAGAGGCTCATCCAATGGATGAAGACTTTTTACACGCGATTGAAACGGGTATGCCGCCAACGGGTGGTGTCGGTTTAGGGATTGAGCGTATTGTGATGATCTTAACAGATCGTCCAAGTATTCGTGATATTATCTTTTTCCCAACGATGAAGATTGTTCATAATAAATAATATGATGAAAGCCATTGTATTGATTCTTTTTAGTTTTTTATTTTTCGTTGGTTGTCAGCAACAGCCAACGAAAGCAATTCAAGAATCAGTCGACGTTTTTGAAAACAAAACAGTCTTGATGGATACTAGATCCGCTTTGGAATACGAATCTTTTCATATTTCCGGTTCTAAAAGTCTCGCTGTTGAAGATTTTTTGGTTGTTAAAAATCCGATGTCCAAAAAGAAAAAAACCTATCAGCTGGATCCACAGATTACAGATGTGATTTCACGTTTGGCCCGTAGGGGGATTCACCCTTCTAAAACTGTGTATTTGATCGGTAAAACTAAGAATTCTGAAGCGAATAAAAAATGGAAATGGTTGTTGTCAGTTTTAGAAGTTCAAGACGTTCAAATGTTTTCTATTGATGAAATCAAAAAAATTCGCAATGGTCGTTTTGCAGAAGCCGAACAACAGTCGGCATGGACATTAAGATCCAGCGAAGAATTACAAAATGAATTGATTTATAAAAAATCAGATTTCTGTTTTGTTCGCTGGACAGAATCAAAGTGTTCCTTCTAGTTTATTAATTGATCCCAATAAATAATCGATTCGTTTCAAATAAAGTTCCAATATTGCGTTGGATATTAAATCGCAGATCGATGACTTCCTGTTTTTTCATGTTCATCATTAGCCATTGTCCTTGTTGCGAGCCTAATAAATTATAAAGAATATTCACTTCTTCAGCATTTAATTGATTCAATTTACTTAAGTACTGAGCGATTTTGACCTCATTGGATTGGTATTGTTTCGAATAAGATTCGGAAACTTGTTGGCTGGATTGCAGTTTGATGTAGGTATTACTGAGGTCGTTTTTAACTTCTGCAATAGTGCCATCTAAGTCTAATTGTGCGGCTGTGATGTTTTTTTCGTTGGCTGTATGACTGGTGATACGACCTACGCTGAAGGGGATAGAAATCGTCACCATCGCCGAATTCGAGCTGTTTCCATTCAAATCATTCGAGCGAGACATTCGTAAATCAACGCTCGGTGAGTACAATTGTGATTTTTCAGCTTTGTGTGATAGCTGCAAGCATTCCAACATTAATTGCGCGCTTAAGATTTCAGGACTCTTTTGTAAACTGATTTGAAAAGACTCTTCGGAAGACATTGGGATATCAATTTTTTGAATCGTTTCAGACAAGGTATCAGTCGATTGTGGAACAGGATTGTTAACAACAAACACATAATTCGATTCGGCTATTTTTAAGCTGGATTCGCTTTCCTGCAATGAAATGGTGATAGAGTTAATATAGTTTTCGATATTTGTTCTTTGTTCTTCTGTTTTGGCAAAAGGTAAAAGCTGGTTCAATCTTTGAAGTGTCGATCTATAGAACAAAATATTTTCACGTAAATTGATCAATCGTACATAGCCATTGGCCACAAGTCCGACGATTTGTCCGCTGGTGTTTTGCAACATCGCATTTGTGGAGTTGTAAGCCGCTTCCATTTTTTTGTAATTACATTCGCGGGCTTTCAAACTGTAGTAATCCGCAAACCCACGGAATAAATTCAGGTTAATCGAAAACTGCAGATTGCGATTTTGGGCGTCTTGTAAGCTTTGGCTGTAGCCGACAGAAGCTGTCGGTAAGTAAGCCGATTGTTTGGCAGCCGCCAATTGATCAAAGGCTGCTTGTAAACGGAGTGAGTTGGCCTGAGTTCTGGGGTTGTTGTTAAGGGCCGTTTGGATGGCCTCTTGGAGGGACACTTTGACATTATTTTGTGCCCAAACTGAGCTGGTCATGCTTGTCACCAGCCCGAAAGTTAAAATTCTCTGTGTCCACTTTTTTAACAACATATAAAATCCTTTGCCATCATAGACAAAATAGCAAAAAAAAAGCCTGAAGAATCAGGCTGAGAGTGAATAGATTGATTTAGAGTGAATCAAGCTGACTAGGTTTTATCTAGGGGACGATTTAGGGCCCCTTTGTAAATTATAAAACTAGTTTTTGATGTTATCTGGCAGTTCAAGTCGTTTTAACTGAAACTGAGTACCATAGGGAACTGGGGCGACGAGGACAGCTTCGCCAGTGCCTGTGAAATAGAAATTCCAACGATCGTGAGTTAAATAAACTCGGCAGTAACGAAGACCATCTTCGACTTGGGCCTGTTTTTGTTCAAGGATCCAAAGATCATTTCCATCAAAGCGAACTTTTACGTTTAAGCTGACGCTGAGTTCGGCTTGATCACGAAAAAAACAGCGACCTGTGACAGTCATGTTTTCAGGTAAAAATAAAAATTCAGTATATAAAGTAACGCCTTGGCCATACAAAGGATTTTTAGTGCGCCATTGTCCCATGATCTGATCAGCGGGTTGTTGATTTTGTGCGAATGAACCTAGGGATAAAAATAAAAGAGCGATTGTAAAAAATAATTTCATGAAATTCTCCTTATCATTTAACGATAGGAAGAAGGAATTTATTCAGTCAATCAATTAAAATAAGTAGGGAGGGTTTCAGCTACGCTGCGTCCATCTTGAATAAGACAGAATACATGGCTTTGAGCATTTCTGGATCGAAACGACCTGCCAGTTTGGATTTCATCATGTTCAAGGCTTCGGTGGGCTTCATCGGTACATTATAAGATCGCTGTGTTGTCATAGCGTCATAAGTATCTGTCAGGGCTACAATGCGCCCAAACGGATGAATTTCATGACCTGATAGATCTTGAGGGTAACCGCCGCCGGTCCATGATTCATGATGTTCATAGCAAGCTGCTTTGATGGCATCTGAAATGCCTTGATGTTCATTTAAAATTTTTAAACCAAATTGTGGATGCATACGCATTTGGACCCATTCGTTTTCATCCAGAGGACCTTTTTTGCAGAGGATATTGACGTCGACAAGACGTTTTCCAATGTCATGAAAGAGCGAGCTTTGTCCCAATTCCTCGAGAGTTTTTTGATCAAACCCCAGGGCTTGTCCCAAACCTAATGAATAGATGCTGACATCAAAAGAGTGATTATAAGTGTAAAAATCATGGCCCGATAATGAAATCAAATTCCCCACGGATTCTGGAGCGTCCTTCATAAATTGCAATAAATCGGTAATGATGGGTTTTGAATCTTCAAGAGCTTTGGCCACATCGGGATTTTCATAAAGATCTTCAAGAATCGCAATTGAACTTTCGCGCAGAATGACAGCTTTTTGATCATCATGAATGAGGTCGGAATTCATCGAAAATTTAACATAATCGCGGTAAGTCTGTTTATCCGTATCAGCTACGAAAAAAGATTCGCCCGTGTCTTTGTTGTGCAGTGTAATAATTTTTTCGGTTTTTAGTCGATCACCTTGGTGCAGATAGACGACCATTTTCTGATCAAGATGAATATAAATATTAAAAGGAACCTCTTGGTCAGGTCGAATCGTCGATAATCGAATACGGAAAAATCCACTTGTTGTTGACATCGATTTCTTATCGGAAACAAAATAGGTTTCCATGAGTGCCGAAGTCTTAAAACGAAACCTAAGTCTAGAAACAGATATTCAATATATCAAAGGCGTCGGCCCCAAATTGGCGGCTGTGTTCTATAAGAACGGCATTAAGACCGTAAAAGACTTTATCGAGAACTATCCCAGGGCCTACGAAGATCGTCGCGCAGCAAGGCAAATAGCGACGTTGCAAGAGAACGATATAGTCAGTCTAAAGGCTATCGTCGTCAGTGTGTCAAGTTACAGTATGGGGCGCAGCTCTCGCAAAATATATGATGTCTTAATTCGAGACAGCTCAGGGCAAATTCGTTGTAAATTTTTTCGCGTTCCCTACAAAGGATATTTTGAAAGATTCAAGCCCCACCAAGAAATTCGTGTCGTAGGCAAGGTCACAAATTATCGCGGACGTTTGGAATTTCACCATCCCGATATCAAAGATATCGAACCGGATGAAGATCTAAAAGATATTTTAATGCCGATCTACGTTGAAACCGAAGGGGTCGCTAGTCAAAAAATTCATAAATTGATTCAATCGTGTTTTTTACAAATCAAGGAATTTCCTGCCGAAAAACTGCCGGCCAAAGTGGTGCAGAAAAATGAATTGATTGCAAATGGTCAGGCTTTGTATGAAATGCATTTTCCCGTCGTCGAATGGGCTGAAAAATATCATCAGTTTTCCAGTCGAGCCCATCGACGAATTATCTTTGAAGAATTTTTTTGGCTGGAATTGTATTTAGCCTCTAAAAAAGCCGGACTTAAAAAAGAATCATCCGCTGTTATTAAAGCTGCGGGACATTTCGAGCGAGAAATTTTAAAAAAATTACCTTTTGATTTAACCAATGCGCAAAAAAATGCGATCGCAGAAATCAAAAAAGACATGGTCAGTGGACATCCGATGAACAGATTGGTTCAAGGGGATGTGGGTTCTGGAAAAACGATGGTCAGCTTTATTGCGGCGGTCACTGTTTTCGAAGCCGGATTTCAGTCTTGTTTGATGGCTCCTACGGAAATTTTAGCGGAACAGCATTTTAAAAATGCGCAAAAAACTTTTGCTGAAGTGGGTTTGGTCGCAGGTCTGTTAACGGGTAAAACCAAAGCCAAAGAACGCCAGGAAATTTTAGAAAAACTGGCTAACGGCGAAATTCATTTTTTAATTGGGACACATGCGCTGATCGAAGATTGGGTTCAATTTAATAAATTAGGACTGGTC
>DALYIB010000077.1:0-11193 GCA_031970595.1 Pseudobdellovibrio sp.
GTGTGTCCTTTAACAATGTGATCTTATTGTACTGTGGAACTTGAATTGAATGGTTTAGAATTCTGTAAACCAAAGGGGATATTGTGAAAATTGCAATTATAGGATCCGGTATTTCAGGCTTGGGCAGCTCTTTGATTTTGAAAGATCACCACGATGTTCATTTGTTTGAATCGAATACGCGTTGGGGTGGCCATGCGCACACATCGGATATCAAAACTCATCAGGGTGACCAAGTAGCCTTAGACACAGGTTTTTTAGTTTATAACGAATTGACCTATCCTCACTTAACAGCGTTGTTTAAATATCTGAATGTCGAAACGGTGGATTCAGACATGTCGTTGTCGATTCGCAGTCAGCGTGATCAAGTTGAATGGGCGGGGGATAATTTATCGACAGTATTCGCTCAGAAAAAAAATTTGTTTCGACCTTCGTTTTATAAAATGCTTTTTCAAATACTTAAATTCCATCGCAAAGCACCTGCTTACCGCGAAGAATGTCAAAAAGAGTCCATGAATCTTGAAGAATTTTTAGATCGTCACGGTTACGGTCAGGAAATTCGTGAATGGTACATTTTGCCTATGGTGGCTGCGATTTGGTCAACCGGTGAAAAAGATATGTTAAAATTTCCAGCGGAAACTTTTTTCAATTTTTTCTTGAATCACAAATTATTACAAGTCAATAACCGTCCAATCTGGCGCACGGTTAAAAATGGCTCCCGCAATTACGTGCAAAAAATTATTTCTCAGTTGCCGAAAACGTCTTTGGGTGAAGCCGTTGTGTCAGTTCGAAACTCAGCAGAAGGTATTCAAGTTCAAACAACGCGAGACACTTATCATTTTGATAAAGTGATTTTTGCAACCTCGGCGCCGCTTGCTTTGGGACTGATTCAAAATCCGACCGAGCCACAAAAAAATATTCTAGGATCTTTTCGAACAACACCGAATCAAGCCTATTTGCATACCGATTCTTATTTGATGCCGAAAAATCAAAAATGCTGGGCCTCTTGGAATGTTTTAGCCAAAGGCTTGGATCAAAACACTCAAGTCAGTTTGACTTATTATTTGAATCGTTTGCAACCTCTGCAGACGAAGGAGCAGTTGCTGTTAACCTTGAACTGTGACACAAAACCCGAAGGTCTGTTGATGCAGGCTTCGTATGAGCATCCAGAAATGAATCGCGCAGCCATTGAAGCTCAGAAAAAGTTAGACGAAATTCAAGGCGTGGAAAATATGTATTTTTGTGGGGCTTGGACTCGCTATGGATTTCACGAAGATGGATTGCTCAGCGCTGTTTGTGTCGCTAAAAAAATAGGAGCAGAGCCACCATGGTCAAATCTGATCCAATTCAAATAATTCAAGGATCTGTTTTTCATTCCAGGACGCAGCCCGCATCCAATCGATTCAGTTATCCGCACTTTAATGTTTTGTTGGATATTGATCAGGAGTCGAAATTGAGTTCCTATTTTTCAGCCGGTTTTCGAATTGTCGATCGTGATTTTGGTTTGCAGAAATCGTCAACATCTGGGCTGCGTTCACGTTTGTTCGAGGTTGTCACCCCATCACCTGAAATGAAATGGGATCGAATTTTATTACAAACTATGCCGCGCTTGGGGGGATATGTTTTTAATCCTGTCAGTTTTTGGTATTTCACAAATGAAAATCATTTGGTCGCTGTTTTGTGCGAAGTGAATAATACTTTTTCTGAACGTCATTTTTATTGGATTTACCAAAACGGCCAAGATCTGAATCGTCAATGGGTTCAAATGAACAAGGAATTTCACGTATCTCCATTTATGCCACGGGATGGATATTATCAATTTCGTTTTGATTTGTCGGAACAAAATATTCGTTCAGATATTCAGTATTTTTCAAGCGAGCATCAATTGCGATTAAATACTTATGTCAAAGGGGATATTTCAAAATTTGAACGTTCCATGCGATTTCAGATTTATCTGAAATACGGATGGATGACCGCATTAGTCGTCGCGCGCATTCATTATCAAGCATTGAAATTATTTTTTAAAAAAGTACCTTTCTTTAAACTACCTAAAAAATTAAATAAGGAGGTTTCAGATGAGTCATCCCTCGTTCGGAGCTAAGATTTTTGTCCAGTTACTTAAAAAAGCCCAATTTGGATCGGTTCTAGTCACATTTCCTGATGGAAAAACTGAAACATTTGGCGATCAAGATGTCGTCGCACATGTGAAGCTGAAGAACTGGAGCGTAATCGATCAGTTGATTCGCAAAGGAGACATTGGTTTAGCCGAAGGCATTATCGAAAACGAGATCGAAGTCGACGATATGGCGGCTTTAATCGAATGGGCTTGTAAAAACGACCAAGCTTTGGGACAGGCTTTACATGGAACACTGTTGGGAACATTGATGTATCAAATCAATCGATTTTTTACTCGTAATTCAAAAAAACAAGCCAAGAAAAATATCGTTGCTCATTATGATTTAGGAAACGACTTTTATAAATTATGGTTGGATCCTACAATGTCATATTCTTCCGCTTTGTATCAATCCGAAGATCAAGATCTGACGCAAGCTCAGTTACAGAAATACGATCGCTTAATCGACCAATTGAATATTAAATCAGGCGATCATATTTTAGAAATTGGATGTGGTTGGGGCGGATTCTTCAGTCGAGCTGTTGAACGCACGGGCTGTAAAGTCACTGCAGTTATGAATTCGCCTGGGCAAGCGGCTTACAATCGTCAGATGATTGATCAGAAAGGTTTTAAATCCTACGTCGATCTGCAAGAAATGGATTATCGTGATATTCAAGGTAAATACGATAAAATTGTATCTATCGAAATGATTGAGGCTGTAGGGAAAGAGTACTGGGGAACATATTTTGATAAAGTTTCAAGTTCTCTGAAAAGCAACGGAGCAGCGATGATTCAAGGAATCACCATTCGGGATGATTTGTTTTACAGTTACAGCCAAAAAACAGATTTTATTCAAAATTATGTTTTTCCAGGTGGGATGTTGTTGTCGAATTCTATTTTTAAAAAATATTCTGAAAAATCGGGTGCTCCCCTTGTCGACACTTATGAATTTGGTTTGTCCTACGCAAAAACTTTGAATGTTTGGCGTGAAAAATTTGACTCTGTTTACGAGCAGGTCAAAGCAATGGGATATGATGATCGTTTTATTCGTCTTTGGAGATTGTATTTATCCTACTGTGAAGGGGCGTTCAGAGCGGGACGAATTAATGTTGGACACTATGAACTTGTAAAGGAGTCCTAATGCAAGAAAATTTAAAAAAAGTCATGAACTGGTTTGAAAACGTATCTCCGGAAACTTTGCCTCAAATGAGACAAATTTATTCTGAGCCCACCTATTTTAAAGATCCTTTTCACGAAATGCATTCAGTTGAAAAAGAACTGATACCTTATTTTTCAAAGATGTTTACGGGCTTGGAAGATGCGCGTTTTGAATTTTTAAAGTCCGTCCTTCAAGGATCCGATGCGTTTCTGGTTTGGAATATGAAATTCAAAGTCAAAGGTCGTGATTTTCAAATTCATGGCAGCAGCCATCTGAAATTCGACGAACAGGGACTGGTTTGTTATCATCGTGATTATTGGGATCCCGTCGAAGAAGTTTACGACAAGATTCCAGCTGTTGGTTTATTAACCAAAGGACTGAAAAAAATATTCAAAAGCCTTTAGCTGACTATTTTTTAATCTATTTAGCAAGTTTGGGTGAAATTGTCGCATAATCCTATTTGATTTTTTGATTACATCAAAGATCGTAGTAGCTATGATCCTGGCTGGTTTTGGAGGACTTATGTTGTTTTCAAAATCAGCCGTTCAGGCACGTGAACAACGAGTCGCTCAGGCTGTAAATAGTTTATTAAATCAAAATGAAGCGATTGCGATTTTTTCAGGGGATGTGATCACCAAACCAGGTGGTTTGGATCAAACATATCCATTTATCCCACATCCCATGTATTTATGGCTGACCGGACGATCTCGCAAAGGAGAAATCAGCATTTTTGTACCTGGCCAGGGATGGACGCACTTTCAAAACCCGATGACCGATGAAGAGCTTGTCTGGGAAGGTGAGCAAATCCCAACCGATAGTCCGTTTAAATTGACGGATTTGAAATCCTACTTGGATAAAAACAAGCATCTTCATTTCTATCTGTTTGGACAAGTTCCTCTGATTCTGCCCGAAGGCATGGTCGCTGCGAAATCGTCTGACAAACAATTTCATATCAAAACACGGCTCGATCAAACTCGTCGCATCAAGGACGCTGAGGAAGTTCAGTTAGTTCAACGGATTGCTGGAATTGCGAATAAGGGATATCAAAAACTCAGTCAGATAATTCGACCAGGTATCACCGAGCGTGAAATTCAAATAGAATATGAAGCTGAAATCTTCAGAGCGGGCTCGGAAAAAGTTCCTTACGAAACAATCGTTGGAACAGGGTCGCACTCGGCCATTTTGCATGCTATTCCATCTCAGCGAGTTGTTAAAAGCGGAGATCTGATTTTAATCGATGCGGGAGCAGATATTTCTGATTATTGTGTCGATATCACTCGCATTTTTTATGCGGATCATAAACCAACCACTCAGCAAAAAGAATTGTATCAGATCGTTTTGAAGGCGCACGATGAGTGTATTCAAATGTGCGTAACCGGAACACAATGGAAAAGCGTTCATCAAAAATCAGCTCATATTATTGCTCAAGGACTTAAAGATTTGGGAATACTCAAGGTCTCTGCGGAAGAAGCCTTAGATACGGAAGCTATATCTGTATTTTATCCACACGGAGTAGGGCATTTGGTGGGTTTGCGTGTTCGCGATACCGGCTGTGAAGAAAATCTGAATCCCCAAAAATATTTCGGAGCTCGTTTGCGTGTTGATTTGGCCCTCCAAGAAAATATGCTGATCACAGTCGAGCCAGGCTGTTATTTCATTCAAACATTATTACAATCATCTGAGGTTCAAAAGCGTTTTCAAAATCAAATAAACTTTGATAAGGCCTTGAAATGGTTGTCTGTTGGAGGAATCCGACTGGAAGACGATATTTTAGTTCAAAATCAAAATCCAAAAAATTTAACAGAAATTGTTCATTTAGAAAGGTCATATGAATCCGTTTAATGCTTCCCTTATTTTTTTAGGTTTAGTCTGTAGTGGTTTTTTTGTAGGTCAGGGACTTGAAAAGTTTAATCGAAATGAGCGTTCTATATCCGTTCGTGGTTTGGCTGAAAAAGAAGTCGTTTCCAATGTGGCCATTTGGAAAATATATTTCAGTGTGTCTTCGGACAAAATGGAACAAGTGCGAGTTGAATTGCCGGCTGTTCAAAAATCCATTCAGGATTTTTTAGCTTCTAAGGGATTTAATCCTGACGAGGTATCTAAAACATCTAGTATCAAAGATCGTCAAGCGCAAGAGTACGGCGCTGAAAAAGGCAATCGCTATGTGGCCAGTGGGATTTATCAGATTACTTCTGAACAGGTCGAAAAAGTGAGTCGTGCCCGCGAAGACTTGGATGAATTGGTTAAGAAGGGTGTCGTCATTGGCCGTGATCAGATCGATTATCACTTTACAAATTTGAATCAAATTAAACCCGAAATGTTAGATCAAGCCACTGTGAATGCCAAAGAAGCCGCGCAAGGTTTTGCTAAATCGATGGATGTTAAAGTGGGTAAATTAAAATCTGCAACTCAGGGAGTTTTCTCAATCGAAAGTCCGATTGGCGGAGAAAACGAATATGGATCTAACCAGTCGTCTTTGATGAAAAAAGTTCGTGTCGTCACACAAGTTGAATTTTATATTGATTAACAATAAAGGGGAAATGATGAAAATAATATTATTACTAGTGACTGTTTTATCTTCGGTGGCTTTTGCTGGAAAAGCTGTCAATGTCGCTGATGGTTCAGCCGCGTATTGTCCAGATCGTGCGGATCGTGGCCAAAATTATGTCTTGAATTATGAATTTTATGAAGGAAATTTAAAGATTCAATCAGTTGTTTGTGAAAACGATCAATGGGTTCCTAACAAAGGTTTTATCGACAGACAATATCAAGCTATTAACGGTCAAAAAGTTCATGAGAAATTCAAGAAATTCGAAATTGTTTTGCAGTCCTATGATCAAAAGAAATATTTTATTTTTTCTGCGGATGATTTTGAAAAATTGGGTTCTATCGTTGTCACAGCAGCTCAACTTTCAGTTTTAAATGAAAACCAAGTCGATGTGAATTTGCGTGCCACTCGTGAAACGACGGTTGATGGGAAATTGCAATTCGTAGATCCTATTTGGTGGGGTCAAATCAGAGTGACTTTAGAATAAGGTCTGACTTGAGCGATTTATTTGCGCAGAACATTCCCGAAGAGCTGATTCCGTTATCGGAAAAGTTACGTCCTCAGAAATTGGAACAAATTCTGGGGCAGGGACATGTTTTATCTAAAAATTCGGCTGTTTATAAACTTTTGAAAAATAAACAGCTGGTGAATATGATTTTTTGGGGACCTCCAGGGACTGGTAAAACCAGTCTGGCTGTCAGTTTGGCACAGGAAACACAGGCTGATTGGATTCAATTGAATGCAGTCGATGCGGGGGTCAAAGATCTGAAAGCCGCCTGTGAAAAAGGCCGCTTGAATAAATTAGAATATCATCGAAAAACATTATTATTCGTCGATGAAATTCATCGTTTTAACAAAGCCCAACAAGATGTTTTATTACCTTTTATTGAGCGTGGTGATGTTTATTTAATTGGTGCGACGACTGAAAATCCCAGTTATGAATTGAACAAAGCTTTGCTGAGTCGTTGCCAGGTCATTGAATTTAAAAAATTATCAGACGCCGATTTACAGCAAATAACCACTAAAGCTTTCCAACAAAGTGATTTAGCCATCGATCAAGTTTTACAAACCGAGTGTTTGCAAATGTTGGTCAGTTTTTCAGATGGTGATTCGCGAAAACTGCTCAATGTTATTGATTTAGTTTTAAAACTTTATCAGGGTGATCCAGCAAACACGGATTTCCCACTGACAACTGATAAATTGGAACAATTTCTGGGTAAAAAAATGCTGAGCTATGATAAAAAATCAGATCAGCATTATGACTGCATATCGGCTTTTATTAAATCAATGAGAGGATCTGATCCCGATGCGGCTTTGTATTACTGTGCACGCATGCTTGAGGGAGGCGAGGATCCTGTTTTTATTGCTCGTCGAATGATTATTTTTGCCAGCGAGGACGTCGGAAATGCCGATCCACGGGCTTTGCCATTAGCCATTGCTTGTTTGCAGGCTGTCGAAGCGATTGGGATGCCAGAATGTCGAATTAATATTGGACAGACAGTGACCTTTTTAGCGTCAGCACCGAAATCTAATCGCAGTTACGAAGCGATTAATAAAGCTTTTGATTATGTTCGCCGCACGGGCACAGCCGAAATTCCCAAACATCTCAGATCGACACCTAAAAGCAGTGATTATAAATATCCGCATGCTTATGATCGTGGTTATGTTGAACAAAATTACTGGCCAGAAAGCTTGCGCCCAGAAAAATTTTATGAACCTAAATTAATTGGTGCCGAAAAAAATCTGGCTGATTTTCTTAATTGGTTGAAGCAGAAGAAAACTGAGAATTCTTAAAGACATTTTTAATTTGCTGCCAGTGAACTGAGTCAGGACATGAAAAGGACATCAGCTCAGCAGTGATGGGATGATGAAATTCGATTTTCACGGCTCTTAAACACAATCGACTGATGTTCAGTTGTTCGCGAAAATATCGATTGTGATGAGAATCTCCATGTTCTCTGTCGCCAATGATGGGATGAGCCACGCGATTCATATGGCGACGAATTTGATGCCAGCGTCCTGTTTTAAGTTCAATATCCAGCCAGCTGTAACGTGAAGTTGGAAATTTTGAATGGACACTGACAGGAATTTCTATCCGATGAAGGGTTTTATACAAAGTTAAACAGTCGACTTTTTCGCCTGTTGAATCTAACTCCAGTGGTAAATCAATTTGTCCAATGGGTTCTTTGAACCAGCCGCGTACAATGGCATTATAGAATTTTTTAATTTTTCGGTCGCGCATATCTTGGTTTAAAATAGATCCTGCCTGATTCGTTTTCGCAAATATCAAAAGGCCTTCCGTTGAAAAGTCCAAACGGTGAATGGGATTGGCATAGATGTCATGATGATCTGTCAGCCAGTGAATACAAGTTTGTCTGCCGACGCTTTTTCGCGCGATGCGATCTTCGGGTGGATGGACGTACATATATGACGGTTTATGTAAAATCAGAATATGTTCATCTTGAAAAAGAATAGAAGGGGACTCTGTTGGAGAAGGGATCATTTTATTTTTTTTACAAGATCAGATAATTTTTTAGATTCAAGATACTTTGTAAGGGACTTGTGAGCTTCTTGGGAAACATGAGTCATAATTGAGTGAATCGAACAACTGACTGGACAATCTTTTTGCGGAGATTTGTTGTGTGGTGTGATGGATTCGTGAATTTCAAGGGCTTCGTAAATGTCCTTGAGAGTGATATTTTGCATGTCCTTCAATAAAGTCACACCACCCGTTTTACCACGAGAAGTTTTCACTAAACCTGATTTTGAAAGCTGAGATAACAGTCTTCTGACAACAACAGGGTTGGTGTCAATGCTGTGGGCTAGCTGTTCTGAGTTCAAAGATTCACAAGTCAAAGTCGATTTTTTTGACTTTAAAAACGCCAAAGCAGTCATGATATGTACAGCTGTCGCAAACTGTTGATTGACCATAGATCTTATAAACCAAGAGCTGAATTAAAAGCCTTTTGATCAGAAGAGTAGCGTCCTTTTTTCAGAGTAGATAAATCAATAAGAGATCCATCGTCGTAAAAACAAAAATTTTGTTGAAAGCCTTCTGATGTCGATAATAAGACTTCTTGGCCCTGACAAAATTGAACCGAAGATTGGTAATCAATGATAGATTGTGAAGGCTGTTCCTGAGAAGCATGTAAAAATAAATCCAGGGCGCCAATAAATGATTGTTGGATGTGGCAAGTAGCGACATCGTTATCGCTGGTTTGAAAAATCAAAAATTGACCACCTGCAAGCTGGCAATTACGAATAAGCGGATTTGAAATGGCAAAAACTTGTGAAGAAAATAAAAGCACGGCTAAAATCGTTTTCATAATGACCTCTGAATGCGTCAATTTATAGCCAGTTCAGAAAACGCAAGCAACTGATTTCTCATTTTTTTCAAGACAAAGCCTTAAGAATAACTATAAGCTTTTAATATGACTAAAAAAGAGCTTTCTTGGGCAATGTATGATTGGGCAAACAGTGTATTTTTTACGACGGTTGTGGCAGGATTTTTTCCCGTTTTTTTTAAAAAATACTGGAGCACAGAAGGAACGGTCCTGGACAGCACAGCGCGATTAGGTGTTGTGCTGACAATTTCAGGTTTTTTAATAGCGATTTCATCGCCTCTTTTAGGTGTTTTGTCGGATTATCGACGTTTTAAGAAAAAGTTTTTATTCATGTATACAATCTTGGGATCACTGGCGACTGTCGGACTGTATTTTGTACCGCAAGGGGATTGGTCAACAGCCGCTTTGTTATACGGCATTGCTCTTTTTTTCTGTTCGGCGGGCTCTGTTTATTACGATTCTCTTCTGGTCTCTGTGACCCGTTCCGATCGATTCGATAAAATTTCATCCTATGGCTATGCGATGGGATACTTGGGTGGAGCGATTTTGTTTATTTTCAATTTGATGATGTATCAAAACCCAAGTTGGTTTGGAATTACAGATGGAACAACCGGAGTCAGATTGTCTTTTATCACGGTGGGAATTTGGTGGACGCTGTTCAGTTTACCATTGATGTTCAATGTACCAGAACCAGATTTAAATCATGAATTCGACCGAATTCCTTTAGGACAGCTTTTGTCGAAATCAGTTTCAGAATTGAATAAACCTTTTCTTGAAATTTTTAAGAACAAAAATCTTTTTTACTTTGTTTTAGCATATTGGTTTTACATCGATGGTGTTGGGACCGTCATTTCGATGGCTGTCGACTTTGGAATGTCCTTGGATTTTGATTCGGGTGATTTGATTAAGGCCTTGTTATTGACCCAAATTGTTGGTTTTCCGGCGGCTTTTATTGTGGGGAAATGGGCATCTGTTTGGGGCAATAAAAGAATTATTTTGTTCTGTATTTTTCTTTACTCGATCATTGTAGTTGGGGCATCGCTTATGAGTTCGCCTGTTCATTTTTTTATCCTGGCGGCAGTGATAGGATGCGCACAAGGGGGAATTCAGGCTCTTTCAAGATCGTTTTTTGCTCAGTTAGTCCCTCGGGAAAAATCAGGTGAGTACTTTGGTTTTTTCAATTTACTGGGAAAATTTGCCTCTATAGTAGGTCCACTTTTAATGGCGATCGCAGCTCGAATGACGAATCAGCCGCAGTACACTATTTTGAGTTTACTCATTTTATTTGTGATGGGTTTTTATTTCTTGTTAAAAGTTAAAAATCCGCAACAAAAACCACAAGGATAAAGATCAAATTATTTTTTGTCTTCTGTATTGGATTCCTGTTGATGAGCCTGGATTTCATGGGCTTTTTTACCCGTGATTCCAACCCATTCAGGGAAGAAATACGCGAGTGCGATAAAAGCGAGTGTAACAAATGCAAAAAAACCGAATAAAGCCCAAAATATTTCCATAAGATAGCTGTAAGTTAAATCAGATTGTGACAGGAAACAAATAATTTGTTACCTAAAAGCCCTTATGACTTATAACCCCAGAGATCATTATTTTAAAAAAGCTAAAAAAGAGAACTTTGTCGCACGCTCTATTTTTAAGCTGGAAGAAATTGATCAAAAATTAAAGATTTTAAAAACGAATAACAAAGTTTTAGATCTTGGGGCATCTCCGGGATCTTGGTCACAGTATTGCTCTAAGGCTATTGGTCCTCAGGGGCGGCTACTGGGTGTTGATTTGTCTGAAGTTAAAATTAAACTTCCTAATGGTGTTTTTATTCAAGCTGATCTACGTGATTTGCAATTAGAAGACGTTTTTAAAGAACATGGTTTTACAGATCCATTTGATGTTGTTTTGTCGGATATGGCTCCTAAAACAACAGGCATACGCATTACCGATCAAGCACGATCATTTGAACTTTGTGAACTTGCCTTGAATGTGTCTAGAAAGTTTTTAAAAAAAGATGGTCACTTTGTTTGTA
>DALYIB010000078.1:0-10982 GCA_031970595.1 Pseudobdellovibrio sp.
CACCAGCCCTCGTTTCATCGAAGTTACCAGCGGCAAGTGATAAACATATCGGAGCTCTTTTCAATTACTTGATTGGCTAAATTGAGACGATTTGTTTTTCTCAGTATAAGACTGCCTAAATCACTGAAACTTGGTTATTTTTCACTGACAAAAAAATAAATATTTTTTTCAGTTGATTTTTTGAAAAATAATTTATCTATTTGCTACTAGCGCCATCAGCGGGGCAGTGACTTTGCTCGATAGATTTCAGAATAGAGTTTTCTAGGACTTGGTTTGATTGAGGTAAAAATTTTTGCTTTTCTGCGCAGGTCAGTGTTGCTGATTCCAATAAAGCCAAGATTAAAAAATGCTGCGGATTGCTTTTGGCAGCCAATACATGAATGGTTTCAGCGGGGATATCAGGACGCTGGGCCAAAGCCGCCCAGACAAAATTTTGATACAATTCATATTCGGTGCGGCCCTTAAAATCGCTGGCCGTCAGATTTGCAATTCGTTTTATCTGATCCATATTCAAGGATGGATGCTGAACAGCGGAATAAATCAAATGATAATCAGTTAGATTTTTGTGGATCAGATTATCCAGCTCGTTGGGCGGTAACGACGGATTGGCTGCAATTGCGGCAGTTAAGGCCGGATCGTTTTTCTGCAGCAATTGCAGTATCTGGGGCAACGGCGTGGCTGGATTTTTTGCCAGTTGCAAATCCTGATCGTGTGCATAAGATTGAATCCATTTAATTCCCACAAAGACGACGACAACTAAGATCAACACTGTCTTTGGCATCGAGTGGGATCGTTTTTTTTGAATCAAATCCCAACCATACTGAATCGCATCACCGGCAAACGCCCCTAACGCAGCAAAGAATGGAATCATTATAAAACCAATCGCTGCCGTCGAGTTCGTCGATTTGAATATTCCTACAAGCAAGTAAATAACTGCGATGGCCGCACCCATTACGCGCAATAAATGTTTTTCAATCAGTGATCGCAATTGGGCCTCCGCCGATTTTTTCATTTTTAACTGGTTTCAAATAAGAATCGATCAAAAATCTGCGTGTGCCAATTATTTTTTGTGTACTGCCAAAACCTGAATTTTTTTAGCCTTTCCATTTGGAAATGGCCACTGAATGATTTGCCCTGTGCGTAAACCTATCAAGGCCGCTCCCACCGGAGTTAATATCGAAATCTTGTTTTCGTGAATATTAGCATCCTGTGGATAAACCAAAGTCACAGTGGATTCTTTGCCGGTTTCTTGATCCAAAAAATAAACCTGACTGTTCATGCCCACAACATCAGTCGGTAACTGGTTATCCTGAATAATTTGGGCGCGGTTCAGCTCGTCTTCGAGCATCAGCGATAGTTCTGACGGGTGGTTTTGTACCAAGGCAAGTATTTGTTGGTAATCTGTGACAGTCATTGTAATAGAATGAGTATTTTGCATAAAAGAATTCCTTCCATCATTTAGGAATAAATAAGTTATTTGATTTTAATTTTTTTTGGAAAATCTTGAAATGTTGGCGGCGAAGAAGAAGGACGAGCTGGATCCTCAGCCGCCTGCTGAAATAAATTTAAGACCCAACGTAATTAATTGAGCTACGCAGAAATTAAATGTGAATAATAAACGATTTTTTAGTTCCACAGTTTATGACTATAACAGATATTAACGAAATTCACAACCCTGCAGAAAAAGGGGAGAGGGACGCACCGACTGAAAGTGCGTCCCCCTGGGGGAAGGGGCAATTAACCCGCTTCTTTGAATGGCTCATGACGAGATTGATATTTCGCTTTACGTAATTTTGCAATTTTTTGGACGCGCATTTTATCCGTATTGCGATTCAATAATTCCAATGCAGAATTTTTTAAAAACGCAAAAGCGTGATAAACCGTATCTGCTTTCTTTTCTAAAATCAGATTTTTAAATTTACGCCCTGAAATATGCAAGCGGACACGGTATTCGTCGGGACCGGCCTGAATTGCAGAATTATTGCGTGATAATGTCACGTGAATCGAATGCGATCTAAGATCGGGAAACTTATCGACTATCGCGCGAATCTTGTCCTGAATGATTTTTTTCGCCAAGCTAGACTTACTCAGATTCTTAAATATGACTTTGATCATTTCTTGACTCCTTTGTCGTTTGGGGTTGGTCATGACCTGTTTGCTGGAAACAGGCCTGCAATAATTCGGTATAATTTTCTGATAATGGACGATTGAGCCAAATATTTAAATCCAGGCGCTGTTGCAAAGCTGCCGTACATTTTTGAAGCTGAAAACCTTGTGCGCTGTTCATCACTTTTTGCTGAACTTGTTGATTTAAATCGACCACTGTTTGCGCTGCTGGCAACTGCCCAGCAACATATTGTACAGCTTTGAATCCAGCATAAGTCACAAGTCCGATTAGAATGGCGCCAAAGGTGACAACCACGGCCAGGCCTATTAAAATTTTTTGACCGATTTTTTTATCAAGACGATGTCTGTTGTTGAAAATCCAAAACAAAATGTGTTTTTTCATCTGACCTCCAAAACAGAAGTGAATCTGTATTTGCAGAATATGTCAGATGTAGGATTAATTAAAATAGATAAAAAAATGAATATACTTCGCTTTTATCTATGTAGGTTTTAAATCGATTTAATTTCGCTTTTTAAGAACAACTCTTTTACAGCCTGGATTTATATCCTGACCATCATCGCAGCTGTAAATGACCAAGGTCGAATTTTTGTGTCCAAAATACATACGGCCATTTTTTGAACTGATACATTTTGAATTTAATATAGATTTACGTCGATTCGTGATCCAGTCCGTAAAGCCACAAGAAGCTTCTTTGTTTAATCCCAGGGTAAAAACATCATGATAAGAAGTCATCAAGGCATCCGATAAACTTGATTCTAGAAGTTTATTTTCGTTGGTTGCAAAATTACCAGAACCTACCATCAGCATTTCACCCAGGCGCACCTGACATGTTTTTTCAAAAAAGCTAGAGCTGAGAGAAAAATCTTCTACGCGATGTTCAGAACTGAGTTTAAACGAAAATTCATAAGACAGACAGGCTCCGCCGGCGCTATTGTCGATTTGTGGAGGACTGCTAAAGGCATGATAACGTCCTACTTCGATTTGGTTTAAACCAATGACTTCTTGTTCGATTTGCTTTTGGAATTGTTCTGCTTGGTCTTTTTCCGAATTAGGTTTACATGCCGTGATGACTAGGAACGTACCCAAAAATAAACTTTTTAAAACATGTCTCATTTTGATCCCCTTATCGAATTCACAGTTTATTAGAAATAAACATTTGTTGGCAAACAAATAGGTCCTTTGTTTGAAATAAAAAAGGTGTTTGGTTGTCCTAAATTGAAATTCAGAATTGATTTTGTTTTTCCGAAAGGAAGTTTATGTCAAAATATTTTAATCGGTACGTATCAGGGGGGGTTATGAATCGTCGCAAGATTTATTTGTTTTTTTCAATGTCTTTATTTACCTTTACTTTTTTATTATTCCAAAATTTCACCACCATCGGTAATTCAAATTTATTTAACACGGCTGTTTTGCGCCAAATTCCAGTGACTTTGGATAACGGTCAAAAAATCACAGCATGGACATTTTCTAATTATTTACCTGCTGACGTGCAAAAAATGGTTTTAATCGCGGATAGATCCACTGTGAATGGATGTCCTTATTCTAAACCGAGTAAAGGATTAATTCACGCGTCTGACATAGTTTATGTTTCTAATAATTACCTGGCTTGGTTTGATTATTCGAAAAATGTCGACGGGAATCAAACAACCAATTTTGCAAAGTCAGGATCACTTGTTGGATTCTGGAGTTTAGATTCACAAAGTAAATCGTTTAAATATCCGATCAATAAAGAAGACACGGCCAAAGGTATTTGTAAAAATTGGGCACGTAATGAATTAATTTCTGGTTCGAATTCGCCACAAGGTGAAAATTATTGGTGGGACAAATATGCTCCAGCCCTAGAGCACACAATCGTAGTCAAAAATAAAAATGTGATTTCAAAACCGAACGATTACTTGTTGTTTGGTTCTATATATGCTCAGCATTTGGATGCCAATATCAGTTCTGCTAAAAATCCTCCTCAATTAATGAATGGTAATGAAGTTCATTTAGCTGTTAAATCGAAGTTAACAAGTTGGGGTGGAAATGGTCCATATACAACCCAAGTTCCAGCTGCGGATAATACATTCGGAGAAGTCGAATCCGAAGTCAGACACATTTTAAAAGATACGCATATTGAAGTTGTTTGGTCGTTTAAATCAACGAAAGATTTAGAGCTAGATAACATCTATGTTAATCTTTGGATGGCATATGCAAGTTTAAATAATCAATCCACAACATGTTATCATGGCGTCAATCAAGAATATCCGGTCCCTGCGCAACAATATCAAATCGGATCTTTTGCAAATAGCTATAATTTTGTTTCTAGTAACATTTCGCTTTTCTCAATTGAATCTAATGGCGCTTTAACTGAAAGCCGACCATATCAAATCGTTCAGTTTCCATGGCAAAATTATCGTCCCTGCGGAGGTATGAATGGTGGTATTAAAACAGACTATCGATTAAATCAATTAGCAGGAGGAACTTACCTGCAGACGGGATATGCTGCTAACCAAGTTTCGCCTTACTGGCAATTCACTTATTTATCAAAACCCTGCGTAGGTGCTGATTGTGGATCGGTGACAAATCCAATGAGCTATCCGTTTAATCGTATGATGATCAATTATGAAAGCGGAGATCAGCAGCAAGGATTTATAATTACGCGCGAATTAGATAGCGAACAGAAAATATTGGCAGGCAAAAATTATCGTGTTCGATATGCTATTTCAAATATCAGTATTAACCCGCAGTTATTATTAAATAATCAACCTATTCAAAAATGTCCTTATATGACTCAGTTGGTTGGTAATCAATGTGTTCCGATTGTGGCGCCGCCAATCAAGCCTTATTTGCAGCAGCCTCAATTGCAAAAAATAAATCAGTTGGATCGTTAAAATTTTTTTGATACGATCCATTGAATAATTTGGCCTGTTACGCAGGTCACCTGACGAGGAGAACCGTACCAGGATTCGCAAAGACGGCTTCTAGAAAAAGGAGCTGTTTATCGTGGAAACAACAACATCATGGATCGTGCTTGTGATTGCGGGCTTGTTTGAAGTTTGCTGGGCAATAGGATTAAAGTACACCCAAGGTTTTACAAAACCAATTCCAAGTATTTTTACACTGCTGACATTAGCTGGCAGTATGTATTTATTGGCCAAGGCCAGCGAAAATTTACCGATAGGGACTGCTTATGGAGTTTGGGTGGGTATAGGCGCTTTGGGGGCTGCTATATTAGGAATATTTTTATTCAATGAATCGGTATCAATTCCAAGAATATTTTTTTTGGCATTATTGCTGATTTCCATCATTGGATTAAAAATGACAGCTTAAATAAGAATTTTTAAAGATCAAAATCAGTCTTGTATCAAAATAACTGGTTGTTAATGTATCTAGGCGAATCTATGATTTGTTTATGGAATATTTTTACTTTGCGACAATTAGGTGCGCAATTAAGTGACGAGGGAATTCAACTGGTGGCTTTGCACGCTTGCGCGTGTTCCTATGAAAACTTAAAAGGAACCGAAGATTTTGATAAGTCTTTTAAATTGATTGAATCTGGCAAAGACTATGCAGCTGCTTTGAATGAATCATTTACCAATATGCAAGAGTTTGAAAATAAAGTGATGCCTTGCACGGATATTAATTAAAAGCTACTTATTTTAGTCATCTGTAATTCGAAATAGTGCTGCAGCTAAGAGTTTTTAATTGTGATCGTATAGTTAAACAATTCGGATATACAAGCTGGCCCAGTAAAGTAAAACAAACTGTATCGGTATACGAGCCCACAAAATCCATTCCGGGATTTTTTTGAATTTTCCATGTCTTTCTTGAAGCATATAAATATGAACGCTGAAAAATAAAACCAGCATTGCAAAAATAAGACTGGCGGCCATAATTTGGTAAATAGGATTCAGTAATAAAAAACCACACACAATTTCTAAAATTCCAGAAAGGTAATTCCAGAATTTGGGGTATTTCCAATAAGGCGGAATCATATTTTCGTAAAAGGAAGGAATTCGAAAATGATTCAATCCCGCCAAAATAAAAATGGCAGACATTAAAATGAGATGCCACGGGTTTATTTCGATCCAGTGATGAAGGATATAGTTCATTTTTTTATATTAAATGATTTTGCTGACAGATCAATCTACAAACGTGTTTCAATTTTGTAAATATAAGAGGGCTTGGGTGGGGCATAGGAAACCGCTACATTTTGAATGCCGGTATTCACTGCACCGATTTTTTCCAAAGCTTTTTGAGAGCGTACGTTTTTGACTCCTACTTGAAAATACACAGTTTTGACAAAATCAAGGCAGTAATTCACCATCAGTTTTTTTAAATCCAAATTATATTTTCCACCCCAATATTTTCTGGCCAAAAATGTATAGCCGACTAAAACCGACGAGTCGGATTCTGATTTATCATAGAACCGGGATGATCCGATGATTTCGTTACTTTTTCGGTCAATAATGACGACAGCCCCTTTGGAATTTAATGCTTCGTCGAAAAATTTTTTGAAAACATCAGGCTGATATCGGTCTGGTTGAGGGTGTTGTTCCCAAATCAATGGGTCCCCAGCTGCGCTGTAAAGTGGATCGAAATCATTTTGCGTCAGTGGTCGAATCAACAACAGTTCGGATTCAAGGATGGGTTGTAGATTCATTTAATAAACTCCTCGGCAAATATTTTCTCTGTAATTTTCCAAAATTGATCCTGTTTGCGAGCAATCACATAAGCTGGCTGACGGATCAATTTTTGATACTGGACGACATCCTTGGGCTGATTCATTTCGATATTTAATTCGGGCCTGCGCAAATGGGAACGCAAAAAATTAATATTAAATTTTTTGATAGCCGTTGGATTATTAAAGAAATGCGCCTCGCTGATGTATTGGGCGTCAAAATCATAATAGCGAATTTCCAAATAAGGATTCCCATTTTTGTCCTGACGTTCCTGGAAAGTCATTTTTTCGGGTGTCATAACATGTGCATTCTTAGAAAGTTTGGCTTGCTTTAATTTGGCATCAGCATCAATTAATACTGCTTTACATTTTTCACATTCGCGCGCAGTGACGTCATTTTCACACCCGCATGCATGACAGATTTTAAAGCGAAAACGAAATCCACATTTTTTTATTTCCAAGGTTTTAGGGTTTTGAACAGCGCCTCGGCAGGTGCGACCGAAATGTTCGATGACTTCGCCATCGGAATCCGTATATCCCCAGAAATCATTAAAAAAACCACACGAAGGACATAAAACTTGGACAGGGACTGTGTCCTTTTCAGGTCGTTTGTCGTTGATTTCTGGTTTATAAATATCATGACCCATGCCTGTGTAATCCAGAACATAGCAGTCCTTTTTGTCGTCGGATAAACGCAGACCACGGCCAATAATTTGTTGGTATAAACTATTTGATTCTGTCGGCCTTAGGATGGCAATGACATCAACGTGGGGCGCATCAAAACCTGTTGTTAATACAGAAACATTCACAAGATATTTGAATTTCTTTTCTTTGAATTCATTGACGATTTTTTCGCGCTCGGAAATATCTGTATCACCCAAAACGACACGCGCATCATCCGCTGGCAAATATTGCATGATTTCTTGGGCGTGCTTAACGGTGCTGCTGAAAATCATTACGCCCCTGCGGTTAAATTTTTCTGTAATATCGATAATGTTTTTAATAATCAGCGGAGTCAGGCGATTTTGATTTTTTAAAATATCTTCGATATCTGAATTGGAATAATGTTTGTTTTTCATTTTCAGTTCAGAAAAGTCATAACAAGTAACTGGGATATCGATTTTAACCGGCGTGGTTAAATAGCGATTTTTGATCATGTAGCTGAGTGGTAATTCATAAACACAGTGTTTAAAAAATCTTTTTTGATCGCTTTTGATTTCGCCGTTGTGTGAATATTCATAAATCCAACCCAGTCCTAAACGGTACGGGGTCGCGGTCAGTCCTAAAATACATAAACGGGGATTTCGATCTAATAATTTTTTGATGACTTCTTGGTACTGAGTCGATCCTTCATCGGAAACGCGGTGGCATTCATCAATAACAAGTAATGAAAAATTATTAAAAAAATCATCATCAGCGCGCGCGATCGATTGGACGCTGCCAAAAATGGCTTTTTGGGATTCGTCTTTTTTACCAAGGCTAGCAGAAAATATTCCGGCACTCAGGCCATAACTGGTGTATTTTTCATAATTCTGTTCAACCAATTCTTTGACATGAGCTAAAACTAAAACACGACCTTGCGCAATTCGAGCCAGTTCAGCAATCACCAAGCTTTTACCTGCACCAGTAGGTAAAACGATCATCGCGGGATCGCGGCTTTTTTGAAAATATTTGATAACATTTTGGACAGCTTGATGCTGGTAATCCCGCAATTGATACATAGTTTATTATATCAATCGATAAAAGTGATCTGAACAAGTCTTTTTATAAATCAGTTGTGTCAAAAGTGGCATGCATGTATTTGTAGATCAGCTATGCGAACTTATCGTTATAATTCAGAATGGATGCCTAAAAATTTTCCACACGATTTTGATGCCCATATTTATTTTCCAATTGAAAAAATGGATTTCATCACTCAATTGCGTCAAAAAATAGCTGACGAATTCCGAACTGACCAAATATTTGTCGGCGATATTATTCCTGAACCGATTGGGCCGCATGTACTGCCCATGCTGGAAGTGAATTTTTCTGAAGCCTTATTTTCCAAAATGATTTTTTGGTTATCAGCCCACCGAGCCGAACTGAGCGTTTTAGTTCACCCACAGACTGGTGATGATTATTATGATCATACACAAATGGCGATTTGGTTGGGATCGCCCGTTGAAATAAAATTAAATGTTTTTAAGTAGATCGTTTTTTACGAACGTATAAAGTTTTTTCAATAGAGGCAATTTTCTCGCCATGTCGGTCGATGACACTGACTGGTAAATCAAAAATATATTTTTCTCCGCCTGCCGTTTTTTCCTTAACTGTTTGGATAATTTCATTTGTTAATTGAAATTCAGCAATCAAATCCGTTTTTCCAGGTTTCAAAAAATCAATTTTTGCAGCCTTATCCCAAACAATATAATCCGGACCTAAATTTTTGATGAGTAAAAACATAAAATGAGGATCTGTCATTGAATAAATAGATCCACCGAATTGTGTTCCAACATAATTGCGATTGTAAAATCTGAGTTTTAGTTTGACGCGCATATATTTGTGATCATCAGATTTTTTTTCGACTTGGACACCGGCACCGAAATAGGGTGGGTAAATATTAAAGAAAAATTTCATCACAAATGTGGGCGTGCGATCAGCGATAGATCTTAAAAATTTAATCAGCATCTTTGTCCTTCATTTTCCACCAGTCCGAAAATTTTTGATCTGGATTGTCCAGATTTACTTTCTCACCAATACGTGGTGTTTTCAGAGGTATTTTGTATTCTTTATTTAAACGTGTGATTTCATTCAAAGGCGCATTCCAAGCATGATTTGCCAATATAAATTTAGAATTGTGGACTGGAAAAATCGATTTTGCATTTAAATCTATGGCGGCTTTTAAAGCATCAGCAGGTAACATATGGATGTACTTCCATTTTTCATCATATTGACCATTTTCTAATATAGCCAAATCAAATGGTCCGAATTCTTGCCCAATTTTTTTAAAATGAGCTCCATATCCGCTGTCACCACCCAGATATAAATTATGACGACTCCCTTTCAAGGCAAAAGAACCCCAAAGTGTTTTATTTCTTTGAAAGCCACGCCCTGAAAAATGTCTGGCTGGTAAAAATGTAACCTGAAGCTGTTCATTCAATGAAATTGTTTCGTTCCATACTAGTTCTGATATTTTATCCGAAGATATATTCCAAAATTGTAAAATTTCACCAACACCCAGGCCAGTAATTATTTTCCCAAATTTGTTTTGTAAGGCCAAGATCGTTTCATAATCCAAATGGTCATAATGATCGTGTGTGATCAGTAAATAATCGATGAATGGAATTTCATCTGGTTTATAAATATCTGTTCCTTCAAAGGCCTTAACTAGAAAAGGTAAAGGAGAAGCATGGCCGCTCATCACTGGGTCTACTAAAATACGTTTACCATCTAATTGAATGAAATAAGTCGAATGACCAAACCAAATCAAAATATTTTCATCAGGTGAAATTTTTGATAAATCAGTTTTGGCTGAAGGAATTGTTTTTCTAGGTTTTGAATATGGATCTTTGTTAAATAAAAAATAAATCAAAACCTTTAAAAAATTTTCACCTTCCGCGAGCTGTGGTGTTCTTTCTAAATTGTAAGCCATTCCCTTTTTAAAATACTCTAATCGCCCCATTTGCTGCAATCGCTCGCCCGAAGGATTGGCTCCCATTTGCATACGAAGAAACAGCCAATAAAATATGAAAATACCAATAGTTACAATTGTGAATAAAAGCACTAAATTTTTCGGATTAGCGAACATTGTTTGTATCCTCAGGGGTCATATTATCAACTGCATCTGGGTTTAAAATTTTCGATTCACGTTTAGGCTCAATCAAAGGAGCTGGTTTTGGTAAATTGCTATGCATAAAATTCCGTCCCGCTTGTGAACTGCCTGTCGCCACTTCGGTTTCGAATCGTTCGCGATCCCGACGTCGAATATCCTCGGTGATAGCGCTAATTTCGTCTTCTGGAACTTCGGCGACTCGTAAAGCTTGTTGGCCGAAAACAATCGCTGATTCGATTGTTTCCCGAATCTGAAAATCTACATCCGATAACACAAGTTCACGAGCGTGAATTCGATCATAGGCGCGCGCTAAAACTTTGGCTTCAGGAAATTCACTTTTCAATAACTTAACAATCTTAGTTGCAATTTTTGAATCGTCT
>DALYIB010000079.1:0-10945 GCA_031970595.1 Pseudobdellovibrio sp.
TTTTTGGCTGTTTTTGAAAAATTCAAACGATAGGTTCCTACGATTTCACCAGTATCTTCGTTTTCAATGATTAAATGATCGCAGAATAAATCGTATTCATCGAAATCCAATCCCGTCCGAGTTTCACGCCCAGCCATTTCGCGACAGAAAATTTCGTGGCGCAGGCGAAAACAAGCAATGACGTCTTTTTTGGATTGAGCCAGACGCAATACATAAGGTCCCACTTGAAATTTAAAATCGACTTTACTTTTCCATTTATGCAACTGAGTAATCAGAATATGACTTTTTTCAATAACCGAATCTAATACGATTGAAACCATATGAACCTCTTGATGGTTATTGAAAATGAAAAGCAACACATAATACAGTTAGGATTGTGTTAAGCTAGACTTCTTAACACAATCTTGAATTGCGATCACAGAATCCATCGCGGAACATAAATCTGTGATTCAAGGTATTTTTAAGACGATCTTTATTTTCATTCTGACTTTTAAATATTTGATCCAGTCCTATTTTTTTCCGAAAAATATTCTGAATCTGAAACAACAGTGGGCGCACCATGTCCTGAATTTACTGGGTTATCAAATCAACATTGCAGGACAATTTCACTCGTACAATCGAATGATCTTTGTTGGAAACCACGTCAGCTTTATTGATATTTTAATTCTGATTGCAACTAATCCAAAAATCAGCTTTGTGGCCAAAAAGGAAATTCGTTCCTGGCCCATTATTGGTTGGGGTGCTGAAAGGATTGGAACCGTTTTTGTGGATCGCGAAAGTAAGGATTCCAAGTCATCGGCCAAGGAACAACTCAGACAGTCATTTGAAAATAAAGCTGAATTGCATCTGGCTTTGTTTCCATCGGGTACGACGCAATTGTCGGAATTAAAACCGTGGAAAAAGGGAATTTTCGAAGTGGCCCAGCAAACCCAAACACCGATTCAGATGTTTTACATCCATTACGAACCGCTTCGCGAAAGTGCCTACATAGATGACGACCATTTATTAAAAAATTTAATGGGTCTTTTTCAAAAAGAAAATAAAAAGGTCACACTTGTTTGGGGCCAAGAATTTTATTCACAAGATCCCATCCTAGAGGCAAACACGACACGTTTATGGACATTGCAGGAGGCATTATGTCATTGATCATTTGGCTGATCGGTTTTTACAGTTATGGTTTTGATTTAAAAAATGAAGTCGATTTTTACCAAAATAAATACTCACTGAAAAATGTTCAGCAAAAGCTGGTCGATAATTCTGGCAATGGATACGAAAATCTGTATGGCACCCGCAATTTACGGGTTGTTTTAACAGGCGTGTATTATCGTGGTGGCGCTAATAATGTGAATAATAAATATGGTGAACGGTCGAATTTAAATCCGCTGCCGGATATTGGATTAGAAAATTTGTGTGCCGAAGGTTTTGGTTTAGGGATTTATTTTTATAATCAAAATTATGATTCGGCCCCCAGCAGGATCAACTGCCAAAACCGCACAAACGACAGCAACAACGAATTCAATTACATCCAAATCACAGCAGCCAAGCAACAAAACCACCGCGAACTGTTACAAATTATTTACGATCGCATCCAAGGAAAAATCGCGGGCCCCATATACGGCCATTGTTGGAATGGCTGGCATGCCTCGGGCCTGATTGCGGCCTTGGCCTTGCGCCAATACTGTGATTGGTCGTCCGACCAAGCCCTGCGTTACTGGGAACAAAACACCGACGGCAATTCCAAAGGATTTGCCAGCATCAAATCCTATATCAAAAACTTTATCCCCCACCGCGATTTACAAATCACAAAAGCACAGCAGGAATTGATTTGCCCTTAAAAACTGATCACTAAATCCACAGTGCTGCGTTTATAATCCACTGGTAAAATATCATAGTTTTGTTGCGCGATGGATTGGGCATAGGATAGCTGGGCGTTTTTGTTGAATTTGTATTGCACGGACAGGGTTTGGCCTTTGGCGTTGGTTTGCCCGTCAGCGAAATCGGATTCGGTGTATAAGGCAAAAATGGAATCGCTTTCGACTTTTTTATCGGCCCATTGCACAGACCAATTTTTATATTTAACACTCACCCCGTAAATGGCGGCCTTGTTTTTATCATCCGCGGATTGATTGTGTAATAGCTCGGTAAAAAATGATAATTCAACGGGCTTTAAATCCAATTTGATTTCGGCTCCCAATTGCTGAATTTCATATTGCCATTGATAATTACCATTTAAATCCAGCGTATTTCCTTTGGCCGAGGTGGCGCCCGCAACAAAACTGGCCGGTTTGTCGTAACGTAAATCCGTATAGCTGAACACACCATAAAACAAATTGATTTTGGCCATCGATAATTTGGTTTGCAATTCAACTTGGGCCAAATTCAACATCGAATCGGTTAAATCTTCGCCAAAGGCATCGTCATATTTTTCACGAATCCAAAAAGATCCACCCACCAAATTCATTTGAATATCATTTGTGAATGCATTTTTAAAATGAACGGAATATCCTTCGGGCGCTAAATTATTATCTAAAAATGTCTGATTATTCCCCGGATGATTTTGCACTTGGGGCATTTTACCAATTTGCAAAGTCCAATTATCCACAGGGTTATAAACAGCAAAAGCTCGGTCCAAACCGATCGACTGGCGTGGTGCTCCCGGTGTTTTACTGTCCCCCAGGGTGACATTCCCACTGGTGGCCGATGTCCCAGTCATCAATCGATAAGTGACTTTTAAATCCGGTTGAATTTTAAACGTCTGACCCAAACGAAAGCGCAATCGCTGAATATTTCTGATATCATTGACGTCTTGTTTGACTTGTTGTTGACGATAACGCAAATCACCCGCCGTTTCCGCAGATTTTACAAATTCAGGAATAACTTCTTCGACTTTGACCGATGTCGTCGTCACATCAGAGGAAACGGAATTTGTCTGCGCCATCGCTGGGACAGAAATCAGTAAATTTAAAAGAGTGCTCATGATAATCTGTTTTTTCATTCTGGCTCCTACAGGCGAATACTTAAATCCAAGTACCCTTGAATCGATTCCTGATCCTGTTTAATTATTTTTGTGTACGTATTTTGATTTTTTTCGATGGCGGCCTCTAGTAAAACTTGCGCCCACAAATACAAACGAAGGCCTGCGCGGACACTGGTGATTTTGGGATCTGTGGTTTCAATATCTGGATTTAAATACGATCCACGCAAATACAGTTGTATTTTATCCCACACAACCCATTGCGGCTGAATCACAGCATGCAATCCCGATGGTGTGCGAGTTGTCTTTATTTTTTCAACACGAATTAAAATCGGATTGGTCGCATCCCACATCCAAAGATACTGCGCACCCAGGACCGAGTTCGATTCATTCAAATCCACCAAAGCCTGTAACGTCCACACGGATCCGGACATTTGCACCCAGGCCACATCCATCAAAATTTGATTGTCATTCAATCGTTGATTGTAATTGTATTTATAAAACGTTTTACTGATGCGTGATTTAAAATAATCATTGGCATAAATCAAATCCAGACTTTCGGATTCCTGTCCATAAATGTCTTTGGAAAAAGTCACACTATTAGGTGCATTCAAAGATTGGGTATAGTCATCAAAATAATTCAAACTGGATTTACCATAGGCCACTGTGATTTGATGATTGATTTTATTTTCATAAAATAATCTGGGAATGAATACATAATCCTTAAATGTTCTGTCCGTAAAATCTGGCTGATAACGTCCCACCGTTAGATGTGCTGATTGATTGTAATGCTGATAAATCGCACTGACTTCAGTTTGAATATCTGTGAATTCGGCCGTTTTCTGATAATCGGATTGATAAAAATTTTGGCGATGTTTGGTATTTAAATAAATTTGAATATCTTGTTGCTGATGCCAATTTAAAATCTGTTTATCGATGACAGCCCATTTTTGTGCAAGTGTTTCGCGCTGATTAAAATCCAACAGACGACTGTCTTTGACGCTGGTATGACAAGTGGAACAGGAATTCAACGCCGCTGGATTTTGCCACGTTCCTGCAAATGCGGGATTGACCCAAAAAAATAAAGCCCACAATATCACTTTGAAAAACCCTGCGAAATCCATTTAATCAAAGCACTTTTTTGCTGAGCCGTTAAGGCCGGATAAGGTTCTGGTGGCATATCTTGTTTGACTAAAACGCGATCCATGATTTGAACAGCCTTGGATTTAAATTGATCATAATCCGTCAAATTTAAATTAGCTTCGGGTTGTCCACCTGAATGACAATCCAAACAACGCTGAGTTAGAATTTTTCCTTGGATCGTCGTCCAATCCAATGGCCCCGTGATCACAGGATTTAAATCATTTTCAGTATTTTTTTCAGGGGCACCGGATTCAATCCACATTTTTAATAAAGCGTATTCCCCTTCGGGCAATCCCCCTTCTGGCATATCGCGCTTTTCTAGGCTGCGAAAAGCAATTTGATTTAAATTTTTCTTGATGGATGAATAACTTTCCAGATTCAACTGACCTTTGTTGCCACCGGCTTCGGAATGACAGTTCAAACATCTGGATTGTAATATATTTTGTTGAATACTTTTGTAATTATTCATCAACTGCATCGTTTCAACGCTGTCAAAAGCTGGATCAACAACGGGATCTTGCAAGCGAGTATTGTAATAACAACCTGATAAACAGATCATCAGTATTGAATAAACTATTTTTTTGGATATAAAATTTCGCATTGGTCATTCCCGGGTAAATTATTGCCATCACTCATTTCTTTTAAGAAATCAAAAATTGAAAACCCAATATTATAGGCAGCACGATCAGCCCATTCTTCAAATATTTGTGGATTTAATGGTTTTCCTGTCGCCGCATCAAAAGCCAGCAGTGGATCTTGTTTCGATCGATTGTTCACAAAACAAATTTTTTCAAAAATTTCATGATCCATAAACTGAGGCGACGAAGGTTTTTGTGGTGAAATTTGATTAATACATTTTTCACGCATTTGATTCAGCATTTGTCCACCGTGTTTACCTAAAAAGCTGGATAATTCCGGTGGAAATTGAACTCGAGTTCCTTCCATGGCCATCCAAACCAAATAATTGGGCGCTAAATTTTTCTTTTGTCCAAAATCGCCAGTGATAAATTTATTCAGATTTTCATTCTTATCACCAAACATACCACTCATGAAATTCGCGACACGAATACTGCCACCAGACCAATTTAAAATTCCACGCGCCAGGGCAGAATCTCCGTCGGCTTTGGCTCCATGACATTTCATACACGACGTACGGTAATACCACGATCCAGGTGTCGTATAATACAATTCGCCGAATGGTCTTTTGGGTTGATTCCCTTTCATCATCCAAGGTCGGATTTCTTCGGGTTGCAAATTTTTATCTGGAAAAGCACAAATTTCTTTTTTGCTCCAATACCCCACTGCATATGTTTTTTTAAAAGCACTTTCCAGTTCAGGCGAAATAAACAATTGTCTGAATTTTTCTGGCATCCCCGTAGCTGGATCGCTCCAATCAGCCCTGCGTGGAATATAATTTTTAGGATCATCTGCAACTGTGAAATCTTGATCAATCCACTTAAATTCATTTTCTTTTTTACAGCTGGGCTCCCATTTTTCGGCCGCTTCTAAACTTTCAAAACTTTTGATCCATTTACCGATAGTACGTAATGCCTGACAGTCCGGACTGCCAGCTGTGTTCATCGGCATTTGACTGGTCATTCCCAACTGCGCACTGGTATCGCTGATTTTTCGCCAGATATGGCTTTGATCCAAATCCCCGTTTTGATGAACAATTAATCGGGTTGGAATCTGCGTCGACCGAATTTTTGTGTTAAACTGAAATAAACTTCCCTCGGTCAAATCCAAGGTGATTCCGTTTTCTTTGGTAAAAGCCAAGCCATTCGGATTATGGCAATGAGCACAATTGGCATAAACATAACCCTGCGCCTGCAATTCAAATTTATTTCTGGCTGAAACTTGGCCTTCGGTTTCCAAGCGGGGCCATTGATTCAGGGCCGGCGCATTTTCAATTAAATCGTAATTAATAAATCTTTGCAGTTGTGTTTTATCGGCCTGAGAAATCCATTTGATTTGTCCGGCTTCGTCCACATCACGTCGATTTAACTGCAACGGTGTAAATCCTAAAACAGTATTATTGCCTTTAGAACCCATGTGACATTCCAAACAACGATGTCGTCCAGGTATTGCGTAATCACGTTGAGTTAATTTTTCTTCGTCGACAGTAATTTTTAATAAAGTATCTTTGAAACTGGTTCCATCACGATAAGGTGTTTCCACTAAAGTCGCTGTTTGTTCGGTTTCATCCCATTTATACGTTCCAAATAAGGACTGATCCCAAGGTGTGCGAGCCACAATCAGGCGCGTTTCGACACGACGGTACCGAATTTTGCCATTTTTCATTTTAATTTTTTTATAGAAATTTTTATAAAATCGAGTGTTATCGGGTATTTCAAAAGTTTGATTTTGCGAATTATATTTTATTTTTTGTTGCTTAAAACCAAACAATGTTTTTTTAACTGGCAAGTGGAACCATCGTCCCTTGCCATTGTTATCAGCCCATAAAGGATATTCGACGTTGTAAGCCAACGTTCCTTTTTGCGCCAAAAGGTAAGAATCAAATGTAAATAAATCAGTATCGGCCAGATCCTTGGGTAATTCCTGTGTGTTTTCAAAGTAACGATCTAGTTTATAATCAGCGCCAATAATATCTGAATTGGGAATACATTCACCCAAATCAGAACTGCGAACTAAGGGTGGTTTTAAAGGAATCGGATCATTCGATGCGTCGATATTAAATGATCCATTTATTTTTCCATTTTGAATCCAAGCATCGACTTGAGATGCCATTTTAACAAATAATTCAGGATTTTTTTTACGACGATCTTCGGGAGGCATTCGCAATTTTTCGTCGGGATGAATTAAATAATCACGAACCTTTTCAGCTATTTCGTAATAACCTGGGTAAAACTGAGTTTTGCCAGCAATTGTTCTGACTTCACCTCGATAGCTGTCAATAAATGTGAAACCGCCACTGTTGCTGGGAGCCATATGACAACCCATACAAGTTGAATAAATATTATTTTTAATATCTGTGAAACTAATTCTTCCGGAGCCTTTTTGCCCGTCATAGACGATCTCGTCATAACTAAATACTTTTTCTACTGGCTGACAGGATAAATTTTTGACTGATGCAGGAATGATCTCTGGTTTACGATTACCACAAGCTGAAATAAAAAAAACCAAGACTGTCGTTACAACAGCCTTGGAAAATTGAAATTGCGGATGCGAACTTAAAGGGGAACTCATTCGACAATTCACTGATTACTAATCAATAGTTACAAAGTCGTGATCCTGAACAATTGGATCCAAAAATGAACGATCCAATACGTAATCCAACAATTCACGTTCAATTTCATTGGCAGAACGTGTACCCGTTGCTTCGTAAACAAATAATTTACGCGCTAATGGATAAGTTTCATTACGAATAGTTGTTGTATTTGGTAATACAGCGACATCGCCTGCTTTTTTAGCGATTGCAACTTCGCGATTTCCAGGTTTATGACCGCTCATACCTGCATAACCAATAGCTTCTGCTTCAACTGCTGTGCGATCAGCGATATCAGCTGTTTCGTTAACGATTGTCACACAAGCACCGAAAGTTTTGATACCTACTAAATGCTTGAATGTATCAGTTGTACCTGATTGATCATTACGACGGTAAGCTTTGATCGGTCCTGTTTTACCAGATCCTGGAATTTGATTCCAAGAAGTGATTTGACAAGAGAAAATTTGAGTTAATTGTGCAAAATCCAAAGATGCAACATTGTTTGATTGATTCACAAAAATAGCCAATCCGTCCAACGCAATCACGTGAGCCACAGGTTCAATACCTTTAGCGCGTGCAGTTGCTAAAACTTCGGGTTTAAATTCACGTGACATCGCTGTCACACCAATTTCACCATTCGCTAATGCTTTTTCACCCACACCTGAACCACCGCCAGTGTAAGCAATTTTTTGATTCATACCAGCTGCGATGATTGCATCTGTCATCACACCACCTAATGTGTCTGAACCAGAAAATGTGACTTTTGTTTGAGCCTGAACCGAACCTGCTGTTAATAAAGCAAGTAATAATAATTTCTTCATAACTTGTGTCTCCTTTAGTTATAAAGACTGTGTACTGGTATTTTTTAAAATAATCATGTCAGGGTTTGATTGAGAAGCGACAAGTAAAGTCAAAAATATCGACAATCGTGAACATTTACCAGATCCAATGTCAAGATTGAGTCAGGCATGTTCCCTTTTTAATCATTTGTTCGAATGTATGTTAAATCAATTCAATGAAAAAGTTTATTTTTGTATTAATCTTTTTTAAAACGTCGTTGGGATTTTGCCTGAATACATCTCTCGGTTTGTCCAAGAAAGGCTTACTTTACACCTTAAGCACCATTTATCTGGATCAACTTTATACAGAACCTCCTTCGGATGAGTTTTCAAAAGTCGAAAATGTTTCTTCATATTTTGAAAACCAGTTAGAAACTAATATCCTATTAAACAAAATAGATTCTACCTTTTATCTGACACATCAACTCATTCACCCATTTAATTCTCAGATTCCAAATCACCTAGTCATAATTATACCGGGTTTTGGATCCCAATCTGATGGAGCTACTTCGAGACTATTTTTAAACTTTTTGTCAGAAAGAGGATTTGCTGTTGCCAGTTTAGATTCACCTGCGGCTTATCGATTCATAAAAAATACGAGCCTTGGCGGAAATGCCGGAAACCAGCTTGAAGATGCAAAAATCCTCTACGAGCTCATTAAAATCTCAATTCCCTTTTTAGAAAAAAAAGTCAGCCAAAGCTTTCAATTTAAAAAGGTTTCAATAATCGGTGCTTCCTTAGGAGGACTGAATGCTCATCTGATCGCTTTATTAAATAAAGAAGATACAAGTTATCAACTCAATTTTCATAAAATAATTTCAATTAACCCACCGATACGAAATAGTTATAGCTTAGAAACACTCGATAAAGCTATTATCACTTACCGAAAGCATCCACTTTACTATTCAATTAACTTTGGACTGAGCTTTACACCTTATATGAATATTGGAAGCATTAATTTTTCTGATTTACAAAATCTGACTCACAAACTCATTTTATCAAATATCAGCGCAAAGGAAGCCTATTCTATGGTTGGAAAAAGCTTTAGTGATACTTTAGCTCAAGCAGTTGAATCCACAAAATTAAGGCATCCAAATTTAAGTTTAAATGCAACCTCATTTTTAGACTACTATTATCAAGTTCATCTTACTAATGTGTCAAAACATCAGCGCAATTATAGGGTTTTAGATAAAGATTCTATTTTTGAAAATGCTTCAAAATTAAATACGATAGATTCATATTATTTAATCACTTTTGACGATGATCTTTTAATTGATGCTAGTGATGTCGAATTTATCCAAACTTCTTTAGGTAAAAAATCAACTGTTTTTATAGGCGGCGGTGGGCATCTTGGTGGCTATTTTAGAAATGATTTTCAAACAAAAATAATTGAATTATTGCGTTAGATACAAATAGATCCGCCCAACTTTGATTCCTTCAAAGTCGGGTGGATAAGGATTAGATAAAATGTGTTCTACTGTTAAACAATTAGCCTTTAAGCAACTGAAGCGCTAATTGTTGTGATGTGTTCGCTTGACCCAAGACTGATGTTGCAGCTTGCATCAAGATATTTGTTTTCGCTAAGTTCGAAGACTCTGCAGCGATGTCCGCATCACGGATACGTGAATTGGCAGCTGTAAAATTTTCCTCAGCGACTGATAAGTTCGACGAAGCAGCTTGAAGTCGACTTTGGAAAGCCCCCATGTTGGCTCTCATCGCGTTGACTGCATTTAATGCGTCATCGACAAAAGCTAAACTTTCTTGGGCTTGGAATTTATCAGAAATTGTTAATTCTGAAATTCCCAATCCTTCCAGCGTCACGTTCGCAGCTGAAGAATCAAAACTGATTCTATCATTGAACTGGTCATTTTGAATTCCGACTTGGATATCGAAAATTCCTCCAGTTCCGTTAATCAAAGGAACTCCATTGAACTGAGTTGTTTGCGCAACTCGCTCGACTTCTTCCTTTAACTGTTGATACTCAAGATCTGTAAACTGACGTTCACGATCCCCTAAAGTATCTGAAGCTGCCTGGATGGCTAACTCTCTGAGACGAGTTAACATGTTTGTAATTTCACTCAAGCCACCTTCAGCGACTTGGACGAGTGAAATACCATCGTTGGCATTTCTGTTGGCCTGTTTGAAACCACGAATTTGTGCCTTCATGTTTTCAGAAATTGCTAACCCTGCAGCGTCATCCGCTGAAGTGTTAATCCTATAACCCGATGCCAATCTGGCCATCGCGGTGCTTTGTTGATTTCCCAAAGAATATAAATTCTTGTGGGCATTCAACGCAGGTACGTTTGTTGCTATACGTAACCCCATTTTATCCTCCTTGTATTGTATTCATCCTTGAAAAGTCCCTTTCCTTGGTTAACGAGAGAATCCGTTCTCTCAAAAAAATAAACTCAAAAACAATTACGATCCTTTAAGCAACTGCAGAGCCAGCGCGCCTTGCTGATTCGACTGTGCTAAAATCGCAGTACCTGATTGCATCATGATATTTTGTTTCGCTAAGGCGGTACTCTCCTCGGCAATATCAGCATCACGAATTCTGGAATTCGCATTCGCACTGCTTTCGATAGAACTTCCTAAGTTGTCTATCGCCGAATTCAATCTGGATTGAATCGCACCAAAATTTGCACGCAATCCGCTGACATAATTAATCGCTTGGTCTACGACCTGTAATGAATCTTGCGCCGAAAACTTGTCCTGCACAGTCGCCATGTCCAATCCTAGGGCTACGGTTCCTACGTCAGTGCG
>DALYIB010000080.1:0-10709 GCA_031970595.1 Pseudobdellovibrio sp.
AAAAATTGATCGATCTTTTGTAGTTAACTTATTTAAGGACCACAAAACTCTTTCAGTTGTGCGTTCAATTATTTACATGGCTCAGCAGTTAGGCCTGAAAGTGATTACAGAAGGTATAGAAACCGAAGAAGAATTTGTATTTGTTCGTGAACTAGGATCGGACTATGGACAGGGATATTTCTTTTCGCGTCCGATCCCGTTTGTAGATTACTTAGAATTGATTCAAAAAAACGATCAAATTATTTTGTAAATACAGTGCAAGTTACAAAAGAGCTTGCATCGTTGCCTTTATGGTCAAGCAAGATATGTGCAAAAGACACTTGAACTTGTTCAGAACTGATTTTTTTGATGTTCACGATTTGTGTTCCACCTTTAAGAAAGTGTGGATATTTTAAACTTTCCGAAGCAGAAATTTCGCCTGTTTGAGGATTCACCGAGTAATTAGAAGCCGTATCCAGTAAAGCGATGGCTTTTTGATTTTCATTTTCGATCACAGCAACGACAACAGAATCTTGATTTTTTTCGATAACGACTTGGCAAGATTGATTTTCAGAACGGCCTTGGTGAGTACCGGCGCTGATCAGGTTAGAAACTGCGTCTGTTGCTTTGATGGAAGCCTGAGATACAGAAAAAAATAAAGACAAAACCACTGCAGATAATACAGCTTTCATAGAAACTCCTTCGACTTGTGTTAGGTGCTGGAAATTAAAGCAAATCGGTTGAAAACACAAGTGTCAGTTTGAATGATGAAAAAATTATTATTTGGTTTTTAGACAGATTTTTTTTGACGGTACAATTGGTCTAAAAACTGAGTCATTTCTGACATTTCAATCGGTTTTCGAAATATTTTCATAAATAAATCGTCCGATTGAAATGAAAGGTCTCCACTGAGTAAAATTTTCGGAATGTGGGATGGGATTCTTTGGGCTAACTTATCTCCGGTTGTTTCTTTCAGGCGGTAATCCAGAATGACCAGGTCAGGATGGCTTTGTGAAATCGCGTTTAAACCGGGTTCAGTTTCAGAGTAGGTTTTGATTCGGATATGATCGTTCGAAAAAAGTTCACTGAACATTTCAAGTAATTCGAGTTCGTCATCAATGTATATAACTTCTAATGCCATACGCCTCATAATAATTGAAACGTCTGCTTCCGGGGAGTCGGGTTTGTTTGAAAGTGTTTATTTTTGTTCAAAGCGCTGTATTTTTTAAATAAAACAATCTCTCGGTCCAGTCTGGTTTTATTTAGTCATTCCTCTTAATAAGACTTCTAAAAAATCTTGAACCAGATCTTCTTTTTGAACATATCCCTGAGTCAGGGCATAGCTCATTCCATTCAAGAGGTTAATATAAATACCCACGAGTTTCATAGGATCAATATTCTTCAGTTCAGGAGCCGCATCTTTAAAAACTGTTTGAAGAGGGCGAAATAATGACAAAGAGATCAGTGCCATAATTTCTTGTTTCGACTTAGCGGTTAAGTGAGGCATATCTACTTTTGCAATCAGATCCATATTCATAGCAGGTTGTTCGATGTACCAAAGTGAAAATTCACGAATAAATTTTTCGATATTTGAATTGTTATGGCTGATTTTTTCAATCATCAACCGATATTGATCCAGTCGGTTTTTGAGGACAGCTACATAGATTTCTTCTTTACCGCCGGGGAAGTGATAATAGAGTGATGCGGACTTAATATTTAATGTATCCGCTAACTCTTGCAGAGAGGCTGCTTTGAAGCCTTTGTCAAAAAACAAGGCTTCAGCTTTTTGTAAAATTTCTATTTTCATTTTGTTTTCCATAACTTAGCTGCGACCTAATATTCATTAGATAAATTAGGTTGTCACTAAAAACAATTCACATTAATAAATGCAGCAGGAGGAATTTATGAAATTCAATTTAGTTACGGGTCTAGTGTTATCTGTCTTTATGGGTTCAATTGCGACAGCTGAGGTAGTTACGGTTCCTAGCGTTGATTTGAATAAGTACATTGGAAAATGGTATGAAGTGGCCAGCATTCCACAAAGCTTCCAAAAAAAATGTGTAGCTAACACAACAGCTGTTTACAGCTTTGCAGAAAAGGGTCGTATCAAAGTGGATAACACTTGTGAAACAGCTTCTGGTGAACGTGATGGTTCAGAAGGGCGCGCGCAAGTCGAAGACAAAGCGACAAATTCAAAACTTAAAGTGACGTTCGTAAAGTTATTTGACTGGGTTTTTGCTTTTGGTGGTAATTACTGGATTATCGATCTAGCAGATGATTATTCTTATGCATTGATCGGCGATCCAACGGCTAAATACGCTTGGATTTTAAGTCGTACTCCGAATGTGACAGACGAATTTTTTATCCGTGCCGAGAAAAAATTTAAATCTCAGGGTTACAATACATGCGAGATTTTAACATCGATTCAAACAGGTGGAATGGATCGTCGTATTCCATTATGTGATTTAGTTAAGTAATTAATTACAAACAAAATATAGGATCCACAGAAGAGCTGCCGACGAGGCGGCTCTTTTTTTTTGTCGAACGTTTTGACAGTTACGAATAATTTACCTACGGGGTGTTTATCTCAATCGGATTCATATATAACTAGGCCATCAGGAGAATGATATGAAAAAGATGGTACTTATGCTTTTTGTAATGAATATGATGAATCAATCTGCTTTTGCAGAAGGTCTTTTAAGTCGGTTCGAGTTAACAAAAGGGAAACCATCCGATTGTCCAACGTCTTTGGTTGTCACTCGTTCTCAGAAGCAAATAATCGCACGAGTCATTCGCTCGGCAGAGATGTCGGATGGAGCTGTATTTCAAAATTCAATGATTTTTAGTCAAATCAATCAGGGGTGGCATGTTTCAGAACAGAGCTCGGCGGGCATTTTTTCTGAAAATACAGAGCTTTTACTGGGAAGCAGTGAAGCGACCTTATCGCGCGAAGAAAAGCTGACAAAAGCAGATGTTGTTTTAAGACATACCCAAAAGATCATTCAAATGAGTGACGAAAATAAGGCGACTCTGCAATATAAAATAATCACTCTTCAAGACGGGGTATCCGCTGAGGGTTATTCCGATATTCAATGTGAATATGTGAAAAGTTTGTAACCGAAAGACCGCAGTCAGCCGATCTTGCTGTTGTGATTCAAAGTAAAGTCCATACCAGAAACGATTTTGATGATATCAAAGTCGTTTTTTTATTTTTGTCTATTTATTCTGTTTTTATTGATTTGAAAAGATTTGGTGGCCCCGGGGAGAATCGAACTCCCACGCCCTTGCGGGCACTGGATTTTGAGTCCAGCGCGTCTACCAATTCCACCACAAGGCCACTTGAATTGTTGATGATCATAGTGATCGTTTCGGCTTTCATCAAGTATTTTTTTCATGAGGTGTTAGAAGTGTTGTCACTTTTTCAGCCGGACAAATTCCGGTTGCTTTTTTTGACTTTAATTTAAGCTGAGGGAATTCAAGTGTTTATGAGGTTTGCACAGATGTTCAAATGACTGACAAAACCTGGCACCGCGCTTGCTATTTGCTTATTTCTGAAATTTAAAACTGGGGAGTTTTTATGAAAACATCGACACTTATTATTCTATTGGCGGCTGTCATGACTTTAGGGTCAATGGCGCAAGCACAGGTTGAGTCACAGACTTTATCTGCAGAAGTTGATAGTGAAATTGATCAAATGATGGTGAGCTCAGGAGCTCAAAGCAAACCGACACAGGCTGTCGTCACTCAAACAGTTGTGGTTCCGCAGCAGCAGGTTCAAAAGCAGCCCACGACAGTTGTAGAGGCTTCTCCGTTATCAGATTCACGTGCCGATGCCATTCGTAAAAATCGTCAAGAAGAAGAAATGCGAACAGAATCACGGATCGTTGAAAAGCTAGAGCAATCTCGTATGGAAGATGAAAAGCGTCGTGCTTCAGTTTTATTTGGTGATAAATTTGACTCTTTACAAAACGGCTCTCAGCAGCCAGCTCAGCCGCAGGCTCAACCACAGCCAGTTCAAGTAGCACCTTCATCGCAAGTTCAGCCTCAGCCGATTATTATTGAACAAAATGAATCGCTTTCACGCGATGTTGTTCGCGAAGAAATCAGAGCTGCTTTAGAAGATCAAGAAACAGCTGTGACTCCAATGTTAGAACAAAAATATTTTTCAGCGATTGCGGGTATTTCGCAAGTTCCTGATTTGCAAAGTATTAAAGGAAATTACTCTTTAGGTGCGGCCTTTGGTACACGCTTTGATTATTTTATGATCGAGGGTGGTTTTGTTTATTCCAATTACAGTATTTTAGGTGCTCGCTATGTTGGGTATAATAATTTGGTTTATGCGGCTGATTTTGAAATGAATCAGTATCAAGGTTATATGGCTGCCAAATACCAATTATTAGGCGGTATGGTACGTCCAGTTGTGGGTGGTTTAGCTGCTTACTCTTATCGTTCTTACAACTCAACTACAGCGACGGTATATGGCGCTAGCGGGACTGAATTCGGAAAATCTCATGCGATCGATCTTGGTATTGTTGCTGGGGTGGATTTTGAATTTACTGATAAAATGTCTTTAGGTGTAGATATGAAATATATGTTTAACATGTCTAGCCGTATCGATGGTTCTACAGTGAGCGGAAGCGCTATTCCTGAAAAGCAGCAGTATTACATTACTGGACTTTCAGCACGCGTAAATTTTTAATCCGATAATTTTCAAAAAATTCCCAAAAGAGCTGACCCTTAAAGTCAGCTCTTTTCATTTGGGGCGATCAATGATCTAATTCAATCATGCGGTTCATTTTAAAAACTTCTTTATTTTTAGTTCTGACTTTATTGTCTGTTGAATCTTGGGCAAAGGTCAAAAAATCGAATCCAGCGCTTTCTCCAGCTTTGCAAGAAGCAGTTCCTGAAGAGGTTTTTCAAGTGATATTTGAGCTGAATGACGAAGCTTTGACGACCATTGATTTTAAAAATTATTTGAGCCAGCAAAAAGCTTTGAAGGCCGATGGTTTCTGGCCACAACAAAATGATTTGAATGAATTTTTGATGATGGAAATTTGTTATTTAGAGGCTCAAAATTTAGATTTAAAGATTAAAAAAACGGATTCAGCTTCTTTGGTAAGTGCACGTTATCAGCTGGCTAAGGAATTTTTAAGTTTAAAAGAAAAGCAGTTTTCAGCCCCTGAGCGATATCAAGCTTGGTTTGAATTATTAAAACGAAAATATAATTTTTCAGTCAAATCCGATGAAGCTCGAGCTTACTTTAGAAAATAAAGAATATTTAAGGCGATTGTTTCGGTCCGTTGCTGACCAGGCCTTGGCAGACGGCCATCAGTTTCAATTTCATTGGCCTGATTCAATGATTCAGCAAGCTTTGGATCAGTATCTATTTTTTACTGACAGTCCTGATTCAGAGATGTCTGTATTTATTTGTTTTCAGTCAATCGATCGAGATTTTGAAATTTTAGCTTTGGGGTGTGACCCCTTGTTTCGCGGGCAAAATCGCATGAAGAAATTGCTCATTGCTTTTTTGGCAGAGGCTCGTGCGGCCGGAGCGGCAGTCTTTTTAGAGGCTCATGAGATGAATACAGCTGCTTTAAATTTATACAAAACGGTTGGGTTTCGCCCAATTCATGTTCGACGTGCTTATTACAAGGACGGGGCGAACGCTATAATGCTGAAGTATTCTGCTGACGAGGCGGCCCTTGATTCGATTTAAACACGGGTCTGCTGGGGCGATTTAATTTGCCAAGTTGCTTATTTTTTGTTAGCCTATCTTCGAATTGGGCCTAAAAGCCCAATTTTTTTTGTTTAAAAAGGATCTGATTGTTGGAACAATGGCTTGAAAAATTAGAGAAAATCGCAAACGAAGTGACGGCTCGTGAGGGTTGTGAACTTTACGATATTGAAATGACTGGCGCCGGTAAAGGTCGCATTTTACGTGTTTACATAGATAAAGCAGAAGGCGTTGGAATCGAAGATTGTTCTAATGTTTCCAAAGGTTTAAACTTATTACTTGATGTCGAAGATTTAATCCCTGGTGGCATGTATAACTTGGAAGTTTCTAGTCCGGGTTTAGACCGTCATCTGAAAACACTGAAGCATTTTGAAAAAGTGGTTGGACAAAAGATATTTGTCCAACTTTCCCAAAACTTGGGTTCTTTGGGAGCTCAAGACAAAGGATCTTTGTCGATGAAAAAGTTCGAGCAAGTTCTGCAAGCTGTTGAAGATGGACAGCTTGTTTTTGAAATCAAATCTGAAAAAATTAAAGTTCCGCTCGCAGTCGTTGAAAAGTCAAAACTGGTGTTTGAAATGAAGACCGCTGAAAAGCCGGGACACAAAAAGAAATAATTTTTTTTAATTCAACTTTAAAGAGGTAATTATGGCTGAAAATTTATTTGGAGACTTAGCAAAAGTCATCGACCAAGTCGGAAAAGATAAAGGTATTGATAAAGAAATCGTGATCGACGCAGTTAAGCAAGCCATGCTAACAGCGGCTCGTAAAAAATACGGGACTTATCGTGAAATCGAAGCTCAATATAACGAAGAAAGCGGCGAAGTTGAATTATATGAATTCAAAGAAGTTGTTGAGCGCGAAAAATTTATTGATGAAGAAGTTGAAATTCCTTTGGATGAAGCACTGAAGTTAGATCCAGGTGCCCAATTAGAAGATTCTATTGGTATTAAGCTAGAATCAAGTGATTTGGGGCGTATTGCGGCTCAAACAGCGAAGCAAATTATTTTACAAAAAGTCAGAGATGCTGAACGCGATATTATTTTTTCTGAATTTGAACAGCGTAAAGGTGAAGTTGCATCGGGTATAGCTCGTCGTGTCGAAAAAGGCGCGATTGTTGTCGATTTAGGTCGTACAGAAGCGCATATTCCACCACGCGAACAAATCCCGGGTGAAGTTTTCAAACCAGGTGATCGTATTCAAGGTTACCTTTCTGAAGTTCGTCAAACAACTCGTGGTCCACAAATCATTATGTCTCGTGCGGACGAAAGATATTTAGTTAAACTATTCGAAATGGAAGTACCTGAAATTTATGACGGCGTTGTTGAAATTATGTCTGCCGCTCGTGAACCCGGACAAAGAGCTAAAATTGCTGTAACGACAAAAGATAACTCGGTCGATCCAGTGGGAGCTTGTGTCGGTATGAAAGGTTCTCGTGTTCAAAATATCGTCCAGGAACTTAAAGGTGAAAAAATTGATATCGTTCTTTGGGATGAAGACATCACTCGCTTTGCATGTAATGCTTTAGCTCCCGCAGAAATTACAAAAGTGTTTTTAGATGAAGAAAATAAAGAAATGGAAATCGTAGTTCCAGATTCTCAATTAAGCTTAGCTATCGGTAAGCGTGGTCAAAACGTTCGCTTGGCGGCCAAGTTGACGGGCTGGAAATTAGACATTATTTCGGCTTCAGCGACACAAGCACGTACGGCTGAATCTATTTTCAATTTAATGTTGTTGCCGAATATGTCTGAGACGATGGCGCAAAATATTTTACAATCGGGTTTCGGATCGTTCCAGTCATTAGCTTCAGCAAAAGTTGAAGAAGTGATGTCGATTGCTGGTTACGAAGATGTCGAAAAAGCCCAAAAACTTGTTAATGATGCAGCTGCATTGATCAAGAAATATCAAGATCAAGGCATGCCAGTTCCTCAGTCTCCGCAAGCACAAGCTATGAAAGAAAAAGAAAACTCTTCTGCGAAATCAAAAGCAGAAGAATTGTTAAAAGCTGAGCTTTCGAAGTTAGACTCAGAAGAGAACTAATTGAGAGTTAATTAAGGATAAGGATAATTGAGCGTGAGTAATCCAAAAGTTTTTGAATTTGCAAAAGAAATAGGTATGACCCCTTTAGCTTTGATGGATAAAATCAAAGAATGGAAGCTGCCGATTAAAAATCATATGGCAGAGCTCGATCCTGAGTCTTTAAGTACGATCAAATTGAAATTAGCGGCGCCTTCAGAAGAAAGCGCCGAAGATAAACCTAAAAAAACAGCGGCCAAAAAGCCAACGGCACCGAAAGCGGCTAAGGCGGCGACTGTGATTCCAGCTCCAGCGAATAAAGCTCCAGCGAAAACGATTGCAAAAAAAGCGGCGCCAACAGAAGTGGCAGCTCCTCAAACAAGTTCAGTGATTCGTCGTAAAACCAAAGACGTTGAGCCTGTTGTTGAAAGTCGTGCGAAAGTGATTTCTCGACCAGAAGCTGAATCGGCAGTTGAGCCAGTATCTGTGGCTCACCAGTCAGCCACAGTTGCGGCCGTCATTGAAGAAAAACCAGTTGTACAATCAGAAGCTCCAACTCCAGTTGCAGCTGCAGTTTCGGTACCCGCGGCAACGCCGGCGGCACCAGTCGCGACAGCAACTCCTGTGACACCTGCGGCTCCAGCGCCTTCTCGTAAAAAAGAAGTGGCGATCGGAGATAGCGGTGTCAGTTCAACAGGTGTTAAAAGAAATATTATTGGCCGCATGGATTTAAGCCGTGTGCAAGCTCCTCCGGGATCCTCGTATCAAGGTCAGCGTCCAATGAGCGGACCAAGAGCTCCTGGTTTCCAAGGGCAACGTCCTCAAGGTCAATCGACGGGTTTTGGTGGACCAAGACCGGGCGGTCCTGCAGGTGCTGGTCGTAATATCAGACCAGGCTTCGTAGCAGCAGCTCCAATTCCAGAAGTAAATTTTAACGATAATTTTAATGATAAACGCGATTACGACAAAAAAGCTAAAAAGTTCTCGAATCAAACAGGCGGATTATCTGCCAAAGAAAAAGAACAAGAAGAGCTTTTAAGCAGCTTTAATGCTGTTGAGTTCCGTAAGCGTGAAATGGTTTTCCAACCTAAAAAGAAGGTCACTTTGATGAATCGTGAAGCTCAAAAAACTCAGATCACGACTCCGAAAGCTTCGAAGCGTATTCTTAAAGTGAACGGTAAAATGAAGTTGGGTGACGCCGCTAACGAAATGGGGATCAAAGCTCCTCAGTTGGTTAAGGTGCTTATGCAAAATGGTGTTATGGCCAACATGAATACGGATCTTGATTTTGATACATTGGCGTTAACAGTTCCTGAATTTGGATGGGAAGCACAAAATGTTTTTAAAACAGCTGAAGAGCTTGTTGTTGAAACAGCTTTCGGTGACCTAGAAGCTGAAAAAATCACTCGTCCACCTGTTGTGACAGTGATGGGTCACGTCGATCACGGTAAGACGTCTTTGTTGGATGCGATTCGTAACGCCAAAGTCGCAGCCGGAGAAGCGGGTGGAATCACTCAGCATATCGGGGCTTACTCTGTTAAAACTGAAGATGGAAGTTTATTAACATTCTTAGATACTCCGGGCCACGAAGCGTTCACAGCTATGCGTGCGCGTGGTGCCAATGCAACTGATATCGCCATTATCGTAGTGGCTGCTGATGATGGTATGATGCCTCAAACAGCGGAAGCTATTAATCATGCGAAAGCGGCAGGAGTTCCTATTATCGTTGCTGTCAATAAAATGGATAAGCCAGGTGCAAATCCAGATCGTATTAAACAACAATTAACCGAGCTAGAAATTGTTCCTGAAGAGTGGGGCGGTAGCACGATTTTCTGTGAAGTTTCTGCTTTGAAACGCACAGGTATTACAGAGCTTCTTGAAAATGTGAAATTATTGTCTGAAGTGGCCGAATTAAAAGCCAATCCAGATCGTTCAGGTACGGGTTTAGTGATCGAGGCCAAACTTGAAAAAGGCAAAGGCGCGGTTGCAACAATCTTAGTTAAAGATGGTCATGTTAAAGTTGGACAATATATCGTTGCAGGGTCGATGAAGGGTCGCGTTAAGTCATTAATTAATGATAAAGGCGAGCGTATTGATATTGTTACGCCAGGTTTGCCAGCTGAGGTTTTAGGTCTTGAAGGTGTTCCAGCGGCAGGTGATCGCTTTGACGTAGTTAAAGATGAAAGAACAGCTGAAGAAGTTGTTGAGATTAGAAAAAATCAAGCTTTAGCAGCTCAAGAATCTAACAAAAAAGTTTCGCTCGAAGATTTATTTGCCAAAGTGACTCAAGGTGAAGTGAAAGATTTTAATATTATTTTAAAAGCAGATGTTCATGGTTCACTGGAAGCTATTAATGGAATGCTTTCCAAATTAACTTCTAAAGAAGTTAAAAATAAAATTGTTCACTCGGCTGTGGGTGGAATTAACGAAAATGACGTTTTATTGGCGCACACTTCAAAAGGTGTTGTGATTGGATTTAACGTACGACCAGATGGTAATGCCGCGGCTAAAGCGAAACAATTAGGCGTGGATATTCGTTCGTATACAATTGTGTACGAAATGATGGATGACATCAAAAAAGCTATGCAGGGTCTATTGGCTCCGCAGTTGGTTGAAAAAGTGATGGGTACAGCAGAAGTTCGTAACACATTCAGTGTTCCAAAAATCGGAACCATCGCTGGATGCTTTATTACGAATGGTAAGATTCAACGTTCAAATATGTTGCGCTTAGTTCGTGAAGGCAAAATTATTTATGAAGGTAAAGTTTCTTCATTGAAACGTTTCAAAGACGATGCTCGTGAAGTGGCAGAAGGCTTTGAATGCGGTATTGGTATTGAAAACTTTAACGACATTAAAAATGGCGACACAATTGAAGCTTTCATCAAAGAAGAAGTGGCTCGCGAGTTAACACCTTTAGATGCGTAGTTGAGAGGGTTGTCATTATGTCTAGAAATGATTCTAAAAATTCTAAAAATAATGACGG
>DALYIB010000081.1:0-10620 GCA_031970595.1 Pseudobdellovibrio sp.
TTCGTATTCTTTCTGAAAGGCCAATACAAGTTGATGCAAAAGTTGATTTAAAAAGACACAGCTTTGAATAAATTCGTCCGTATCCAAATGCCATAACAGACCGTCTTTGGAATCAATCATTTCTAATAATTGATCATGCAAAGATTCATCGAACGGTGGCGATTGTTTTTTAAACGAGGGCTTTTTATCTAAATTTTCTGCCGCTGCTAACGCTGCATCTATTTCGTTTTTCTCAATCAAAGCAGCGATACTTTCCAAAGCTGAAATATATTCAGTCCAGGGTTTTGAACTTAATCCGTTACGAATAGCTATCAACTCATGAATAACGTCTGTGAATCTTTTTAAAACGTGCCCACGAGCCGATTTTAAATCCTGCTCATCAACAGGTAGCAAATTCTTTCTTTGAGCTTTCTGCTCCACCACGTCAACAACGTGATTCACAAGCTCTTTGAAGCGATAATGTTCCAAGAGCTCGCTGTATTGATTATTTTCTTTGATCAATTTTTTTAATATTCGATAAACACGTCGATCATTTTTAAAATCATCAATAATTTTGAACTGTGCAGATAAGCCTGCATATTCAAAATTTTTCTTAAGGAACAATCCTAAAACTCCATGTATCGTCGAAATATGAACCATGGATTTTTTATTAATATATTCAAATAAATCGGACTGACCTGTTTCCAAGGCTTTGACCATCAAACGCTCTTTGACTTCCTGGGTGGCCTTACGAGTAAAAGTCGTCATGATAATTTTAGGCATTCGATTTTGACTGGCTTGAAAAGCTTGCACAAAATCAAAAAAAGTCTGAATCAATTGCGTTGTTTTACCCGCCCCGGCCCCGGCACGAATAAACAAGTTTGAATACTGAAAATCCGACGTTGGCTTTAATTCAAGTGGGGAGCGCGACATAGCTTCCTCCAATCACAATCTGCACAGTCATCCGTATTTTTTGGGATCGCCCAAAATTTTTGTTCTGAGATTTGCGCCAATAAAGCTTTCAGCTCCTCTTCAAACTTTTGGATTAATTGAATAAGGTCTTGTGGGCCTTGTGTTGTTTTCTTTTTAAAATCAATTTGATGAGCAAAACAAGTACTATCAGCGGAATCAGCATCCTGCCAATACCCGCCTTTATAAATTTGAAATTTTTGATAAAAATAATACAAAGCCCCTTTGATCTGCTGGGCTGATATTCCTTCTTGGATCAGTGCCATAACATAAACAAGTAACTGATATTCCTTTTCAGAAATCCATTTGTCCGCATAATTTAAATAACTGGAGTCAGAACGTTTGTAATCGTAAATCAAATAACTTTGACTTTTAACATCCAGATCAATTCGGTCGATTCGACCACGCAGGGTTAAAAAGTCGTACTTAAATTCAAAAGATTTTTCTAAAATGAATTCAACAGAACTATTAGCTAATCGTTTTTTTTCTCGTTCGGCAAATTTAATTCCGATAGCCAAAAATTTTGTTTTTTGCAATTTCCAAAACAAGTCTTCTTTGGGGAATAAATTGTTTTTCAAACGAAAATCTTCTAGAAAAATATCTATCTCTTCAGGTTGAACGGTTTGATATTTCTGTTCTTTGATCAAATATTCAAATAAACCATGAATGACGGTCCCTTTTTGTAAAGGATCTAATTCAATGGATACGACAGATTCATCTCGCAAACGAAAACCTTTGGAAGCAAGCAATTTAAATTCACATTCCGCCAAAGACATTAAATCATGAACAGAAATTTCACTCGGCTTGAAATTCAGCGCAGGCTTTGTTGTTAAATCTAAATCCCAAGACAGTTTTGAGCTTTGGTTAATCTGATAATTTTTTTGTAAAGCCCCCCAGCGAGTCTGATCACGAAATTTTAAATCATCTGGCTTTGGATTGTTTTCTAGAAAAAACAGCGAAGTCGTTAAAGGCTCGGCCTTCATACTGACATGGGCACAACTAAAAAATGATTCGTCACAACTGGCTACTGACAGCCAGCGCAGATTAAATTCATCGTGACTTTCTTCAGGATAATTCATGGGAAAATCAAAGGTGCGCTTTAAGACTTCGACATCGGACAACGGAATCAAAACACCTTTCGAACTTTGAAACGAACTTTCGTCCAATCCGTACCAAATACGATGAGTGATGTTGGTTAAATACACTGCGCCTAAGGATCTTAACTGAACTCCTTCTTGCGCGGCTTCTTCGATTTTGAATTCTTTTTTAGCCAGCCTTGTCGTCCATAGTTTAAACCAGGATTCAAAGCTCCACTTTTCGTCCAAAGACTGCGCCATGATCTCTTTGAAAAGGCCCGATAAATCATTCAAAAACTCGGGATCATCTGAAATTTTAATCGACTCCATCAAAAGAATCGTCAAAAACTCATCACGTGATATTTTTTTACTCAGATCAATTTTTCTTTGATACAGTTCTTTAATTTGATCATGACGCCCCAGCTCTTCGACTTCGGTCAATTCTAAAAATAGGGCTTTAAATTTTTCAAATGAAATCAAAGAAGTGATTCCTTGATCAGCCGCATAGGCCATTTCTAAGCTTTCCCAACTAACTTGGGAGCTCAGGGATTTTAACTGCGCATTCAGAGATTGAAAAAAACCTTTGGATAAATACGAACCGACAATCTGTTTCTGGACAGGAATTCCTTCAACTTTGAAATACATCGCTAGCTGCGGCCAGTATTCTTCGAGACGAGCTGAAAATAAACCAATCTGATAAGCGGGTACACCTTGATCCAACCACTTTCGAACCTGAGTCACAATCCACTGCACTTCCGTCATTTCTGTAGCAAATCTTTTAAATTGCACAGGCTGCAAAGTGGGGCTACTGGCAACATTTGGAACAGAGATTGATTTTCCGTAGCCCAAATTATTCTGATATGTATTTAATAAAAAATGATATCGATCTTTCCATTCTGGTTGGGGATGAATCAAATAGACATCGACCTTTTGGGACAATAATTTAAAGACAGTCATTTCAATCGAAGTCATTTCTGACCCTAGATCCAAAACTAAAGGACGATTCAAATTCAAAACCGAAAGATCTTGCGTTAACAACAGCGAAGCTTGCCATTGCGGTAACGCTATTTTTTTCAAAATGATTTGTTGATAAAAAAACAAGGCTGACAAATACCATTTATACCAAGGATGCTCTTGATTATTCGCATTGGTTTCAACAAACCAATCCATCAACTGTTGATGCTGCTCGGATGCAAATAAGGGAAACAAATAATCCAAATAATGAAATAAGGTCGGCAACTGATGACGTGTGAAAAAAAACCGATCGGTGTTTTGCAAATAAATTTCTTCGACTAGAATCTGCATCGCTTCCGAGCTGATCAGCTGAAAGTCTGGCAGCAATCGACGAAACCAAATATTCCAAAAATCGCTGATCCGCAGACACTCGTCTTCGCTGTAATAACCCTTTTTTTGCAGACTGAGCTGTTGAAGATCAAATTTAGATTTTAAATCAGAAACAATCCACGTATATTTTTCAACGGGATAATCCTGCAGAATATTTTTGATTTGATCTGGGTGAGTGACTTTCAGAAATGTCAGCATCCTTAGATGCTAACTATCTTCTTTGCATAAGTCTTCTTTTTTTACCATCTTTTGTTAACTTAAACGCTTGGTCAAAATCCAAATTCAAACTGATCGACGCTTGATAGCGATCACTTCTGTTTTGACCCGCGCTGTTACCCAACTCGACACTGTAAGCAGCGGCTTCAATTTTTAAAAATGAAAAATCCAACGCTGCTCCATAAGTTAAATATCCTTGTGAAAAGCCGGCACGTAAATCAAAAATTCCAAAGGAAGCCTCTGTTCCCAAATGAATTTTCTTTGAAATATCTTCGCCTTCGGTGCGAATAAATTTATATTCGATCGCATGTGTCCATGTCGCCAGCGCAAAAGGGTGCTGAATCGATCCGCCTAAAACTAAATTGTCATCTTGACGGACCGGACCGTTTCCGGCCGTAGGTTCAAAACGCGTCATTCCCACGTCATGCCACATAATCCCCAATGTGGGACTCAGATTTCCTGAAAATGTCGCTAGAAAAGATAAATCCAATGCATTTCCAGTTCCTTTATCAGAAGCCACCGATTCGATTAAATTTTGATCGGTTGTTCCTACCAGATCTGTCACAAGTAAATCTTTCTTGGCTTCCCAACGTTTCACATGCCGCGCCGAAATTCCAAAGGACGCTTGTGGACCAATCGGAATAGCTCCGGCGACCAAATAACCATAGTCACTGACAAAGTCGACATTAAAAGTTGGAAAAACAGGATCGTTAAATGTCTCTGACATTTGATTCGTTGAATAAAACGCAAAACCAAAATTTGGAAAAACCATTCCTGATTTTGCAGAGACATCTGCAAAAAATGTTTGACCATACAGGCCCGATAAATCGGCTGAAGCCAAACTGGATCCCAAGTTCTGCGACTGATCAATTAAACGCTGACTGTTTGTTCCCGCTGCAGGCTGAACTTCGATCAATGTAAAACTGTAACCTTCTGCGCGAGCTAGGGCCGCCGGATTCACAAACAAAGCATCAACACCGCGAGTGTACGCAACACCCGTTCCACCCATACCTAAATTACGCGTGGATTGCATCGGCTGATACAATGTTTTTGCTAAAGATGGCAATGTCATCATCAAACAAATAAAAAATATTTTCATGGACACGCTCCTGGAATGAGCAAATCATTTCCACCCGTAGAAAAAGATCCAATTCCGTATTCTTGAGTATTTAACAAATCACGAACTGTGCTGCGAACCGTAGGAGAAATTGCCGCTGGATCTGTGACTTCGCAATTAGAACCTGCAATTGTCGTACAAGTTGTGATTAATTGATCCATACTTCCTAATGAACTGGGACCAATCAAGCTGGAACCAACTGCCGTTAAATTTTTACTCATGTAACCAAATCCAATAATAATATCATCCACCTGAGCATCTGTTAACCCCGAACAAATATTCACATCCGCAATTCCATTTCCTAATGCCGGATTAATATCCGCATATCCACGCATCGCAGTTCCCATCAAGACCATTCCCATCACAGCTACAAACGCATTTTGATTCGCAGTTCTTTGTGATGTGGTGCCGATCAGCTCCATCGTACTGAGCGAAGTTTTGCAATGAGAGGGATCCACAACCACTTGAACAAACGGAGTCATCAATCGATAAAATGCGCTGCCCGTGGTTTGACTGGATAAATTCAGTGTAAATTGAACAAAGTTCAATCCACACTTGCCCCCATAATTACTGGCGATGATTTCACGAACGGCGGTTGAATCTTGAGCCGTTTGTGATAATTTTGTTTGAATAATTTGTAAACTTTCATCGTATTTTTGTTCGTTTAAATACTGGCGCGCTTGCAAAATATAATCATCTTCGCCCGAATTCGAAGTCGCATCCTGAAAAATATTTCCAGAACATGACATTAAACTTAAAAATAGAATACACGATAAAAGTTTTTTCATTTTAAAACCTGACCGCAAATTTTGTGCTTAAACGACGATCTTCTTTGTTCGTCGTCACGCCATTGACAGTGGTTCCCACTTCTTCGCCATAACTGGCCACTTGCCATGATACTTTTTCACTGGCGACTTCAAATCCCGCTGTCCAATATCGCTGATGAATACCAGCACGGAAAAATAAAACGTCGCGCCAATTGGTTTCAAAACCGAAACGAACTCTTTTCACATTGTCATTATCCTGACGAGAATTCGCAACATCTGCATATTCAATTGTCCAAACAGAACGAAATTCATTACTGTGTATAGGAAAAATGGAAATCGCCGCATCTATGGATTGTTTGACTGTTGCCGGACGAGTTGTTGTGCGTAAACGTAAACCATCTTTGCGATCAAAAACAGTATCGCCTACATCACGTACGACCGCGCCGATTGTTGGCAAAAGCTTCCATGGAATTTGAATCAACAATCCCCCATCAATACTGAGCCCTGTTCCTTCACTGCCAACGGTGGACAAATCAAAAGGACCGGCTGTTGATAATGTGGGATTAATGACTTCGATGCGATTAAAGGCCTTGGCCGTTGCACCAATTTTAATTCGTCCATCGAACAAACGTAAATTGGCCCCCAACGCGACACCCAAATCATTTTGGTAATATGTATCCATCGTTGTACCAGTTGATTCCGTCATCGCATGAACTTGATTTCTGTAAATCAGGCCAAAACCGATATTTCTGCGAACAATCGTCGGTGTGACTTGCATTCGAGCGTGGTAATACTGATCACGATTCGTGTCTAAAATATCGCGAATTGTTTGTAAATCAAAAGCCTTACCTGTGAATTGCCCGGTCACCTGATTCACAAAATTCGAAGACGCATCCACTTCCGGATCAAAATAAGTTCCATAGACATCGCGAACGCTTCCTAAATTTGCGGGATTACGGTACAAGGCCGTTTCATCACTGGTCACGGCCACTCCGGCGCCACCCATACCTAATGAACGCGTATTGTTATAGAATTCAACCCATTCTTGCGAATAAGAAATTGACGATAAAAAGAACATTCCTAAAATTGTTGATAGTGCTCTTCTTGAGCCTAATAAAATCCGTTTCATACAGATCTTATCGGTTTAATCAGTAAAAACTTGAATTAAAATGAGACGTTTTTTAGTCACAGTTTTTCTCATACTGGACTAAAAACCGGCGAACAATTTCAATTAAACTTTGTTCGCTGCCCGAGTTATCAATACAGTACTGAGATTGCGCGATTTTAATCGATTGAGGCAGTTGTTGCTGAATTCTTTGCAGAGCTGTCGCTCGGTCCAGTTGATTGCGCTGGCACAATCGACGTAGGCGAATCTCTTCTTGGCACCAAACAGTCACTACGTCATCAAACTGCGCTTGTAATTTTTTTTCAAATAACAAGGGCACATCATAAAAACATATTTTTTTTTCTTCGAGGATATATTTATTTTTTAATTCTTTGACCTGATCTTGAATCAGCGGGTGCAAAATGTTTTCCAGTTTTAATTTTTGATTCGGATTTTGAAAAATAATTTCTGCTAATTTTTTACGATCTAGAAAACCATTGGGTTCTAAAACTTGATTCCCAAAATGAGACACGATTTGAAAATAGCCTTCGGCGGCAGGTCGAGTCAGCTGGTGCGAAATCGCATCCGCATCAATCACAGGGTGACCATGACTTTCGATCAGTCTGGCGACTGTTGATTTCCCTGTGGCTATTCCGCCTGTTAATCCAACCCATTTCATAAATCTGATCTTAACTATTTTATCAATTTAAAGCAGTCTTTTTTTTAACAAGTTCCTAGACTTTAGATTCAGTTTTGAAGTGCCGATGTGACCTTTGATGTCCAAAGTTGAAAAGTTCGGTAAATATATTCTACTTGAAAAACTCGCTGCCGGCGGTATGGCCGAAGTGTATTTGGCCAAGTCCAATGGTGCCAATGGCGTCAGTAAGTTCGTCGCCGTCAAAAGAATCTTGCCACAATTTTCAACGAACGAAGAATTCATTGATATGTTCAAAGAGGAAGCAAAAGTCGCTATCAATTTGAATCATTCCAATGTTGTTTCTATTTATGATTTTGGTATCGAGAAAAATCAATTTTATCTGGTTATGGAATTTGTTGATGGAAGGAATTTACGTCAAATCATCAACGAACTTAAAAAAGCCAACAAAAGTATTTCAATTGATCAAGCTGTTTACATTGTCAAAGAGGCGGCTTCAGGTTTAGATCACGCCCATCGTTGCGTGGATTCAAAATCTGGAAAACCTTTAAATATTACTCATCGTGATATGAGCCCGCAAAATATTATGATTTCTTTCGAAGGCGAAGCCAAAGTCATCGATTTTGGTATCGCCAAAGCTGAAAAAGAAACCGAGGCCACGAAAGCTGGGACCTTAAAAGGTAAATTTGCTTACATGAGCCCCGAACAATCCGAGGGCTTACCGATTGATCCACGTACGGACGTTTTCGCATTAGGTATCATTTTATGGGAATTACTGGCGAATGATCGTTTATTCACTGGCAGCAACGAAGCCGCTATTTTACGGAAAGTCCGCGACTGCCAAATTCCACCTATTCGAAAAATCAATCCTCTTGTTCAACCAGAGCTTGAACGGATTGTGACTAAAGCTTTGGCCAAAGACAAAAATGTTCGTTATCAAACGGCCGCTAATTTACAAAAAGACCTCAATCGATTTTTAAATACACACTACCCTGATTTTTCAACTCAGGATTTTAGTCATTTTATCAAAGAAAGCTTTAAAGCGGCTTACAGCGAAGGTAAAGACAAACTGGTTCAATACAGTCAATTAGAAGTCGCTGAAGAAACCGCTACAAAAACAGCTCCGTCCTCTGCCTCGGCAGAACCTTTGGTGTTACCTGATATTCCTCATTACGAACCTCGTCGTTCCGAATTACCGCCGATTCCAGCAGTCAGCAGTAAAGAACCTCCACTGAATCCCAAAGGTTTAGAATCGGATCAATCCAATAAAATTCAACTCGATGGCATTCGCTCCGCTGCTTTACAAAAAGGAAATCCTTTAAATTCTGCAGCAAAATCGAACCGTCCGGGTGAATTCGCTCAAGGAACTCGTGTCACACAAATGACTCGCGTCACCCAGTCTCAGCGCAAAGGACAAAGTTCACAATCTGATGGTTCTTTGTTTGCTAAAATTATTGGTGTAGCCGCTCTTTCATTTGCCAGCTATTGGGGTTACATGAATTACATGGTTAAACCATCAAACGGAAAACCCGCAGCGATTGCCAAGCCGAACAAGCCCAGCACTAATCCCGATCCGGTTAAACCCAATCCGACAGGCGTGACTGAATCCGCTTCCAAAAGTGCTGTGAATATTTCCGTCAACAGTGAACCTGCAGGCGCACGAATTTATATTAATCAAAAAGACACTGGTCAAATTACTCCAGCTATTTTACCGGTCGAACCAGAAAAAGAAGTGACCATTTCATTGATTAAAACAGGTTACTTAAAATACGAAACCAGCAAAGTCTATAAACAAACCAGCACTTTGAATGCGACATTAGAAATTCCATCCGATGGTGGTTATATCAATATCCATGTCAATAATGGCGGAGCTCGTCCATCGATTTATGTCAATGGTGTGCGCTTGACCGAAGAATTGCCAATTCGAAAATATCGAATTCCGGCTAACAAAGAAATCACCGTTCGTGCCGAAAATGCATTTACGGGTTTAAATGACGAAGTTAAAGTGAAAGTCGAAAATGAAAAAACTGTCGACGTTCAATTAATTTTAGGACGCCAAACGGGCGCAACTCAATAAATATGAACTTACCAAAACATGAAAGTATTTCTCTATGGCTCGAAAATATGTTAAATCGCGCCGATTTAACGGCCATTACATACAAAGATTCACATCTGGGACAATGGGTTCACTTTTCAAATAAAAATTATCTGCAACGAATTACATATTTTGCCAAATTATTGCAAAGCAAAGGCCTTCAGCCCCAAGACAAAGTCGCCATCATGAGCCAAACCCGATGGGAATGGGCGGCTTTTGATATCGCCGGCATCGGTAGCGGTTACATCGTAGCCCCTTTGTACCCTAATTTGACAGATGAAGATGTCGTTTATATTTTAAACCACAGCGAATCCAAAGTTATTGTTGTCGATAATCAAACCAAAAAAGACCAAGTCGACCGAATTAAAAATCAACTCAATACCCAACCCGACATCATTGTGCTGGACGAATTTTCAATCAATGAACTTTCTGATCAAGCTTTAAAAATAACTGATGAAGACATTCATCAATTTATTCAACAATCCAAAAAAGTTCAGCTGATAGATCCCGTCACGATCATTTACACTTCAGGAACAACGGGACAACCCAAAGGTGTTTTGATGCAGCATCAAGCCCTGGTTTCCGAAATATCCGAAGCTTTTGCTTTATTTGATATTCGTCCGAATGATACTTCACTTTCATTTTTACCTTATGCCCACGTCATGGGTCGTATTGAACATTGGGGCGCTTGCTATCAGGGATATCGCTTGGCTTTTGCCGAATCGATCGATCAAATCCGATCGAACCTAGTTGAAATTCAACCACAGTTCTTAATTGCTGTTCCACGAATTTTCGAAAAAATTTACGCAGGTATATTAACCAAAGTTGAAACCAGCGCCGTGAAAAAGAAATTATTTTCACAAGCCCTAGAGGCCAGTGAAAAAATGGCTTACTATCGCCAAACTAAACAGACCGCTCCCCTGGCCTTGATCGCCCAATACGAACTGCTGTCGCGTTTAGTTTTTAATCCGATCAAAAAAGCCTTTGGCGGCCAACTGCGATTTGCCATCAGTGGTGGCGCACCGTTAGGCAAAGAATTAGGACAATTTTTTTCATCTTTAGGAATTAAAATTCTAGAAGGCTATGGTCTGACTGAAACTTTTGCCGCAATCACTGTGAATACAGAATCGAATTGGCAAATTGGCACTGTCGGCAAACCGATTGGTGACGTCGAAATTAAATTTGATACCGATGGCGAAATCCTAGTTCGTAGTAAAAAAAATCTGAAAGAATATTATAAAAATCCCGAAGCCACAGCCGCCGTATTTGTCGATGGTTTTTTTCGTACCGGTGATAT
>DALYIB010000082.1:0-9405 GCA_031970595.1 Pseudobdellovibrio sp.
ACGATGGAGATGATGATCTTGATTCGAACGATAGCAAAGTTGAATAAAGATTATTCAATACTGATAAAAAATGGGGGCATGGAAGCCCCCACAACTTTAGGTGTAATATATGAAAAACAAAAGACCCGACATCTACAAATATTACGACGCGATTATGTTCATGAACGACATGATTCAATATTTAAAATCCGAAAAAAAATTATTTAACTTACAATATTTATCTAAAAAATCTTCCCTATCATTAGCTAATATTTCAATGATATTGAATAAGCAGCGGCCTTTTACTGAAAAATCTTTTCAAAAAATGATTCCACATTTAAATCTGACTAGCGAAGAAAAGAAAATTTTAAACAACCTTCGATTGATTGACCAAAGCGAAGACTCCGAAACAAGAGTCCAATCAATGAATCAAATATTAAGACTCGCTTACGAAAACAACAAAGAGAGCAATGATTTGAGAGTTTTTGAATACCTGACAAAATGGCAAAATGTAGCCATTTATGAACTCGTCAATACAGACGATTTCACCCCTAATCCAGAATGGATCAGTAAAAAATTAATTAAAAAAACGACACCTTCTGATGTCGAAAAAAGCATCCAATTTTTAATTGATCACAAATTTATTAAACAAGAAAAAAATGGACGATGGATTCAAACAACTCCTCATCTGAATTGTCAAGATGGCGTTTTCAAACTGAGCCTCGGAGAATTTCACAGACAAATTTTTGACCTTGCCAAAATGAGCATAGAGCAAGTCTCGCGCGAGGACCGATTAATTATGGGACAAACGTTGGCCTTATCTGAAGCAGATTTTATAAAAATAAAAACAATAATAACAGAATCAATTAAAAAAATGAACGATAGCAACAACAGCACAGCCCCTAAAAAAAATGTCTATCATATCGAAATAGCCGCATTCCCACTGTTTTTAAACAAAGATTCAAAAAAGGATTCCTAATGAAAAATAAATTACTCGTTATCTTATTATTTTTAACTTTTAGTTGCCAAAACAAGAATGAAAATACCACAACTGGAAACCCTTTTGTTTCTCTTGCAATGACTTCGTCATCAGCAAACGCTACAGTCGCTCGATTTAAAAAAACAATTTGGGATCTGATTATACCAAAAAGTTACGCTTTCCCTCCCCCAGCTACATTATTGGATTCCGTCGGCAACACAATCGTCATTCAAAATATCTGGGTCAATTTCGGACAAATAGAATTCAAAGCAGATGAAGTCGCTTCTGGATCCGAAGTCGATGGAGACGATATTGAATTCAACAGCACTTATGCCATCGATTTATTATCGAATACACCCCAAACTTTCGCATCGGGACAGATTAATTTAAATGGGCTACGACGGATAAAAATTAAACTCACAAAGACTTTGTCTTTACCAAGCGGCGCCCCGTCTGGATTCTTAGGTAAAAGCATCTATATCTCTGGGACTGTCAACGGCCATTCATTTTCTTACTCTACACAAGATGAGTCTGTAGTTGAAATTGCAGGCCCTCAACTTGTCACAGCCGTAGAAAATAAAACAATTCTTTTAGAACTTCAAACAGCTAATTTAATTAAGAAAATGAATTTATCCGCGATTACTGCGACCACAAATATTGATGACAGTAATCGCGTGAGCTTTGCAAATCCATGCTCTCAGATTGACAATAGCAGCACAGATCTATTTAACTGCTTTTATAAGGGTTTTGAAAAAGAATCGAATATCGGCCGAGATGACGATGGCGACTTTCAACTTGATCCCAACGAAGACAAAGTAAAATAATACACGAAAAATTCGCTAATAAAGTGGAGTTAGTATGTATATTCATGGTATCGATGGGCTACGCGCGATAGCCGTCTTAGGCGTTTTATTATTTCATTTTTTCCCAAATTTCTTTAGAGGTGGGTATCTAGGTGTCGATATATTTTTTGTTATTTCTGGATTTCTAATGAGCCAACAAATGCAAAACTTTAAAATTGATAACTTAGTTGACTTTTACTTACGAAGAATAAAAAGACTTTTTCCAGCACTCGCATTGATTCTTATTCTTACCCTTATTTTTGGTTATTTTATAAGTTTCCCAAGTGACTTCAAAAACATATGTAAACAAACTATTTCTGGAATATTATTTTTTTCAAATTTTCTTTTTTGGAGCGAAGCCGGATACTTTGATATGCAATCTGAATCAAAGCACTTACTTCACTTATGGTCACTCAGCATTGAAGAACAGTTTTATATTTTTTTTCCACTATTATACTTAATATCCAAAAATCACCTAAAAAAGATATTTGGAATATTGTTTTTAACCTCTCTTTCTGGATTTCTTATTATTCACAAATTTAGTCCTGAAGCTGGTTTTTATTTTTTACCTTTTAGAATGTGGGAGTTGTTGGCTGGTAGTTTAATCTTCTTAGGCTTCAAAAATATAAAAATCAATAAGCTTGTTTTTTCGACAGCACTAATTTTGCTATTATATTTATTTAAAAAAAATTCATCCGCTGGGTTTAGCACTGGTATTTATAACCTAGTTGCAGTTATAGCAACAGCTATAATTATAATTCACATTATATCTAATAAAAGCATATTTTTAGAAAATAAATATCTATCATATTTGGGTAAAATTAGCTATCCGCTTTATCTAGTTCATTGGCCAGTTATTGTCTTTTCAAAAGATCTTTATAACGATGTATACGTTAAAAGTGTGTACTTTAAACTTTATCTTTTAATTTTATGTTTAATCATGGCAATTACCATCTATGAAACGTTTGAACTAGAATTAAAAAAAATTAAATTTAATAATTATCAATTTTTAAAATATATCAGCATATCTTTTATATGCATTATATCAACTAGTCTTTTTGTTTATTTAAAAAACGGATTACCTTTAAGAATTCCTATTGCAGAAAAAATTCAAAAAGATATAGAAAACGATCAATCTACAATTTATGGAGAAAGTGCATCTAATTGTAAAAATAAATATATCAAAATTATATGCAATAATCAAACGACGGAAAATGTTAAAATGTGTGAAAAAAATATTGACCAATATGGATTTTGTGCCGAAACCGATGAAAACTACAATACAATATTTATTGGTGACAGCCATGTTAATCAATATTTTTACGGTTACCAAAAAGGATCAAAGTACTTTGGGAATGCACTTCTGCTAGGAATGAGCAGTACAGCTCCATTTATTAACACAGTAACTCTTGGAGATAATTCTGAACATAGAAATTATTCAGATATAATTAATTTCTTATTGCAAAATGAAAAAATTAAAAATGTTGTTATATCTGGATACTGGAGTGCATATCATCGTGAAATGATTAAAAGAGAAAACTTCGACAAATTCATTTTAGAAAACAATAAAACAAACCAATCAGATTTATTTGAAATATCTTTATTTAAAACTATTGAAAAAATATTATCTAAACAAAAAAATATAATTATTGTATTAGATATTCCAATTTTTCAAGATATTAAAAATTGCTATCCTAGACCGTTTTTTCCTCAACTCAGAGATCGATGTTCAATTCAAAAGAGAAATGCGCTGAACAACGAAGATGAGTATAGAGAACATTTTTTTAAGCTTAAATCAATATATCCTAAAATTACGCTTATTGACCCATTTGATTTATTTTGCAAAAAAAATAATTGTACACCTCATAACGGAAATACATTTTTCTATACAGACTACCAACATCTTAGTAAAACTGGATCTATTGAATTTGATAATTTTTTGAGGCAATCAATGATTAAAACAATAAAATAAGGCTACTTAACCTTTGCTTTTACAATCGCACGATTCCAATTTTTAAAGCGAACTTGAACTTCCTTCGTTTTCATTTCAGCTTTAAAAATGCGATCTTGTTTCCAAATGTTTTTAATTTCCTCAGTCGACTTCCAAATGCCAACACCAAGTCCAGCTAAATAGGCTGCACCCAATGATGTTGTTTCAATCATCTGGGGCCGCACCACTTGAGTTTGCAAATAATTCGATTGCATTTGCATTAATAAATTATTTTGGCTGGCGCCCCCATCAACTTTGATGGATTTTAATTTTTTACCTAAATCTTTTTGCATCGCTATTAATATATCTGCATTTTGTAAAGCCATTGCTTCCAATGTCGCTCGCGCAATGTGGGCTTTCTTAACCCCGCGAGTAATTCCGGTGATTTCACCCCTCGCATCCGGCTGCCAGTGCGGCGCCCCCAACCCTGTCAGTGCTGGAACAAATTCAACACCGTTGGTATCTGTGACTTCCAAGGCCAGTCTTTCGACTTCGGGTGACGACTGAATAATCCCCAAACCATCACGTAACCATTGCACAGCCGCACCACAGATAAAGGCTCCGCCCTCAAGGGCATACACCGTTTTTTGATTTCCAATTTTCCAAGCCACTGTCGAAAGCATTTTCGCTTTGGATTTTAAAATTTTATTTCCAGTATTTAATAAAATAAAACTTCCCGTTCCAAAGGTGCATTTCGCTTCTCCCTCTGAAAAACAGGCTTGGCCAAACAAGGCTGCTTGCTGATCACCGGCCACACCTGCGATCATTGTTTTATCCGATGTCCAAGCCGTGTTTTTAGCAAAGCCGAATGGGCCCGCTGAAGATTTAATTTCTGGCAAAGCCGTGATTGGAACTTTGAAAAGTTTTAATAATTCATTATCCCACTGCAAAGTTTTTAAATTCATCAACATAGTTCTAGAGGCGTTACTGACATCCGTCGCAAATATTTGTCCACCAGAAAGTTTCCACATCAAATAGGTATCGATTGTTCCAAATGCCAAATCATTTTCAGCGAGAGCCTTTTTAACAGCTGGAACATTCTCAATCATCCAACGCATTTTAGATCCAGAAAAATAAGGATCTAAAACTAATCCTGTTTTATTTTTGATTTTGAGCGCCCACTTGGGCTTCAACTTTTGACACATATCGGAAGTACGGCGACACTGCCAAACAATGGCATTGTGTAAAACTTGCGAATTACTTTTACGCCACGCAATCACCGTTTCGCGCTGGTTCGTAATTCCAATGGCATGAATATCCGCTGTCGTGATTTGTGCTTTTTTGATCGCCTCAAGAGCACTGACTTCGACCGAGCTCCAAATATCATCGGGATTGTGTTCAACCCATCCTGGCTTTGGAAAAATTTGCTTAAAATCACGATCGCTCGACGCGACAAGACTTCCGCCTTGATCAACGATGCTGACCGTACTGCCTGTTGTACCTTGATCGATAGACATGATATATTTCATGAAAGTTATTATGATCAATTTTTTAAAAAAACCCAATGAAAAAGTCTTTAATTTGACCTCGCTTGGCAAGGAAGAATTGATCTATAAAGTATTCCCCCGTTTCTTCATGGAAATTTTAAAAAAATATTTTCGACTTGAAATCGAAGGTTTAGAAAATATCCCCGAAAAAGGACCGATCATTATTGCCCCTAATCACTCTGGATTTTCGGGCTTTGATGCCTTGATCCTCGCTTATATCCTGCAGGAAAAAACTAAACGCATTCCTCGAGTTTTAACTCATCATTTATGGTTTTTAACTGAAACAACCGCCTTACCCGCGCATAAATTAGGATTTATCGAAGCCAATTATGAAAACGGATTACGTTTGTTGAAAAAAAATAATATGGTTGTTTTATTTCCCGAAGGCGAACACGGGAATTTCAAGCCGACGACTAAAAAATATCAACTGCAAGAATTCAAACGTGGCTTTGTCCGAATGGCCTTAGAAACAGATGCCAAAGTTATCCCTACGGTGATTTTGGGTGCTGAAGAAACTCATATTAATTTAAAAAAATTAAAATTTACAAAATTTTTGCGTGGATTGGTTTTACCTTTACCGCTGAATATTTTACCCCTACCAGCTAAATGGAAAATTATTTTTTTACCGCCGGTGCGATTTCCTTTTGGACCTGATAAAATTTCCGACAGCGAAGTTTGTCACGACTTAGCTTCTGACATCCAAGAACGTATCCAAAATAAAATTAATAAAGAACTGAAAGAAAAGAAATTTTTAATCTAGTTTTTAAAATTTATGGACATTTCGGATTTACAAATTCTGTCTGTGATGGACATTCTGGAATATCATTCCCGATGGATTGTAATATTTTGCTCCAGGAACGAATGATAATTCCTTCGGATCCATCCTTACGGCTGATCAAACTAGTCACCAGCAATGTGGCTAGCCCCACAGAGATTGTCAGTAACAACATGTATTCAATTAAAACTTGTCCGGACTGTTTACGATCAGATTTGAATATCTTCATGAGATTGGTTCTGGATAAAAAGACTCAACTTTTGAACAACTTCAGAAAAATACGTTTTAAAAATTTCTTCATCTGTTGGATTATTCAAGCCGACAACAAAACCTTCAACCCACTCCATTGAAACTGGAATCTGAGGTCCCATATCCTGAAAAGCCATTTGAACATCATCTGCAGATGGGTAAATTAATATAAAGGCATGGTCTTTGGTTTTTTCAGACCATTTTTTAAAACTGACCCACAGATCATAGTGTTCAGTTTGCAACAAGTGATAGATTTTCAATGCGACTGATTCGTAGCTTTGTGAAAAATAAATTCGAAACGGACCATCAAATAGAGCTGTATTAAAAACCGGACTATAAAAAGGTGTTGTCAAAAATGACGAATAACTTGCTGCCATAGATCTGAGCCTAGAAATGTCTGGTAACTTTAACAAGCTAAATTTCAGAATCTTAAATTATTTAGACTCTGCGCATTAAACGACTTGGATTATAGTCTAGATATTCTTTTTCCTCGAATGAAAAGATCGTGTTCAGGCACAAACCCAGTCGAGTAAAAGAAATCCGTCAAGTCCGCCTCGGTGCAAATAAAATTAGCTAACTGCCCGACTTTCAATCGACCCTGCTCATGATCAATCCCCAAAGCTTTAGCTGCATTCACCGTGTACGCTTTGAAAACTTCCGGCAAAGTCATTTTCATTTCTAGTCGCGCCAGTAATCCTACCAACATCAAATCCTGCGATGGACAACTTCCCGGATTAAAATCGGTCGCCAGTGCCACCGTCGCGCCGGCATCAATCAGTTGACGCGCGGGCGGATAAGGACACTTCATATATAAATCGGCTGTTGGCAACAAAACGGCCACTGTTTTTGAATTTGAAAAATTTTGGATCGTCGAAGCTGATAAGTGAATGACATGATCTGCAGACAGAGCCTTTAATTCCAAGGCTAACTGTGCTCCACCCGAATCAGATAATTGATTCGCATGAATAGTTAAATGGAATCCCATTTCCTGAGCGGTCTTTAAAAAGGATCGAGCGTCAGCGACTTCGAAAAAATTTTTTTCAATAAATATATCCACTCGGTTAGCTATTTTTTTCTTTTTAACAACTGGTAAAACTTGTTTAGCTAAATAATTTAAATAATCGGAATACGAATCAAACTCAGTGGGCTTAGCGTGAGCCCCTAAAAAAGTCGTGATAATCTGAGGACCTTTTATTTTTTTGGCGACTTCCAACATTTTAATTTCATTTTTTAAATCTAAGGCATAGCCCGATTTAATTTCCAAAGTCGATACACCTTGACGTAAAAATTCATTCACTCGCTTTTGCGATTGCTTCAGCAGCTGCGCTGCCGTTTGTTGACGCGTGTGTCGGACTGTCGAAAGAATCCCACCGCCTCTTTGGGCGATTTCTAAATAGCTGACACCCTTCAGACGTTCTTCGAACTCGGCCGCTCGTGAACCTGCAAACACTGTGTGAGTGTGACATTCAATAAAAGAAGGCAATATATTTTTTTTCTTCAGATCGATTTCATGTTGGATTTTTAAATCTTTGGGACGGTCCTGAGTTTTCCCAACCCAGGCTATCACCCCATCCGAGTCAACCAACATCGCATGACCACCTTGAAACCCTTCAAAGTCGTCATGCACCAAATTGAAATTTTTGAAATAAATATGCTTTTTTTTAGAAACCTGTTTTTTGCTCACAGTTCATATCCTGATACTTTTGAATCAGTTTATCAACAAAAGCTTTCATCGAATTCGAAGTCGTACTTTGATATACAAAAGACTTTGAATCCGTGGCCTTTTTGAAACCAACCATTTTCATAATCTGCGATTGGATTTTTGAAGTCGAACTGCCCACAGGCTGACAATAAGCCAATAACTGCTGAGAAATATTGGTTTCCGCATCCAGCGCGGGATAAATCATATTACATAAACTTTCAGAACTAGCTAAATATTCAGTCGCCTTCATGTAACTGTTAATCGCGATATTCGCCTGACGACACATTTGAATCTGTCCGTTTGAACCAATGGGCAAAACTTGATTATTCAAATGTGACAATTCATACGTTTTTAAAATAAATTTTTCAAATTGGGCTTGCGTCTGAGGAGCCTTACCACCATTTTCACGTGTCACTTGACCTTGCTCGAAATATAAAATCTGACGAATAGCGTCCTGTACTTTGTTATATTCTAGATCAAAAAATTGCTCGTCATTTTTTAATAATTCGTAAACGGGACCATTGTTACGATACCATTGATAGGCCGCTTTGATCGTTCCCACAGAGCATTTATCAGAAGTCTCTTTTTCTTCACAGCTAGCTTTAATTTCATTAAAATCAGGCCCTTTGAATAAATATCGATGCATGTCTTTGAAACGCTTTTCGAGCTCGGCCGATTCGAACGCCGCTATATTGACCAAAGTTTTTAGACTTTCATAATTCGATTTTTCATTTTGAATTTCTTTTTCCTTCAGGGCAATTCGCTTTTTGGCAAAAACAAATTGATCGCCATTTAACTGACTGAGCTCGACTTCATAGCTGGCGATCTTCTTACGAGATTCAATCAACATTTGCGAAACTAATTTCAACCAATCCTGACCTAACGAAACGCACTGAGATTTGTCTTTGCTTTTTTCAGTTTCATCCAATTCACGCGTGTATTCATTTAAACTGATACTCAGACGTTCGATATCCGAAGAGACTCCGAACTGTCGATCAAAGTCGACAACATCCGCCATCAAGCGACGCAAACTATTTTGTTTTCGAACCAAATGAACTGTTTGGCACTGCGTAATCAATGGGTTATTTAATTGTTCTTTCGCCATTTCTAAATCAGATAGGGCTTTTTGAACTCTTTGGGATTCATTATTCAAATTCGATTGAATAGTCTGATACAAATCAAATGTCGGATCTGTATTAATCGAAAACAACTGAGGTCCCTGGCTGGACATGTTTGACTGTTTTGCCGAGGCCCCGACCGAAGAGCTGTCAGCCTGACTTTTCATAATACTGAGGTTTTGATTCATCACTTCGATTTTTTTCTGAAATTCAGATTGCATTTTTCGAGTCTGTTCTAATTTAGACAAACGCAAATACTGCACACGACGGTACAGTTTCATAAA
>DALYIB010000082.1:9415-10479 GCA_031970595.1 Pseudobdellovibrio sp.
GACAGACATTTTTAATTGTATTTACTCGGTTGTCTTTGTCTGTCATATCAAACATCACTGAATCTTTTGCAATTTGTTCGATTAAACCAATACCTTTTGAAATTTGCTCGGCCCCCGTTAAAATTTTTAATGTAGGACCCATTGACTGAGCCAACAAAGGATTTGATTTCACAAAATCCAGTACAACTGGAGCCAGTGCTTGGAATGTTTCATTCATTGAAAAAATCACATTCCGAAAATTTTGATTCGAGCGATAACAAACTTTGGTTTGCGCCTGCGCCGCCGACGACAGGGTTTGCTGCAACTGTTGGGCGATAGCCAGCGCAGTTTGAGTCGCTGAATTTAATTTGTAAACCTGACCGGACTCCACCAGTTTTTGGACTTCCATGATTTTATCACGCAATTGTCCGGATTGGCGGCTCATTTGGTCATTCATGGCTTTATTTTCACATTGCGGAAAAACTTTATTCAGCTCACTTTGCATTTGATCGATCGCACCTAAAATTTCGGAATACGGAGAATTTGAAAACAGTGGACAGCGGTATTCCTCGGGCATATCAAATAAAACCATTTTTTGAGCGATCGATGTTTGACTGGTTTCTTGACTGAAATCACGCGTGCTATCGACAGATAATTCTTGGAAGCGTTCTTGACGAACGGACTGCGCATAACCAGGAATGGCCATGCTGATCACCAGACCCAAGTGAATTATTTTTTGCACCATAATGCCTCCGTCAAACTATTAGACACATGCCCCTTTCGGGCCATCAACCGCGTCCTTAAATGAAACACATCCCATATCAAGGACTTCCCCAGTTAAATTGCAAAAGGCAGGCTAAAAAAAGCCCTTTTCTGCCCGTCACCGCTCTTTGCTCTTGGCCGCACGGCGCGCCCATTGTCCACGCGCACACCGATTCATTTGGTCTTTAAAACAGATATGAAATCCTTGCGCCGAGGGCTTCGGTCACCGCTGGGATTTCAAATTGTGAATCAGACAATTCAAAAATATGCTCGTCGATTTTTTATCAAGGTCGAACAGATATCGATTAACCACGATCACATTC
>DALYIB010000083.1:0-10461 GCA_031970595.1 Pseudobdellovibrio sp.
GTGGGGAAGCTCATCGTGCCTACGACGATGCTTATGCCTGTTTCCAAGTTTTTCAAAAATCTTGTGAAAAACTGGAAGGTCAAGCAACGTTAGAAAAGCTAGAGCAAATTCAAGGAAAAAAACTGAATTGGGATTCTTATCGATTATTTACAGCCAGTGATCTGAAGGTTCGTCAACTGACCGAGTGCGCACAAAAAAATAAAACAATCGATATTATTTATGCCGGAGGATCGACAAAATCCAAACCGCGTCCGATTACAATTTGTGGCATCGTTCGAAATCCTGACGGAGACTATTTACACGCTGTCTGTGGGATCGATGGACAGCGCAAACGATTTTATTTAGATAAAATTCTAGAATACGATTATTTATGAATTTCCGGATTCTGATTTCGAAGAATTATCTTCGTCAGAAAATTCAAAGACTTGGACAGTTTTTTCTTTGTTTATTTGACCTAATTTGTCTCGAACACGTTCAGCCAAATGCTCGAGGTGAGTAAAATCATCACCGGATCGAAGTTTAAGTGCTTGTCCCTGTTTTGTCAGTCCTTTGCCCTCAAGAATTTCCATTAAAAATCGTTCAAAAGCATAAACTGGTCCTGCGATTCGATGTGAAATTATTTTTGCAATAATAAACAAAGTCACTGAGTAAGTCAGAGTTAAAATCAAAAATGAATACATATACGCATCTGTATATCGTGAAGATAACAAGTCGTTGTGTCCTGTCAGCTCGGATAAGGTGATTCGTAAATAAGTATAAGAAAAAACAAAGCTGATCAAAGTCAAAAACAAACCTGTCATAATAAATACAACAGCATATTTAATTTGAAATCTTTTGTTCACCCAAAAAGTCTGACGTGAATTTTGATCAGGCCATAGCATATGACCATTTTTAATGAGTGAAATCATCACCAAGGCATAACCTACCCACTGAATCATATCCGCGACATTCCAAACAGGGGAATGCCAAGTACCAAATTGGACAGAGATAAAGTCAATCACGTAACCGTATAACGTACGGTCAATAACGTTACCTAAAATACCCCCAATTAATAAGGATAGACCCACTCTAAGCATCATCAGCTTTTGGGGAATAATGTACTGTAAAAAAGAATACAAGCTCAGTAAGAAAAAGCCGCTGGTAGATAAAGTCACGATCCTTAAAAAAGCTGGTAAATTTGAAAACATTCCAAGCATCGCTCCATGATTATGAATCGAAACTACATGAAGTGGGCCAAACCACATTTCAGGAATTCCATTTCCCCAAATCTTTGATACCTGGTCGACGAATATGACCAAGATCAGACACGCGATCACTAAAATCCAATCTTTTGTTTTCATTCAAATATTTTGCAGTTAATATTTCAGAAATGAAACATCTATTTTTATTATTTACGACTATCAACCTAGGTCTAGCTCAATTCGCAAATGCCAGTTCAAAAGAACTGATTTCAGTTTTGAAAAAAAATAAACTCAATCCTGAACATGTCAGTTTTGAAATCAGAAACCAAACGAAAACTATGGATTCTTTGAATTCACAAACTTTAATGATACCAGCCTCAACTTCAAAAGTATTAACTTCTTTTGCTGTTCTTAAAAAATTTGATTTGAATCATCGTTTTAAAACGCAGTTGTTTATGAAAGACGATAATTTGTATATCAAAGGTGGCGGCGATCCAGGTTTTGTTTCAGAAAACATGTGGTATTTGGTCAACGTTTTTCATCGTCAGCAAATCAGAAAAATAAATAATATCTATGTCGATGATTCGTTATTTGATCAAGTTCGTTTTGATTCCAGCCGTCAGTCAGTGCGCGTAGATCGTTCTTATGACTCACCGGTCGGAGCCATGAGCTTTAATTGGAATTCCGTGAATATTTTCGTAAAACCGACACAAGCTGGCGAAAAAGCGCAAGTTTACCTAGATCCTGAAAATCAATATTTTAAATTGGTGAATAAAACACAAACAAAATCGGGATCGCTCAGTAAAGAACTGGTGATCGATGTGGATCAAGACAGTCGTACAATTACCGTCAGTGGCGATGTGAAGCAGGGTGCAGATGAAAAGCCTTATTACAAAAATGTAGCCGATCCGATTCAGTGGACTGGCGAAAATTTGAAATCCTTTTTATCACAAAGAGGCATTGTCGTTAAAGGAAAAGTTTCCGAACAAAAAGTTCCATCCGACGCCGTCCTCGTTGCAGAATCAGAAAGTAAATCAGTGGATGCAGTTTTGTCAGATATGAATAAATTTTCAAATAACTTTGTTGCTGAAATGCTGACAAAAAATCTGGCGGCAATTTCCGGCGAACAGCCTGCGACTTTGAAAACGGGTGTGGATCAGATTCGCCAATCTTTAAAAAGCCTGGGGCTAAAGGATTCAGATTTCGACTTAGAAAATCCATCCGGCTTTACTCGCAAAAATAAAATCAGTGCAGCTAGTTTGAATAAAGTGCTTTTTGCATTGGAAAAAGATTTTAAAATATTTCCTTCTTTACTTGTTTCCTTGCCGATATCAGGGGTTGATGGAACTTTGAAAAAACGTATGATCGATGACCCTTTGCAAGGTCTAGTACGTGCCAAAACCGGATATTTAGACGGCGCCATCAGCCTTGCCGGCTACTTAGGTCGACCGGACGGTGATATCTTGCATTTCACTTTCCTATACAATGGTCCACAAGATTTACGAACTGTCCAACAGGCCATTGATCAAACGCTGCGCCTTTATATAAAATAAAGGGATGTTCGCAGTTTTCAAAAAAGTTATTTTGAGTTTGTTGGTAATTTTTACGGTGGCTTTATTGGCGCCGCAAATTTTATTAGCCCAAGCCAATTCCAAAAATAACAAACACCATTTTCAAATTCCAGCGGGCATGGAAGAACGAGTTGATTTTTGGATCGATATTTATTCCAAGTACACGACCGAACAAGGCGTTTTTCATAACGTTCATAAACCGCAAGTCATTTATGGCGAACTAGATTTACGCTCGATTTATAATAATTCAGTGCTGAGCGATTCTGCAAAAAATAAGCTGGCTCAAGTTAAAATTGATTTAACACGACGAAATTTGATTCAAAAATGGAAAATTAAAAATCCTAAATCCATTCGATTGCAAATGGGCCTTAAAGACCGCATGGAAGAGGCTTTGTATATTTCAGGTAAATATTTACCCATGATGGAAAAAATATTTCGTGAAAAAAACTTACCGACAGAATTAACACGTCTTGTATTTGTCGAAAGTTCTTTCAACGTATTTGCGCAGTCAAAAGTCGGCGCCAGCGGTTTATGGCAAATTATGCCAATGACAGCTAAACCAGAAGGCTATTTAAAAGCCCATTACGACAAAAGAAATCATCCTTATTATGCGACCCGATTGGCGGCAGATATTTTACAGACGAATTACAACAGTTTAAAAAGTTGGCCACTGGCTGTGACAGCCTATAATCACGGTTTAACTGGAATCCGAAGAATGGTACAAAAATCAGGCTCCAGTCATATTAATGATTTAATTATGTCGCCCGAAGTGACTCGTACTTGGGGTTTTGCCTCAGAAAATTTTTACGCTTGCTTCTTAGCTGTTCTAGAAGTCGAAAGAAATGCGAACGATTTGTTTGGTAAAAACATAGCTCGTTCGAAGCCGATGAAGACTAAAAATATCTATTTAAAAACAGCGATGTCGAAAAAAAATGTATTGAAAGTTTTTGACGGAGATTTAAAAAAATTTCGTAATCTAAATCCACATATTCACATTACAAAATTTAAAAAAGAAAAAATACTCCCAGCGGGAGTCCCGCTGGTCTTACCTGCCAATGCCAGTTTGTAATAACTGGCTTGGAATTTATTTATAAAGAAAAGCTGAAAAGTCTTTGACGAACAAGGCCGTATTTTCAACGTTCCCGCAGTGTCCACAACTAGGAAGTGTTTCAAAAGTTCCATTTTTAACAGTCTTGGCTAGTAACTGAGAAGCTTCGACGGGTAATAGTTTATCAAATTCACCATGAACAACTTTAACTGGATTCTCGACGGCCTTTAATGGCTCGACAATGTTAAATCCATCCAAAGCTTTCAGGACCAAGTGTCCAACTGTTTTCACTGCCGCAAAAGCATCTTCGACGATAATATTTTTAAAGAAACTCGACTCAGCGTTGTTATTATGGATCGTAGAGCCAATCACTGTGGCTGTTAAATTTTTATCCTGCTTCATCGCTTCAAAAGCTGCGATCATATTGTTATCAAACTGAACACCTTCAGGGCCAACGGGATCCAATAAATAAGCCTTGTTAAATAACTCAGGAGCTAATGCCAACATGTAAGCAGCAATCAGACCACCTGTAGAGTGACCTACTAAATTAATTTTTCCCCAGTTTTGTGAGCGAACAAGATCAATAAAATCCTGTGCAAACGCCTTCATTGTTACATCGGCTTCAGATTTCGGAGCTTGGCTTTGGCCACAACCGCGAAACTCAACACAGATCACAGAACCAGCTTTGTCTTTGCCTTGCGCTTGTAAATGTTCGACAGTGGGCATCCACCATCTGTTAGAAGCCAGGTTACCATGAAGAAATAAAGTCGTTTGGGGAACTAATCCTGGAAATTGTTCCCAGTTGATTTGATAATTTGATGTAGTTGTAAATAAAGCCATTTCGGACTCCTTTGATTATTTTTGATTCAAGAAAATATGATTTAAAATTTCAGTAGCGCGAATAGGGCGAGCTTCTGGAATTTTATGTTCGCTCCATTCTACGTAAATTTTTTCAACCTTGGCTTTTTCAGGAATCGCATCCCAAAAATTTTCAAGGACAGCTCCTGGAATGTATTGGTCTTGTTTGGCGATGACTAAATAAACTGATTTAGCTGGGAATTTTTCAACTTCAGCGATTACGTTGAATTTGCGAATCCCTTGAGTCATGCGAAAAACGCCCTCGAGTTTGTAAGGGTTTTCCAAAACGATGGGTTCAACGACCGGATAGCTTGAAAAACAGATCTGACGTAAAAAATAATCGTAAAGTTGATCGTCTGAATACGGATTGAATGGGAACTGCAAGCGAGTTAAAGAAATTTGTTGTTTGATCCAGTCGTCTTGTCCTTGTAGCGGTTGTGTATAAGGCGCCATTAGAACAATTTTTTTAATTTGCTTCGGATATTTAAAAGCATAGGCCGCAGCAATACCACCACCATAAGATAAACCGACAAAATTGAAAGGAGCTTTTAACTTCAATGTTTTTAACAGGGCCTGTAAATCTTCAACTTGATCCGCATAGTGGTAAGGCTCTGATTTAGGGCCATAGCGAAGGAGTGTTTTACCCATGCCGTCCATGTCATAACGTAAAATACCATATCCAAATTTTGACATTTCAAAAACCATACTGTTCCACTGACGTGTCGAGTAGGTCAATCCATTCAATAAAATCACAGTCGGCTTGTTAGCCTCGGGTGGTTGGTACTGAACAAAAAGTTCTTTTGAACCAATATTCACAAAGCCATTGAATTCATTTTTTAAACTGAATTCTTGGCTTGTTTGGGCAGCTGCAAAAACCCCTAGAAATAGTAAATTGAAAATCAGCAAATATTTGAAAAGCTTCATAACCCCTCCTAAAACCTTTGAAATAAAATTAAATAACTAATCCACCATCAACACTGATCACAGTTCCGTTCACATAGGCAGCTTGGTCCGATGATAAAAACAGAACGGCGTTAGCAATGTCCGCAGTGCTTCCCAATCTTGCGACTGGAACTTTGGCGGCCATTTGATCTAAAACTTCTTTTGGCATCGCTTGTGTCATGGCTGTGCTGATAAAACCTGGAGCCACCGCGTTCACTGTAAAACCTTTACGACCTAATTCTTTAGCTAAAGTTTTTGTAAAACCGATCACGCCGGCTTTTGCTGAAGCATAGTTGGCTTGGCCAAAGTTTCCATACAAACCCACAACGCTTGAAATGTTCACGATGCGTTTATTTGTCGACGTTGTATTAAATTTTTCGAATAAAGTTTTAGTCACATTAAAAAGACCTGTGATGTTTGTATTGATAACGGCATTCCAGTCTTCGAACGATAATTTAGCAAAAGATTTGTCGCGAGTGATACCGGCATTGTTGACTAAAATGTCACAAGCCCATGGTAACGCAGCCACGGCTTTATCGCAGGAATCTTTTTGTGTTACATCGACTTGAGCAAAGTGAACTTTGGATCCAAAAGTAGCTAATTCTTTTTGAGCACTTGCTAAAGCTTGTTCAGAATAATCCCAGATCGAAACCGATCCGCCTGATTGTAGAAATTGAAGAGCGATTTGAAAGCCAATACCTTGAGCTCCGCCTGTGACAATGGCGTTTTTTCCTGTGAAGTTAAATTGCAAATTTTGAGTCATAAATTCTCCTATTTTCCGGGATCTAGGTGTCTGCCTAATACAGTTCTGGGTCAATGTTAAAAATGATTCTCAGAACGCAAAGCATTAAGTGATTCTTTCCTCTGAAAATAGCGCTATGAAAAAAGCCTATTTTTTTGAAACAAAAGGAATTTCATGAACGAACAAAGATTTGCTACGATCACAGGGACGGGCTTTTACGCTCCAGAAAAAGTCATTTCAAACAAGTATTTCAATGATTTATACAACAAAGACATCGACACTTTTTTAAAAGATTCACGCAACATCAAAGAGCGTCGTTGGAAAACTGAAGATCAACGTACAAGCGATTTGATTTTACCTGCGGCACAGATGGCGCTTAAAAATGCTGGATTAACTGCCAATGATTTGAATTTAATCATCGTTGCGACAGATACTCCGGATTATTTGTCTCCATCAACAGCCTCTGTTGTTCAGCACAAACTACAAGCATTGAACGCCGGAACATTCGACGTGAATACTGCTTGTGCAGGCTTTGTCACTGCCTGTGATATGGCCAGCAAATATATTAAAGCAGATCCGCAATTTAAGCATATCTTGGTTGTGGGGGCTTACGCGATGTCACCGTATTTAAATTTTGACGATTATAAAATCGCTTCATTGTTTGCAGACGGGGCAGGTGCGGCCGTGATTTCAGCAACGAACGAAGAAACAGGTTTTATGACGAGTACCATGTACACAGATGGCCAGTACCATGACTATATGGGTATTTACGCAGGTGGAACAGCAGCTCCATTATCCGAAGAAGTTTTAAAAAACAAAACACACTTGTTGGCTTTCCCTAAAAGAATTCCACCAGAAACAAATGGTATTCACTGGCCGCGATTGACTAAAAAAGTTCTTGAGCCGATCAAGGCGACTCCAGATCAAGTGAAATTGTATTTAATCACGCAATTCAATGTGCAAAGTATTTATGAAACAATGGATCGTTTGGAAATTCCTCGTGATCGAGCACATTACATCATGGACCGTTATGGCTACACGGGCAGTGCCTCAATCGCAATGGCCTTAGCTGACGCCGTTCAACAAAAGAAACTTAAAAAAGGTGACTTGGTTGTGATGTTGGGATCAGGTGGTGGAATGAGTATGGTGGCAACAACATTGCGTTGGAGCTACGACACTTAGTCGTCACTGAATTTATGACGTTGAATCCAGATTTACATTTAACACAACTGAATGATCAATTTGAAATTGATTGGCTCAAGCGCTGGGCCTTATATTCGCCCAACAAGCCGGCTTTAACTTGTGGCGATACAGGCCGATCCTTAAACTATGAACAGTTCTTTCGCCAAGCCTGTATCGGTGCCGACTTTTTAAAACGTCAATATCATATCCAAAAAGGCGATCGCGTTTTATTAATGTCGACGAACGAAATTTACACATTCGTTTTGTTTTTTGCTTTATCTCGATTAGGCGCAACACTTGTGCCCATTAATTATCGGCTGACTGAATCTGAAGTGAAATATTTGATTGATGATTCACAGCCGACTTTGATCGTTTACGAACAGCAGTATTTAGAAACTTTGAAAAAAATCAGTTCTGGTCGCCCGCTTTTGAGTTTGGTCGGCGATGCTGGTTTCGAACAAGCTTGTTTAAGGGGTTCTTTCGAAGAATGCGAAGCTAAAAATTATTTCTATTCAGTTAATCATTCCAGCGCGTTGATTATTTATACTTCTGGAACGACCGGTTTTCCTAAAGGGGCTATGATATCCCATCAAGCTTTGTTCTGGAACAGCATTAATACTTCGTTGCGCTTGAATATTACAGAATCTGATGCGGCCGTAATATTTTTACCGCTATTTCATACGGGTGGATGGAATGTTTTATCAACGCCCTTTTTTCACCGTGGTGCACATATTATATTGAATAAAAAATTTGAAGCGGATCAGATTTTGAATTTATCTGAAAAGTTTAAATGTACATTGCTGTTTGGTGTACCGACGACAATGTCGATGATGTCTGTATCACAGCGTTTTCAATCCGTGAACCTCAGTCATGTACGCTATGCCATCGTAGGCGGCGAACCGATGCCAATTCCAGAAATTGAAAAATGGCATTCTAAAAAAATTCCGATTCGACAAGGATATGGATTAACTGAATTTGGACCCAATGTGTTTTCGTTAAATGAATCTGATTCAATTCGAAAAATGGGTTCCATTGGGTTTCCTAATTTTTATGTCGAAGTCAGTGTTCGGGATGATCAAAATCGAATTTGTGTCGCCGACGAAGTGGGTGAACTTTGGTTGAAAGGTCCTATGGCCATGACAGGATATTGGAACAAGCCTGAGGCGACCGAGAGCACTTTCCACGAAGGTTGGCTGAAGACAGGTGATTTAGTTCGTTTTGATTCCGAGAACTATTTCTATGTCGTAGGTCGCAAAAAAGAAATGTATAAATCGGGCGGCGAAAATGTTTATCCTGCTGAAATCGAAAAAGTTTTAGCTCAGTATCCCGGTGTGCGCGAAGCGGCTGTGATCGGTGTTAAAGACCCACAGTGGGGAGAAGTCGGTCATGCATTTATCAGTCTGAATGAAGGTGTTTCTTATTCAGAAACAGATTTGCGAGAGTATTTAGTCAAAAATTTGGCGAAATTTAAGAACCCCAAATTTGTTACTGTTTTGAAAGAATTACCTAAGGGAGATTCTGGAAAAATCCTTAAAAGAAAATTAACAGATCCGCACAGCTGATAGTCGTAGAACGGGGCTTGTCTGAAATTGTCACTGTCAACCATTTGGTCACTAGGATTTACAGGGTCATAAAACGTTTGTTTTAAGTTCCGTCTGAAAGCGCTATAAGTGCTGTATGGGGCAGACAAAAAGCATTTTATTAAGTGTTATTTTTATTGTAATTCACATGGTCAGTTCAAATTCTTGGGCTGGACTGTCCAAAGATATTTATAAACAAGAGCAAAAAGATTTTTTCCAGAAAGACTTTTATTATAAAGCCGCACAGACAGCCTTGAAACAGTTTCAAGTCGATTCGTTTAAAAATTCAGATCTAGATATTGATGTGATATTTTTAAAAATTGAAAAAAGAGTCATTTATCAAGATATCAAAAAAGAGCAATTGGTTTACTTTGATTTTCAAAACTTAACAAATTCAGTCGTGCAGTTTGTTCGTCAGGTTAAAAATAATTACCGTTTACCTGTCGATTTTAAACAAAGAACACAGTTTCAAATGAAATTTTACGGACTCTCGCAAGCGATCAAAAAAGCGAACGAAATGAATTTAACGATTCAAGCCGAGCAATTTGATAAACTGCATGATATTCTCATGAGCCAATCGACAAATTTATTTTATGCTTCTTACAAAGAATCGCGTCGTTCGGATTTGTTTTGGAATGCTTATTTCCTGCATGAGTTGAATTATCCAATGGATTTGACGGCCAAACATTTGATGGCGTTGGATAAAAAAATATTAAAGATGAATGATTCGTCCAAGTTCAAAATTTATGGAGCGAAACTGGCCAAGTTGTCTTTGACGGTTTCAGATACTTTGTCAAAACCCAATCAAGAACAAATCGATTCACTTTATAATTGGGCGCATTCCGTTGAAATGTCCGAAGGTGATTTAAGTTCAGTTCAAAAAGCCTATTTAAAGCAATTGCAATTGGTAGGCGATTCAGAAAGAGTGAAAGAATTTAAAAAAGAATTAGCTAACAATTTATTAATTCGTGAAACCAAGGATATTTTTAGACATCCTTTGAATATTTTTAAATATATTCAGTTTCTGATTGGTTATATTTTTGTAGCTTGGCCGTTAGAAGTCATCTTGGTGATTTTGTCTTTGGGTATTTTTAGTTATCAATCCAGAACCGTTCTGACTTTTGAAGAAAAGAAAAAAGCCAAGCGCATTGATAAGCGTTTGTGGATGATGTTTACGAAAGCTTATATGGGAAGTAATGTGCCTTTTTTCTCGAAGCTGGCAGCGTCTTTAATTTTGTTCGGAGTCGGTCTGTATTTCAATTCGGCTCGCAATTTCGTTGAATCAATGATTGCGAGCCTTTAGAAACTGATCCCCTAGGTTGTCCCTGGGGGATTTTTTACGTGCCTCTAGAACTCA
>DALYIB010000084.1:0-2025 GCA_031970595.1 Pseudobdellovibrio sp.
TCTTATTAGTTCCAAGTCCGCAAGCTTGTATTCATGTGCCGGCTCCACCGCCGAATCAGATGGTTTATGTGAAAATGAAAAAGGGCGTGCCTGCCGCATTCGGACCGATTTGGGTTTATGGCGACCTTAAAATCACTGTTAAAAAATCTCAGTACGGGGAAGCTTCGTTTGAATTAACGGCTGACTACGTCGAACCTTACAGATAATTTATGGCCGACGATATTAATTATATTACTCCGGCCGGTATGGAGAAATTAAAATCTGAATATTCCGAGCTTTTGAATGACGAAAGACCGAAAGTGGTCGAGACAGTCACCTGGGCAGCTAGTAATGGGGATCGTTCAGAAAATGCGGATTATCAATATGGTAAGCGCCGCTTGCGAGAAATTGATAAACGGTTACATTTTTTACAAAAAAGAATCGAAGCTGCAGAAGTGATTGATCCTCAAAGTTTGAAGTCAGATAAAATTATTTTTGGAGCGACTGTTCACATCGAAGACGAAAATGGACAACAAAAGATTTATCAAATTGTGGGTGAAGACGAATTTGATATTAAACTGAATAAAATTTCTTGGAAGTCACCAGTCGCTCGAGCATTATTAGGAAAAAAGTTGGATGACGAAGTCAAAATTCAAAAGCCGAGTGGCGAGGAAATCGTCATAGTTACAAAAATAGAATTCAAGTAGATAAAATCCATTCAAGAGTTTGTTGAGAAATTTGTTCCGCGACTTTTGAAACAGAGCCGACCATTAAATGGTGTGGTACTTTTTGCTTTTTTTCAAAACTAACGATGCGATGATTTGTATAACAACGTTGAATCAGTTCATAGCTGGCAGAATATTCTAAGACTTGGTCACATTCGGTTAAAAATACGCAAGTTGGACTTGTGGTAATAATTTGATTCGATAGTTCAAATTCACTTTGTCCTAGTAAACTAATTTGTTCAGCTGTGTTTAAAGGAATGTGCTTCATATAGTGCTGCGAATCCAAATAAGCTACGCGGATGTCTTGATAGCGAGTGATTTGATAGGCTGTTCGAATGGGAACCTGATCTGAGAATAAGCTGAGGGTATTCTTCAGAAAACCTGTGGATTTAAAATACGGAAGAAAATAAGGCGAATAATAGCTGACACTGCTGGCTTTCCAGTCTGGATTCATTCTTTGGTATTGATGAAGTAACAGAGCACCAGTTGAAAATCCAACTAAATGTATTTCATCAAATATTTGTCTGAGTAAAGAGATTTTTTCTGCAACAGCAACAGTCCAATCTGAATGCTGATAGGGGTTCGAGTTCTGAGCGGTATAGCCATGGCCAGGAATGAGATCATTCAAAACACTGTAGCCTTTATTTTGGGATAAGATGGCTAAGCTTTTCATTTCGTAAGGGCTACCAATAAATCCATGTAGTAAATAAACACATTTTTTAGCAGAATTTTGTACAAAATAAGGTTCGTTTTCTATGTTCATTGGATTTGATTCCGAGACCGGATATTTTTGTTTTAAAGCGTAAAACGAATCTTCGATTTTTTGAATAATACTTTGACGAAATTGTTGTGATTGCACATCAGTCATGCGTCAAATATCGAACATTTTTTAATAAAAATACAGATCTTTTTTCTCGATTTGAACGTCGAACTTTCACACACTGTCTAATACATTTTAGTCACTGACTGAAGATATCCATTTTTAAACTCAATTGGTTTTTCTCATTCTTGGACCTCAGTTATTTCAAGGATTTATATTTCGTCCATAGGTTGGTCTACTTATTGAATATTTATATTTCTATATGAAGCATAAATGGAATTATCAAGCTTTTTTGAGAAAAACGAAAATAAAATTAGCTTTACTTTTTAGTTTTTTTACATTTTTCAATGGTTGCCAAAGCACTCAGTTGACCCAATTGGATAAAGCCCGTGTCAGCCATGCAAAAGAGTTATTAAGTAAAGATTACTCAAAATCACCGGCGTCTCAGTTTGAAGGAGATCGACAGTTGCGTGAATATATCGAAAATTATATTCGCAGCGA
>DALYIB010000084.1:2045-10437 GCA_031970595.1 Pseudobdellovibrio sp.
AACGAACACTTTGTTGAAGATCAGTCAAATATACAAATATGATCCAGTTTTTCTGTTGGCCGTTATTAGAACTGAGAGCCACTTTAATCCAAATACGATCGGGACCTCGGGTGAAATTGGTTTGATGCAAATCAAGCCCTCGACGGCACAGTGGATTTGTCAAAAAGCCGGTGTACCTTGGAAAGGCGCTCAGGCGTTGAAAAATCCAGAATACAATGTGCAGGTCGGAGCTTTGTACTTTAAATATTTAAAGAAATCCCTTAAGTCCAAATCCGCCCACTACATTAACGCTTACAATATGGGAATTAATAATTTGCAACGTCTGCCGGCGTCATCAAAAATATCTCATCCGTATTATGCGAAGGTTATCAAAAACTATGTGGATATCTATAATCGTCTGGAAAAAATCAAAAAATTAGAAAAAAACTCATAATTAATATTGATACTCGATCCTGTTAGAGTAGCATTTTTATCCATGAGGGGGCTCATGGATATTCGATTATTTATAACTTTGGTTTTGTTAGTATCAACTCATTTACAAGCACAAATGGTGGCAGGTGAAATGCCTTATCAAGATGATAAGTTTACTTGTATCAGTGCTGAAAAAGCAGATCGTTACATCAAAGATTTTGGTGTTAACGTGGCTTCGTTTGGTGGTAAAGAACTTTGTAAACCATCCGTAGATTTTAAAAAACTGATGAATGACTTTCAGATCATCGAGCAGGGTGATTTTGGCGCCGGTGATAATTTGTTTATCAAAGGCTTTGTTGCGGCAAAAGATTATTATTCGTGGATGAAATCGCAAACACGCGGTGTTGAGCGAGGACAAGATGTGCCTTATGCGACAGCGTATAATTCGGGTGGCTACTTCACAATGCAAGATGGCTGGGCGATTTTATCGACACTAGGTCGTGTGGGCACAGTGATTCACGAAGCTCGTCACACAGCGGGTTACAGACACATCCCTTGTCAGCAAGGAACTTATCAGGGATCTTCAGTCGCTGGATGTGATTCGACTTATTCCTATGGCGGATCACACGCTGTCGAGATGGAGTATTACGCACGAGTTTCTGTTCAAGGAAAGAACTTTCATCCTGTTTACAAAAAAATGGCACGCTTGATGGCGATCGGAAGATCCAATATTTTCTTTAATTCACCTGTCATTCAGAAAAAAGAATCTATTCTGGTTTTATCTGAAAACAAAGACAAGTCTTATTTGTTGAATGACCAGCTGAATTGGGTGACCCGTGAAGTACCACAGGTTGATTCAAGTTATGTTCTAAAAAGAACAAGCTTTGGCGCTGTTTTATTTAACTTAGCTCAAGCTTTATCAATCGATATGTATGAAAACTCAAAATATGCAGATCCTGTCGAAGATACTTATTCCTATTTTAAACTTTTAGGTGAATCTGCAGATAAAAAAATCAATGACTTTGAAGAATACGATCAAGGTGTCAAACGCTTTGTGACTTTGTTATCAAATGATATGAAAATTGGAAGTTATGATTTTCCAAATGGTCAGTGGGGTCGATTTCAAACAGTTCCATTTCAAGTTGTAAAAACCACGACGGACATAACTCAAGCAGGTAGCCCTAAGGGATATTATCTGATTCAAAGTAATGGTCAAATTGCTCAATTTCAGCCACAAAATAATCGTTTGGTGACGTTGAATAATGTTCAATGGAATTTTGATGATTTTAAAGTCGTCTCTTACCTGGACAAAAAATTGGTTTTGAAAAAAAATGGTGTTCTGGTTGAAAAACAATCCGATGGATCCGAAAAAAATTGGTCTTTAGCTGAAAAGCTGGGCTTCATTTCGGATGTGGTCAATGTACCTGTCTATGACGGTTTTTCTGTTAAAACGGAATAGCTATGAAAAAAAGCCAAAATTATTTTTTTGCAGCTTTGCTCATTATTTTTTGCTTTCTTGTGCTCGACGCGCGCTTGAACGAAAAAATGCTTTCGATTAAAGGCATCCGTATTCAATCGCAGTCAGAAAAAAATAAAATGCATCAGGCGAATAAAACGGAATCCCGTTCGGCGACACATATCGATACTTCCAGTTCATCAACAAACCAGTCCGCAGAAAAAAATTCTTTAGCAGCTTTTAAGCAGCAGTTAAAAGCGGAAAGTAATTTGATCGGACAAACAACCGAGCACATTGAAGAAACAGAAAAGCGCCTACAGCAAATGGCAGACAATTTAGATGCCTATCAATTGAATTATTTAAAAAGCGTTGTGATGGATTTAAATCAAGCCGGTGACGAGAGAGCTCTCGCTATTGAATTGTTATCTCGAAATACATCAAATACAGCAGCGCAAATATTGAAAGAGTTTGCGCTGTCGAATGATCGTGGATTACGAGGCGTCGCTAAAGATCAAGAAATCGTATTCAAAGCTCAAGCCATTGAAGGGATCGCTGCACAACCTGAGAAAAGTTTAGCTCTGCAATATTTAAGTGAAATTAGTCGGAAAACAGATTCTGCTTTTTTAAATGATCGCGCTCTGCGTGCGCAGGCGGTGATCAAGGACAATGTGCAAAGTCTTGAAAAGCAAGATCAAAAAGCATTGGAGAAATTGGTTAAGTAATATGGGAATCGGGCACGATCATTCACACGGTCATCATACGACTACGGCGACAACATTTAATAAGGCCTTCTTTTGGGGAATATTGCTGAATTCGATCTTTGTAGTGGTCGAGATATCAGCAGGATTTTTTTCGAACTCGATGTCTTTGATTGCAGACGGTGGACACAATTTTTCCGATGTCATTGCGCTGATACTTTCGTGGATTGGATTTAAATTGAATCAGTCCAAATCAAACGAAAAATATACTTATGGCTATAAAAAAATGAGTTTATTTATCGGCTTTTTGAATTCATTATTTTTATGTCTGGCGGTTTTGTATTTGGCCTACGAATCGTATTTACGTTTAACTCAGCCTCAAACAACAGACTTATCAGTGATGCTGATTGTATCTGCCATTGGTATTTTGATTAATTTTTCTTCGGCATTGTTATTTAAGACTCACGGCCATGATATCAATATTAAAGGCGCTTATTTACATTTAATGGCGGACGCTTTGATTTCATTGGGTGTTGTTATTGGAGCTGTGTTGATTTATTGGACCGGATATCACGCTCTGGATCCTATTATTGCCATTCTTATTTCTGTTATTATTTTATGGAGCGGATGGAAGCTGCTGGAAGAGTCATTTCATTTAATGATGGGTAAAGTGCCGAATCATATTCGTTTTGCAGATGTTCAAAAATTTATATTGAATTGGAATGTCGATGTTCAAGAAGTTCATTTTTTGAAAATTTGGGCCATCAGCAGTTCTGAAAATCATTTGATTTGCCATATCAAAATGAAATCGCAACAGCATCCTGGGAATCAGTTTTTGCATGATTTAACTCATGCGTTGGAACATCAATTCAATATTCAATATTCGACGATACAAATCGAAGTGAATGATGGTTTAAAAGCTTGCCATTTCTAAAGTCAGTTAATCAGTGACGGACTTTATGGATTACTTACTGGTCTGAGCTTCTTTGACAAGTTCAGCGATTGATTCATTCATAAACTTGTGAAAGAAATTTGGATTTAACCATTGACCTTGTTCGTGGCAAGTTGTGGATTCGCCATACGGACCGTGTGTTACGCCCACTAAGTAAGTTTGATTTTCAAATTTAAAAAAGGCAGGTCCTCCGGAATCACCATTGCAACCACCGGATCCTTTTGTTTGATCTGTCACAACGTATTGATCTTCGAATCGTGCAGGAACTGTTGTTTGTCTTAAAACGTCTGAATCTTGGCGCGGATCTTCTTGAAATAAACCAAAACCAATCAGTGTGACTTCAATAGGTGTGCGATCTAACTTCGTTTTTAAATCATCCAAGTTATATAAATTTTCAGGTAAAAACTGGACAGGTTTGAATTCGCTAGGAAGATCTTCAGATAATAAAATAACAGCGATGTCATACTGTGCTCCGCTGCTGTAATCTGGATGTTGTCGAAAACCTTGGATCGATTTCAAATTAAATTGTGCTTGGACTTGATCGTCGGACAGGCGAGTCGCCGGATTGAATTGCTGATCGACTGTAACAGCGTTTAAAGTAATATTGATCGCCAGTTCAGAGCTTTGAAAGCCATCTACACAATGAGCTGCAGTCAAAACGAGGCGGGGGCCAATCACGGAGCCTGTGCAACCTTGAATCCAAGCTTTCTCAGTTTCACTCATTGGGTAATGCATCATCAAACCAACTACGGATTGGCTCATTTCATCGCGTGCGGCAACAGGGGTGCCGTTAATTATTTTAGTAGGGGATTGCGTGGTAAAGCTTCTGGATTTAGATTTCGTGCACGAAGAAGTGACCACGGCCAATGTAAGAGCGATAAATAAGAATTGATACATAAAATCCCCTTTGGGATTTGTTATGCTTTTTCAGATTATGAGTAAAGTAAATTACCGGCTAAAGTTGAAAAAATAAGCACTTTAGGTAGAATTTGTCAGTTTTTTTCGAACCCACATTCGAATTTGCCCCAGTTCTTTATCAGAGAGGCCCACAAAAAAACCTGTGATTTTGTACTGATGAGAATTTTCTGAAAGGGGAGTCGTTTCTGAAATTCGAAGATTGATATTGTCGAGCTCGAATTGTTTTAAAAAATCGCTATGAACTTTATATAGCTGTCCAGGTGTAGGTTGGACATTTGAAATCAAAGTTAAAGAAACTTCGGATATGCTGAGAATTTCTGTTTTTGTTACAATCTGTGCAGCTTGATTAACCGGAGCTTGAACAAATTCGTTTTTAACTGAATTTTTTTCCAACAAGTTTTTAACTTTGGTCATCAAAATATCTGGATCGATGGGTTTAATCAAATAATCATCGGCACCGACGAGCAACGCTTTTTCGACATCCGCTTTTTCTCGTTTGCCTGTCAGCATAATAATCGGGATGTGAGGATTTTTGGTAGACGACCTCATGCTGGCAATCAGCGTATACCCATTGGATCCTAAGGGCATAATCGCATCAGTGACAACAAGATCGATATGTTCAGAATTAAATTTATCAAAAGCATCAATTGAATTTGTACATGCAAACACATTAAAGCCGTGTTGCTTTAAAATGGCCTCGAGAGTAATTAAAATTGTTTTTTGATCGTCGACAATTAAAATATTTTTCATGCGACGTCTCTGAGGTTATTGTCGGTTTGGTTTTTGATCACTTCGATATTTTTTCGAATCGTATTCACAGTATCAGTATACTTCTTTTCTAGGCTGTCGACCAGAGCTTCAAGTTCAACAAAAGGTTGAGATGTCGAAAAGTTTTCCAATTTTCGACAAATTTCACTCATCTCGATGGCTCCCAGGGTGGCGCTTGCTGATTTTAGAGCGTGAGCTTGCTCTGAAATAGTTGAGTAGTCATGCTGTAGCATTGATTTTTTGATATCTTGAATAATCGTTGGTGTACTATTCTGAAATTCTTCGAAAAGGACTTCCAGCAACAGCTGATCGCCGACCTTAATGTTTTGAATTTTTGACATTTCTTCTGGAATTGTTTTGATATTGATGTCGGCTTTAAAATATTTATTCAACAGGCTGACTAAATCTTCGAGGATAATCGGTTTGTTTAAAAAATCCGTCATTCCCGAATCAAAACATTTTTTCTTTTCGCCAGAGGTTCCTTCGGCCGTCAGTGCCACGATCGGGGTGTGAGGCAATTGGTATTGATCAACGTATTGAAGAATTTCTTTTGTAGCCGCATAGCCATTTTTTAAAGGCATTTGGCAATCCATAAAAACAAGATCATAGCGATCTTTTTTATAATGCTGAACGGCTTCGACTCCATTTTTGGCAATATCGACAGAAAATCCCAAGCGAGTCAGATACTGAAACGCGACCTTTTGGTTGACGTTATTGTCTTCGGCGACCAGGATGCGACCTTTGAATTTGTTTTCTTGGTTTTTAAAATTAATGACATTGGATTCAACGACTTTTTGAGTTGTTTTTTCAAGTTGAATCTCAAACCAGAACTGTGTACCAACGCCGGCGGTGCTGTCGACCTGAATCGATCCGCCCATAAGTTCAATCAGTTGTTTCGAAATACTGAGTCCCAGACCGGTTCCGCCAAACTGTAGTCCTGACTTTGTTTGAAAATATTTCTGAAATAATTTTTGAACTTCATTTTTTTCCATGCCCACGCCACTGTCAGTGACCGTAAATCTTAATAAGTCAGATTGGGCAGTTGTTTGTATTGGTAAAATGCTGATTTCAACAAAACCTTTTTGTGTAAATTTAACTGCGTTACCTAGCAAATTCATTAAAATTTGACGTATACGATTGGCATCGGCTTTGTAAAACGAGGTCAAATCTTGTGGGCACTGACTGCGGAGCTCGATATTTTTTTCTTCACAGAGAGGTTTAAAGTTTTCGACGACGTCTTTGATCAGCTCATGCAAATGAAAAGGTTTTGGTCGTAGCTCGATTTTTCCGGCTTCGATTTTAGAATGGTCCAGAATATCGTTAATTAAATCCAACAAAGACAATGCAGATCGCTTGATGGTGCCGACATAATCTTTTTGGTCATGATTCAGATGGGTTTCATTCAAAAGAGTTGTCAGTCCGATGATGCCATTCATTGGAGTTCGGATTTCATGACTCATCGAAGCTAAGAAGTCTGACTTCTTTTTAGATCCTTCAAGGGCGTTTTCTTTTTCTTTCAACCAAAGTGCTTCGAGTTGTTTTTTGTGAGTGATATTTTTCATCACGACAACAGAACCTACGACTTCAGCCTTTTCATTCACAAAAAAACCGTTCGAGGCCGAAATATAAATTCCATTGGGATTTTGTGAATTTTTAACAAGTAACTCAAGATCAGTTACAATTTCTTTTTTTAGGGCAGATTGAAAGGGCAGCTGTTCTTTATTTAACGCTTGATTATTGAGATCATAAAAACCCATTAAATCAATAGAGCTTTGATAGTGTATGTCTTTGATATGAGGTCCAATGATATCCAAAGCCGATTTATTAAAATAAGTAAAAAATCCATATTTATTAGTTACGATAACACCTTCGGACATGTTGTTGATGATATTCAGAAACGTTTGGATTTTTGATTCCTTCTGATAAATTAAATTTAATTGCGTCCGAGACTGTAACAGGAATAAGACACTCAGGCACAGACTCAGGAAAACCAATGATGCAATCGAGCTGAGAAAAACGAGCGTCGTTGGATTGTAATTAAAAAAACTTTCTGGCGTTGAAATTTTCTGCAAGTATTTTTCATAAGCCTGTAAATGTTCCTGTGCGATATTATTTTGTTTTTTAAACTGGGAATTTGAAACAGATTGTTTGACTAAATCAATAAATTGAAACGAATTGTTATTAATTTGTATAATTTCATTTCGCATCAGCGGCGATTTTTCAAAAAACTTCAGCCTTGGAATAGACTGTGAAAGAGCATTGTAGTCCGAAACAAGTTTGTTGTAGCGAACGACAGAAACTGAACGTCCTTCCATTTCCTGGTTATCATATAAATCTTTAAATTGCTTGATCAGCTCGTGGGCTTTTTGAATTTCGTTATGGGCTTCTTGAGTGATTGGATCGACGACATATTTTTCAAAATTGAGTTCTGATTTTTGTGTTGTAAATATATAAAGCAATGTGCCTGCATTAAATAAACAAATGCTGGCTATAATTAAAAATAGCCACGAAAATTTTTTATAATTTTGCACTGTTGTATTTTCTGCCTGCATCGTGCTCCGTGTCGGAACACTTCAGGTGAATATCAAGTCTAGCTAGACCATTAGCGAATGGCGTGCATCGATAAAAATAAAAAACCAAGAGCCGGAGGAATCATTTGTACAAAAGCCGCTTGTCGTAAATGTTTTGCAGAAAAATAAAGAGCAATACCGGCGCCGATCATAGTTAATCCAGATAGGCCGACCAAAAGACCAGCTGTTTTTTGTTCTCCGAGGCGAACAAACACGAGACCAATCGACATCTGAAGAGCAAGGAAGAAATTGTAGATTCCTTGGTTAAATGCCCAAACGCGCGTGGCCTTGTGATCTTGGGGGGCCACTTTAAAATATTTATAGCCATCTGATTTTTGATACAAAAAACTTTCGATGTAAAAAAAATAAAAATGTAAAATCGCAGACACACAGAAAAAACCGAAACTGACCCATTTTGAAATGAAATTGATATCCATGAATTGATCATGGCAGAGTTTCTTTTTTCGTCAAACTTTTAGATAGAAATTAAGAATTTTAAAATTTAATTTATATCTGATGTCATTGCGATATTCTGATCACATCACGAGGTGTTCAATGTCAAAGTGGTTTTTAGGGATGATGGTTTTTATGGCTTGTTTATCTGCGCGTGCGAATTCTT
>DALYIB010000085.1:0-10401 GCA_031970595.1 Pseudobdellovibrio sp.
TCTTCAGTATGAAAATTAAAAAAGTTGCTATCGCTAACCGAGGAGAAGTCGCTGTGCGTATTATCAAAGCTTGTGAAGAGCTGGGATTACAGACAGTTTTGCTTCATTCTGAAGCAGATCGCCAATCGCGTGCTTTTAGAATGGCTGATCAAACGATTTGTATCGGGCCTTCTCCAACGAACGAAAGTTATTTAAATATCCAAGCGAATATTCAAGGAGCGATTGCAGCTGGCGCCGATGCTGTTCATCCTGGTTTTGGATTTTTATCTGAAAATGCCGACTTTGCAGCTGAATGTGAAAAATCGGGGCTGACATTTATTGGACCGTCAGCAGATTCGATCCGTCGATTAGGCGATAAAATTTCATTTAAAAAAATGGCCATGGCCGCAGGCTTGCCATTAATCCCTGGTTACGAAGGTGATGATCAATCCATTGAAAAATTATTATCCGAAGTTGAAAAAATTGGTTTACCTGTAATCGTCAAAGCCGCTGCGGGTGGCGGTGGTCGTGGAATGAAACTGATCCGTCAACATTCTGAAGCCAAGGAATTAATTGAATCTGCGCAACGTGAAGCTTTATCGGCTTTTGGATCTGAAAAAGTTTTTTTAGAAAAATATTTAGAAAAAGCAAAACACATTGAATTTCAAATTTTCGGCGATAGCACAGGAAAAATTGTTCATTTGTTTGATCGCGAATGCTCTGTACAACGTCGTCACCAAAAAATTATCGAAGAAGCCACATCACCTTCATTGACCGATGAATTACGTCGTAAAATGGGTGAAGTCGCTGTGACAATTGCCAGCCTGGCTAATTATAAAAGCGCAGGAACAGTCGAGTTTTTATTACAAGACGGTCATTTTTATTTATTAGAAGTGAATACACGTTTACAAGTTGAACACCCAGTGACCGAAGAAGTTTTAGGTGTGGACTTAGTGAAAATGCAAATTTTAACGGCGATGAATCAATTTGTATTTGATGCCAAGGACATTCGTATTCCCAAAGGACATTCGATTGAATGTCGTGTTTACGCTGAAAACCCATATATGAATGGTATTCCATCAACAGGATTGTTGGGATCTGTTCATTGGCCCGAAGGGCCTCGTCGTCGATTTGAATTTGGATTTGAAAAAGGTGATACGATTACTTCTTTTTATGATCCCATGATTGCCAAAGTGATTGTGTGGGACGAAAGTCGTCCGCGCGCTATTGAAAAAATGATTCGCGTACTGAAAGATTCGACTGTCTTTGGTGTACACACAAATATTCCTTATTTAATTGCCATTTTATCACATGATGAATTTATTCAAGGCACGATGACAACGCGATTTATCGAAAAATATTTCAGCGAAGGCTTGAAATCAAACCACAACGAAGACGAACGAAAAAAGAAATCCATTCAGGCCTACAAAGATTATTTAAAGCAGCAAAATCCTGTGGCTAATACGGGTACAACTGTGAATTCGCCGTGGATGAGTTTTTGGAGAGGTGTTTAATGAAAATCGAACGTGTCGATCAAAAAGTTTGGTTCAAAGACGGAGCCGAAATATGGTCATATGATTTAGCCGATTTGTCTGCGGAAGGTCAGCGTCGCAAGAAATCACAATCTTCAACCCCTGACTTAATTTTAGCCCAAATGCCGGGAAAAATTACGAAGGTCTTTGTTAAAGAAGGCGACTCAGTCGTTCAAGGGCAGCCATTGTTGGTTATGGAAGCGATGAAAATGGAATATACTTTAAAATCTGACTTGAATACGACAGTTGAAAAAGTGCATGTCACTTTGGGACAACAGATGACTGTGGGCGCTTCTTTGATTCAATTGAAAAAGGTTGAAGCTTAGTATGAAACAGGTTCGTTTGGTCGAAGTAGGGTTGCGTGATGGTTTACAAAATGAATCGACGATGCTTTCTGTGGATCAACGTTTTGAATTATTGCAAAAATTATTAAATGCAGGCGTTCGTCATTTTGAAATTGGAGCCTTTGTTTCGCCGAAATGGGTTCCGCAAATGGCCGTCACAGAAGAATTAGTTAAAAAATATAAAACAAAAATTAAAAACGCCAAGCTAGAGCCCAGCGTTTTAGTACCAAATGAGATCGGTTTTCAAAAAGCCGTTCAATTAGGTCTTAAGGAAATTGCTATTTTTGCATCGAGTTCAGAAACTTTTTCGCAAAAAAATATTAACTGTTCGATCGAAGAAAGTTTTGAACGTTTCAAGCCCGTTATGGCTTTGGCGAAAAAACATAAAATCAAAGTTCGTGGATATTTGTCGGTTTGTTTTGGTTGCCCTTTCGAAGGCGATGTTCCCCAGAAAAAAGTTGTCGAGCTAGCTAAAAAACTGCACCAAATGGGATGCTATGAAATTTCGATTGGTGATACGATCGGTGTCGCCCACGTCGGACAAGTTAAATCATTATTTAAAAAACTGAAAAAAGCGATTCCGGTTAAAAAATTGGCGGGACACTTTCACGATACGCGCGGACAGGCTTTGGTGAATATCTTGGCCGCTTATGAATTGGGAATTAAGACTTTTGATTCCAGCATTGGTGGCTTGGGTGGTTGTCCTTATGCCAAGGGTGCAACGGGAAATGTGGCCACCGAAGATGTTGTTTATATGTTTCAAGATATGGGCGTTAAAACGGGTTTGAATTTACAAAAATTAATTGAAATAAATCAATGGCTGAATCCACAAATGAATCATCCACTGACGTCCAAAGTAGGACGTGTTGGTTTACTCAAAATAGAAAAGGAAAATTAAATGCAGGCAATTAAACAACGAAATATGATGGTACAAGTGTTATTAATGATTGTGACTTTTGGTTTATACGCGATTTATTGGTTTTATCAAACGGCCCAGGAATTAAAATTTAAAACCAAAGACGAAGAAGCTTCGCCGACATTGTGGCTAATTTTGTTTGTCGTACCTTTGGGTATTTTTTATTCGTATTTTAAATATTGTGAAATGTACGCTAAGGTTTGCAGTGAAAAAATCGACAAATGGGTTTTGTTTATTATTTGGTTTTTCTTTGCACCCGGTTTGTGGTTTTTAGTGCAGCGTGATTTAAATCGCTTTGCTCAAGAAAACTTAACTATTTCACAGTAATTGTTTTAAAGTTTTGACATAAGCATCGGGCGCATCTGTTGGAACAATGTGCCCAGCATCCAACATGATCACGTTTTTATCATGACCCGTTTCCTGCTGATATCTTAAGATTGATTTTTTTTGCAATTCGAATCTGTTTTCATCTTCGGATTTACCCAATATATAAATGCGCTTTACATCAGGCGAAAAAGTTTGTTTTGAATAATCAAAACCATCCGCAGCGATGGACAATGCTGTAAAAGATTTTATTAATAACGATTGCTGATCAGCCGTTTTAAAATCAGGATATTTATATAAAATATCACCCAATTCTTTTGTCCAATAATACGTGTAAATTTGATTTAAATACATATCACGCCAAAAAGATCCAAAAGCCGGAATCATGGCTAGATAGTTTTTCCAAAAATCAGTCAGCTGTCCGCCAGAAGGATTGCTTTCATCACTTCGGATCATTGGAGCGGTTTCGATTACAAGAGGATATTTTCCAGTTTGTGCCAGTTCCGATGAAATCACAGAACTGTAGGACAAACTGACCAGGATCGGCTGCTGAATTTCGTAATAGGCAATGATGGCTTCCACTTCATGGGCCAGATCTTTCGCAGTGATTTTTTTATTTAAAAAATAGGGTTTTTCATTTTGTGGAATTTCTTTGATCGAATCGGGATGTAAACTGGTGTGAATAGAAATAAAATTGATTTTTTGTTTGATCGCTTTTTGAATAAATGCATCCCGCTGATCTAAGGCGCGATAAATTCCAGGCAGTAATACAAATACAGGTTTGTCTTTTTGAACGATATTGCTTTCGACACTGACATAGTGACCTGTACCCAGCGTCAATACATCCATCGAAAAGGTCACAGAAGACACAAAAGAAAAAATACCGATCCATATTAAGCTATTTAATTTCATAGCTGGCTTGTACCATACATTCATTTTATTTAAAACAAAATTGGCCGCAGACTTGCTTTATTTATTGGTTGTGAAGTTAAAACCAATTTACTTTTTTTCAATTGCTTGTACTTACTTGTGTTTTTTGGGTCTGATTTTGATCCTGAAAAAGCCACAATGTATTGATTCCAAGGTTGTCGAAAGATTTGACACTGTTGACGTGCAAATGGACGGTCAAAAGAAATCGACTTTTTTGTATTCTTGTCAGTCGGGCGGAAGGGCTGATTATTCAGTCGAAATTGAAAAAACATTAGCAGACGTTGAACAAAGGCTTTTTAAGGTGGAAGCTGTTTTATCATCGATGACTTCGTTTAAACAGCCGATCCATTTAATAGTCCGCGGTGATCGGCCTTTATATTTCAATGTGAATCGTCGTCAAATCGAGATCGGGAAAAATCTGTTAGGTTCAGAGGCTCATTTGGAAAGAGCTTTGATTAAAAGCTGGATTTATCAACAAAGACAGCAGCAGAATCCAGCAACAGCCTTGTCAGACGAAGTGATGACTGATTTTTTATACTATTTAATTAAAGGCCAACTGAATGTTGAAGATCCACTGACCCGCATTCAAACTCGTATTGGAACGGCTTTGTGGCCACAGGTTTTAAAGAACGCAGAAACCTATTGCGATTCAGCCTGGAAGTTATCTGAGGACTATGAAAAATGTCATACGTTCAATACAGAAATGATGACAATGTCCCAAGAAAGAATTTCGGAATTAAGCGTGCGTCCATTGGTGTCATCATCATTTATAATTGCTTACAAAAAATTATCTTTTCACCAGCAAAAAATTATTTTATCGCGCTTATCTGATTTTCTAGGTGATCGCGATTTTACATCCGATAAAGCAATCGAAATGATTTTAAAAGAATCAAATCCATTACAGCAAGGCATGCGAGCCATTCGCAATTTTTCAAACTTTGTTTTGGCGTCACATATTGTGGACATCAACGAATATCAACAGCTTTATGCACAGTTAACTTTGGAATTGCAATCCAGCGGGGTATCTGATTCCTTTGCCGAGGCCTATTTTGATTATATTTTTGAAATACCCGACAAAGTCAGTGTTCAATCCGATTTTTTTAAAAATTTAGAAAAAGCCGCTTTGCAAAACATGAATTTACAAGTGGCGATCAAGGATAAAAACAGCATTTGGATTCTGCCTTCTAAAACCTATTTGCCCGTACAATCATTTGATCGTATTAAATCACGCCAAACTGTGTTTTTCGCTTGTTTGAATCTAAAAGAAATCAAAGTTTCAGATTTTTTTGAAAAAGCTGAAAAGCTGATGATGATCAAGGGTTGTGATCAGTCTATGGCTTTGGATTTTAGCAGTTTACTGAAATATGGCGTCAAAGATTTTGTAAAACAAAATAATCAAATTAAATTTGTTCAAATGCATTTGCCGTCTTTAGAGATGAAACAAAAAGAATTATCTCATGTGAATAATTTTTTTAATTTAGTTGAAAATCGTGACGTGAATAGTCCAGAATTCAGAACACTTGGCTGGACGCAAATTCAATGGTCTGATGATTATCATGCGTACAAACCCAAAGCCGCTATCGAAGCGATTGAATTTTTTCGTAATTAGTTTTTTTGTTTTCTTTTTATCATCGCAGGCTTATGCCTTTAACCCGATTGGTTTTTATGAAGGCCTTATGGGAAATAGTGGAGTTGCTTTAACCGAGCCCACAGCTGCCTCCTATTACAATCCCAGCTTACTTATTTTAAAACCCACAAGTTCTGTGAGTTTAGGTGGTAATACATTTTCAAATTTTAAATCCAATGTCGATGGAGTCGAATGGAGTTCCGCGCAGTTGTCACCCAGTTATTTGTCATCTGTGCAGGCTTTTGACGTTTTTGTACATGAGTTTTTTCTTTCGCAGATGTATTTCTTGGATACGCAAGTCACAACTCAGTCCAATGGGGGAACATTCGATTATGACATTCGGACTCAGGGGTATTATGTGGGGTACAGTTTTGCATTTAAGGGTTTTCCCATGGGTTTTCAATTCGTGTTGCGAGTTTCTGATCAAAAGACGATTGGATTTTATTCCAACGAAACACCTCAGACAGTTATAAAGTCAGACATTCGTGGTTCCAACAGAAAAGCAGACCTGATGTTGGGATTGGGCGCCCATCACCAGTTCGGAGATTATACTTTTGGTTACAGATACTTATCTAGGGGAGCGCGTGTTTACAGTCATACTGATGGTAAAACAACCAGTGCAGTATTTAATTTAGCTGGAAATACTTATTCCAAAATTGAATCCGATTTTAAATTGGATAGCGAACCTCTGGCTGGTCAAATTGTTGTGATCGGGCATTCATTCAAAGCGGGTTCACATGAATATTTAACGGATACACAAATGGAAGAAGACGGCAGCTTAACCAACTCATTTACTTGGACTCAGACATTTGGATATCGTTTAAATTTTGATAAACAAAATCAGTTTCTGTGTGGCATCGCTCATCAAATCGGATCCGAGATTAAATATTTTGGTCAATCCGCCTATTATTCAGCAGGCTATTCGTGGTTAACCAGAGCCAATCGGTCTGCAGTGGGCTTATATTATACCTCACAGAATCTAGATAATGACATGCGTGTCTATGGTGTTACATTCAGCAGCGAATTTACATATTAATTTGGCTAAAAAGGCAGAATCATTTACACTTGAACTATGTCAAAAAGTCTTAAAAAAATTTGTTGGTCGGTTACTTTATTTTTAATTTTAAATCCCATTATTTCTGTTTTAGCTTTGGTTCTGTATTTAGTTTTTTCAAACAGCTACCATTTATCAGAAGTTTTATGGATTACTTTGTTTGGGTTAGTCTTTGCGATTTTAACAAATCTGAGCATCACGATGGGCTATCATCGTTTGTGGTCACATAAATCATTCGAAGCTCATCCTTTATTAGAGAAAATTTTATTATTTATCAGTGCGGGCGCTTTTCAGGGTTCTGCTTTAAAATGGGCCAGTGATCACCGCATTCACCATCGTTACGAGGATACTGAAAAAGATCCGTATTCGATCAATAAAGGTTTTTGGCATGCTCATATGGGTTGGATGATGAAGCACGAAACGGTCAGTTTACCGATTCATGCGCCTGATTTAGAAAAAAACAAATGGGTTAAAAACCAACATGATTATTATGGAATTTGGTCGATTGGGGTGGGGTATGTTTTCCCAATGATCGTGGGAGCTTTTTTAGGAAATGCTTTTTTAGGATTAGTGATCGCGGGCGGACTTCGAATTTTCTTAACACAACAATCAACATTTTTAGTAAACTCTTTAAGTCATACTTTAGGGAACACACCGTATTCGACAGAGTTGACAGCGAAAGACAGCATTATCGTAGCGATTTTGACTCATGGAGAAGGTTATCATAATTTTCACCATACGTTTCAGTTTGACTACAGAAATGGAATTAAATGGTATCACTGGGATCCAACAAAGTGGTCTATTCAATTGGCTTACGTATTAGGTTTGGCGAAAAAATTGAAAACAGTTCAATTTTCTGAAATTTTGAAAGCTCGTTTACAAACAGAAACAGAAAAGTTTTATAATTCAAAATTTTATGAAGAAAAATTGTTACCTGTAAAAGAAAGAATCATTCAATCACAAATCCGTTTTGAACAATTGAAATCAGAATATAAAACGGCTTCTCGTGAACGAGTGGATATTATCAAGGCCGAGATGGAACTGACTCGAATCGAATTGAAAATGAATATGAAAAAATGGAGTGTGCTGATTAAAGCAGCTCCACAATTGGCCTCGATATAAACTAATATATATTGACAGTAATATTTAGAAGCTGAGACGATTTTCCTTCAACAATGGAGGGAAATCATCATGAAAACATTTTTAATTACAGCACTCTTGATCACTGGGACTAGCGCATTTGCTTCGAAAGCTCGCTTATCGGCCTTGCAAGAAGCAGATCATTTAGTTGATACACAAACTATTTTTACAAATCCGGCACATATTAATTTATTATCGCCCTATATTACTTTTGAAATGGGGACACCACAAGGTACGCCTTCTTCAGAGGGTGGTTTTACTCGTAAATTAGATTCAGGTGTTTTAGGTGTCTACGTCGGTCATGACAATACAAATGATTTACGTGATGGCACTACTTTTATTAAACAAAGAAATCCAATCGAAATCACTTATGGAACTGGAAAAATGGCTTTCGCAGGTTCTTTGTCGACAACGAATGATAAAAAAAATGGTAAAAAAGAAACTACACTAGTCGGTAAATTTGGAATGCTTTTGGATAATGCTTCTGTTTACGGAAGTTTAGCCGTTGTTTCACAAGCTGAAGAAGTGGCAACTGATAAAAAAATGACAACAGCGCCCCAATTAGTTGTTGGTGGTGATATGACTGTTGATGAAAACAGATATTTTGGAACTTTGAATTACGGACAATTTAAAAGTGATACAGCGACTACAAGCACAACAATCAAAGACATGGGAATTGAATTAGGTTGGTTGAATCACGGTTTGAAAAACAAAGACGCCGATATTTATTACGGTGCTAAATTAACTTATGGAAATCGCGATGTCGATGGTCCTAAAATCACGACAACAGCCTTACCTGTTTTCTTGGGTTTAGAATACAATGTGACTTCATGGGCGGTATTTCGTGGTTCAGTCAAACAAAATTTTATCTTGGGTGAAACCAAAGATGAAACTGCAACAAACAAAAATGCTGCCAGCGTAGCTGCGGATACAACTTTTGCAGGTGGTTTGGGATTTAAATACAACCAATTAACATTAGACGGTTCATTAGCGTCATCAACAAATGGGGCTATTAACGGTAATGCGTTTTTGACTCAAGCATCTGTCACATACCAATTTTAATTATAAAGGTTGCTGAATATGAAAAAGCATATCGCAATACTTTTTGTAATAGCTGGCAGTCTTTCAACTGTTAGCTGTATCGGTGGCGGAGGCGCTTTAACAGCGGATTCAGCGCCGCAAATTATGACGACATTTGCAACATTGGTCGGTCAATTACCTAAAGGAAACAAAACGGCAACATTGCCATCGGATTTAAACAGTGGCGGCGTAACGGTCAGTTCCCTTGAAATGAAAGCCAGTCCACGATTGTCATGCGAATCATCGACACCGGCGTCACCGGTTGATGCGGATGGGGATGGTATTGCTTTGTTAAAACAATACACATTCAATTGTTCGTCTTATGTGGGATCCGGGTATACATACAATCACCTAGGCACTTTCAAGTCGATTGATAACAATGATTCAGTTCCGGGTCTTAAGGGTGGATATCGTTTTGAATTTGATATTCCAACTTGGACTTCGACAGAAATTTCTTCGGATTTAACATCAGGAGGAAGTTATTCGGGTTATTGGGAAGGTTCTGGAACGGATACGACTTCAGAATACAAATCAGATTACCACGGATCTTATTATGCCGATTATGATATTGCTTCACTTGGAAAAGTCAGTGTGGATTATGACTTTTCACATCAGTTTGATGTGAAGTATACGCATAATTCGACTGCTGTTGGAGCCAATTGGTCTTCGGGATCTATGGAAGCGACAGGAGCATTTATGTTTGATGGTCAATTTGTGGACGAGGATTCAAATGGTGTTCATCGTTTGAAAAATGGTCAAGCGACCATGACTTGGAAAACAGAAAATGTGACCTTCGATTCAGGCTGTGCCAAATGGTACAAGACAGGTCGTTTTTTATTAACAGATACAGGTGGAAATAAACTGAGAACCGAGTTTAATTGCACCGAAGTAAAAGTTTATTTTAACGACAAAGAACTGGATGGAAATTTTTGGTAATTGCCATTTTCATTCAAAACAAAAAAGGGAGCTTCTCGCTCCCTTTTTTTTATACGCTTTTTGTAGCGCGCTTTTCCTTGCGGATTTCTTTGAATTTATTTTTATCATCTACAAAAACTACGGTCGGTTGATGTTTTTCAGCATCCGCTAAATCAACAGACCCATAAGCAATAATAATCACTTTATCACCCTTATGAACTAATCTTGCGGCAGCCCCATTTAAACAGACTTCACCTTTTTTGCCGGCAATAATATATGTCGAAAAGCGTGCGCCGTTATTACAGTTCACGATATCGACTCGTTGATTTAAAAACATTTTTGCTTTTTTAAGTAAAGCCGTATCGATTGAAACAGAGCCTTCGTAATTAAGATCGGCACCCGTGACTGTCGCGCGATGAATTTTAGAATAAAGCATGTCGATTTTCATTTTTTGTTCTCCTGTAGAGATAAAGCAATAAGGTTCCCTTTTAAAACAAGATCCGGAATGATGGAATCAAAAATTTTCTCTTTTTCAAATAATGCAGAAAATCCACCAGTTC
>DALYIB010000086.1:0-10219 GCA_031970595.1 Pseudobdellovibrio sp.
GTGATTCGTTGGCTCGTCCATCAATAAAACATCTGGCACCAGTAACAAAATTTTCGCTAAGGACACGCGCATTTTCCAACCGCCCGAATACTGTCCTACATCAACCAGCATGTCTTCGTTGGAAAAACCCAAACCGCCTAAAATTTCTTTGGCTCTGGATTCCAAATCATAACCACCGATACTTTCAAATTCGGATTGTAGCTCTCCGTATTTTTCAACCGTCGACATCATATCATCTTCGGTTAAATTCGGATCTTGTAATTTCTCTTCTAAAATTTTAATTTGCTCTGTGATCGAATCTAAATTTCCTGCAGATAAAACTTCTTGTAAAACAGTGCGACCTTTCATTTCTTCGATGTTCTGTGAAAAGTAACCCACACGTATTTTGTCAGGACGACTGATTGAGCCGGCATCGACGGACTCTTCACCCATAATTAATCTGAAAACAGTGGTTTTACCCGCGCCATTCGGCCCCACGAGGCCGACTTTTTCTCCGGGATTCAGCTGAAATGAACCATTTGAATACAAAATTTTTGAGCCTTGTTGTTTGGTAACCGCATTAAAAGAGACCATAAAATCCTTTGAACGTTTCAGATTTAAACGAAATTTATATTTTTTTGAGAATAATTGAAAAAAATTGGAAATTCAATCGCAGCCTGAAGTATTCTGAATTCACGGAATGATTAAGACGTAAGCTTAACGGAGTCAGTTAAGTTCAGTTGTCAAGATTAAGGGGGGACGTTTGATGAGAAGAGTTTTCGATCATAACGACAAATCACCAAAGTGATGTTGCGGTTATAAAATATCTTACCGTTCTTGTGAATTTAAACCCTAATACTTTATAGGAGGTCACTAGCGGTTGATTAAGAATACGGTAGTAAGCCGTATCCTTCTTTTGTCTCAAGGCAAACTTTCAGAAATGAAAGGACGCAAAACTAGAGGGGCTTTCGGGATGACCGAGTGCTAGCCAGTTGCCAAAGGTATCAGACCTGCGGTGAAGACTGCAATGGAAGGAAAAAACACATACATTTTATTCATGGATTGGTTTCATTCCCCTTAACCTCAGCTTATCATTGACGATTGGTTGGGGTTTCTTTATTTGTGGCTACGCTTCTTTTATTCGCAGATTTTTTAACCGCCACAGCCTTTTTCGCCTTCGCTTTATTTAAATAACCTGACGATTTGCTTTCTTTTTTATCTTCTTCGTTAATCGCATTATCCGGTAACGACAAACGAGTTCCCGTTTTAATTTTTGATTTACGGCTTAAATTATTCACTTTTTTCAAATCAGCAACAGAAACTTTATATCTTTGGGCAATCGAAGCCAAGGAATCACCTGGCTGAACAATATAAAAACGACCTGCTGCGACTTCCGGGCGCTTGATATTCAACGGAGTTCTATCAGGGACGTATAATCTCTGACCCACACGAAGTGTTTTCTTGCGTGGTAAATCATTGATTTCGCGCAAATAAGCAATATTTGTGCGGTACTTTCGAGCGATCGTGGACAAAGTCTCGCCCTTTTTAACTTTGTGCATTTCAAATTCATTTTGATCCGGAACAAAATCAACCATCGAGGCCACGCTGTTATTGGCAGCCACTAAAGCCGCATCGAATGTGCCTGGTGGAATTCTGAGCTGTAACTGATTATCAATCGCCGGCGCAATTTCACCTTTGAATTTCGGATTTAAATCTTTGAAATCTTCGTAGTTAAAATTCAAACTTTCGGCCATCAAACGTAAATTTACGGGCTTATCAAAAGTCATTTGATCAAATTCAATCGGAGTCATGTAATCAATGCCATCAAATCCATATTTATCCGGATTTTTTGCAATCAATTTAGCTGCGATATATTTAGGAACATAATCCATCGTTTCACGTGGCAAAGCTCTGCGATTTCTGATCAATTCCCAAAAGTCTTTTGTTTTGTATTTCTTAACGACTCGCAGAACACGGCCTTCTCCGACATTATATGCAGCCATCGATAAATACCATGAATCAAAAATTCCATATAAATCTTTGAAATACTCAGCCGCTGCCTGTGTAGCTAAAACAGGATCCCGACGCTCGTCCATCATACGATCAATTTGTAATTTATAACGCTTTCCTGTTCCGCGAATAAATTGCCAATAACCCACAGCCGAGGCATGTGAACGCGCTTTCGAGCTGAATCCAGATTCAATCAAAGCGATGTAAAATAGATCTTCGGGTAATTTATTATCACGCAAAACTTTTTTCATCAAAGCTTCGTAACGTGTCGAGCGAGCTAAGTATCTTTCCATGTGGGGACGGCCACGGCCTTGAAAGTATTTAATCCATTTTTCAACGTTTTCATTAATCTCGATAGGAATTGTTTCCAGTTCCTGGGAAACAACTTCTTTAGCGGGTTCGTTGACGCGGAAATTTTGCAGATCACCTTTTTCATCGTACTGGGTTGTCGTTTCTGCAGTTTCAGTTTTATGGGCACACGAAACCACGAACATGATTCCAACTAGAAAAATGAATAGCTTTGATTTAATCATAGGCCTCAGTCTACTGTAGGCCAGGTCCGGGATCAACCAGACCAAAGCCCTGTTTGTAACAATAATTACTGATTCGGAAGTTCGGCCACGATTTTTGCTGTCAGATCACTCAATTCACTGACGGATTGCTCTAGTGATTTTTGCTGAATCAGCTTTTGTTGAAACTCATTCGGAGCAAAACCCACCGTTTGAAAATAATCAAACAACTGATGCATGTCTTTTTCATATTTATCGCGATAATTCTGAGAAACATGATGAATTAACTCAGACCACTCATGGGCCGATGATTTATTCTGGCTCATTTCTGATAAAATTAAATATATCAAATTCACAGACTCGGCACCGACTTTACGCAGTTCTTGTTTTTTCAGACTATCTTTGATTTGTTGAATTTTGTTATCGACTCGTTTTTTCAACTGCGGCTTTTGGTCAATTGTTCTGTATTGCAAAATAAATTGAATCAACTGTGCTAATAAACCGAATAAAATCAGTCCAACAATCAGTGGAATACGAACCGCTTGCCACGAAAACGCCGATGGCCAATTCATGATCGTTAAATTTTCAACAACAGCTGGCATCGCGCCATTTTTGTCGCCGCTGGCAGTAGCTAATACATTCTGCGGTGTCGCGGATCCTTGGATAATTTTCAAATTCATTTCTTCGGTCGATTTCGTCACATACTGTTTTGATTGTGGATCAAAATAAGAAAAATGAATCGCTGGCAATTTCACTTCGCCCACTTTTTTAGGAACCAATAAAACTTCGAATTCTTTGTAACTTTGACCGTCCTTGAAAAATTTTGATTCACTTTTGGTATCGTAAACTTCTAAACCCTCTGGCCACTGAATCGGCGGTAACTCAATCAGCTTGGCATTGCCTGAACCTTCAAAACGGATTTTAATACTGAAGGGTTGATTCGTTGGAAATTGCAAACCCTCGATTTGAGTTTGAATTTGGAACTGACCCACAGCGCCCGAAAAACTGAGCGGTTTACCTTCTGTGGGAAGTGGTAAAACAGTGATCGGTGTTCTTTTGGATGATTTCGTATATTCAGCTAACTGCCCCCAACCAAACTGTGTTGGCAGTCGTACTTTTCCTTTGATTTTAAATTCATCGATCACAGCCGTTCCGGGCTTAATCGGGAACAACGCATGACTGGCCAACATCGCTTTGCGAAAGCGGACGCCATTGACGTCTTCTTCGGTGAATTGTAATCCCGGAATTTCTTCGATGATTTCTTTCCAAAAACCTTTTAAATCAGGAAATTTGGCACGATCCACGGTTTCCAAATTTCCGCGCGTATAGATGTACCAATTCGCCGTAATCTGTTCACCTTCATAAACTTCTTTTTTATCGACATCTAAATAAATAATAAAAGCTTCTTTGGTGTTCACATCCAGCTTACGGGATGGAATCGGATCTGCGGAAAAACCATTTTGACCAAACCCCGGTGGTAAAGCCTGACCACCGCGACCCAATTGCTTTTGCATTTCTTCCATCATGCGCTGACGCTGCTTCATCAATTTACTAAAGACATCATCCTCTTCGTCTGCGAAGGGATCTGGAAATCCACCGCGCCCTTGAGGACGCTGTCTGGCACCCGCCGAATTTTGCGCTGTCTTCAGAGCGTTCATTTTTTGCGGAGCTGTTTGCAATGTTTGACCATTCACTTTCAGCTGAAAGGACGGAATTGTGATGAGACCCGCTTTTGTCACTTGCATGATAAAATCATACTGCTGTGAAACAGTTTTGCTGAATTCTGATTTACCATTGATAAAATTCATTCGTGTCGAACTGGATTGCCCGCTGTTAATGGCTTGAACCATCTGCAAACCCTCGGTCGCTGGAAACTGCGGTTCTTCGACTTCTAAATCTGAATCTGATTGAATCACCAAGGATATTTGAATTTGATCACCCAGACCGAATTGCTGTGGATTAATTTCAATTGCAACACTGGGTGCTGCGATGATGTACTGTGCAAAAAAAATTATAAAAACCAAAAGACAATTACCAATCTTTTGCATTTGCGTCCTCTTTACGTTGTTCTTTTTTGTTAAACTGCGAACGAATCTTTTGATCCTGACGTGACAACTCGCCTAAAATTTTTTTAACATCACCTTCAGATAACTGTTCACCCTGAAAAGGTCGTGGCTTATACTTTTGTGTCTGCTTGCGATCCTGATCATTTGGCTTTTCTTGTTCTTTTTTATTTTTATCTTTATCTTTGTCTTTGTCGGATTCAGAATCCTGCGGGTCTTTTTTCTGGTCTTTATTTTTATCATCGGAAGGTTTCTGCTGATCCGAAGAATCGCCGCCTTGCCCTTGATTATTGTCTTTATCTTTTTGCTGTTGATCTTTTTGTTGTTGTTGAATCAATAATTCAATATTGTGTTTCACTTCCAACGAGCTGGGTTTGATGTCTAATGCCTGTTGATAAGCTTCTAAAGCCGCTTCTACTTTTTTCTGTGAACCCAACAAATATCCTAAATTAAATAAAATAGAATATTTTTCTTCATCGGTTTTTGCTTGCTCTAAAGCATGGCGAAAAACTTTTTCTGCTTCGTCTTTTTTCTCGTTTAAATCAAAAGTCACACCTAAATTAGACTGTAAAATAGCCAATTCAGGTTCATACTCAAGCGCTTTTAAATTGTTCTGGTAAGCTTGTTCTTTTTGCTTTTCTTGAATGTTTTTACTAGCTTTCTTAGATAAAAAATAACTGCGCATATCTAAAAAACCTTGGCTTTGCGCCTGAGCAGAAAGAACTATTAAAAAAGTAAATAAAAAACTCAAAGATCTAAGTTTCATACTGACCTTTCCAAACGGTCGCCGTTTTTCGGCGGTCTGTGATCAACAAACTGAGCAACAATAAAATAAATCCGATCAAAAGCGGAATATAAAATTTTTCATCATACTGAGTGGTCATTGATGAAGCGAATTCTGCTTTTTCATATTGATCCACGTCGTTCATAATTTGTCTCAGATGCGTCCCTTGATAGTTTGAAAAATAAAAATGTCCTTGTCCCGCGTCGGCAATGGATTTTAAAAAATCACCTTTTACTTTTGTAATGATCGTTTGCCCCGAAGAATCTTTTTTAGGGCCCACTAAATTTCCATATCGATCCCGCGATGGAATCGTCCCACCCTGTTCAGTTCCATAGGCAATCGTAATAAAATGATAACCTTCTTTTACCATCTGTTGAACTTTTTCTAGGGCTCCTTTTTCCTGGTCTTCCCCATCCGAAGCAATAATCACAACGCGAGTCGTTTTCAGGGTCGGATCCTGAGTCACCCCGCCTTTATCAAAAGCTTCTTTGACGTGATCCAGAGCGACTTCAAAATTGGTCCCTTGTGAACTAACCGATTGCGTATCCAGCGAATCAATATACATTTTCAATGCACCTGGATCCGAAGTCAGTGGTGACATCAAAGCACTGCTGGCCGCAAATGCAATCAAGCCTGTCTTATTCCCTGGCATTAAATCGATCAACTTCGATAATTCGATTTTCATTTGCTGTAAACGCGACGGCTTAATGTCTTCGGACAACATACTGTCAGAGACATCCGCCAAAATAACTAATTCGACGCCTTCACTTTTAATTTCTTGTTCGGATTGCCCCAGTTGCGGACGCGCCATGGCTATGACAATTAAAAATAAACCTATGGCTTGCAAAGCCAGCTGTAAACGGCGCTGAGTTAAAGAAACAGATTGAGATAACCAACGAACAACACGATCTCCGAACTGACGACTGAGCTTGTTTTTATTTTTAAATTCATAATAAAAATAAAGCCCTACTACTACTAGGATCAAAATACTCAACTGAAAAAGCTCTGCGTGTCCCCATTTAATTGAATTCATGCAGGCCCTCGGCGTAAATAAGTATAATTGAAAATGCGATTTATAATAAAAAGTAAAAAGCCCCAGATTAAAAATACGATAAAGTGTTCGTGATATTTAGTGTATTTTGTTTCGTCGATTTTCGTTGTTTCCAATTGATTGATTTCATCGAATACTCCTTTTAAGGAATTTTCCTGCGTTGCTCGAAAGTAACGCCCGCCTGTTTGCTGTGCCATCTGTGTTAAAAGCTCGTCATTCACCGTGCTTTCAAAAGGTTGATATCTTTTTACTTTGTTACCAAAAGCATCGATTGTATAAATTGGCAACTTGGTCGGTCCGTTTTTACCTAATCCGATCGAATAGACTTTGATTCCATAACCTTTGGCAATTTCTAATCCTGTTTCGGGATCGATCAATCCAGAATTGTTTTCGCCGTCAGTTAAAAAGATCATCACACGTGATTTTGCTTGGGAATCTTTTAATCTGGCGGCCCCTGCAGCAATGGCCACGCCGATCGCTGTTCCGTCTTTGATTCGCGCCTGTTGTGCTGTTTGAATTTGGCCTACGCGTTCTTGGATCAATTGATAATCCAATGTGGGTGGCACTAAGGTAAATGCCTCGCCCGCAAAAATCACAACACCGATCCGATCAGAAACCCTTTGCTGAATAAATTCCGAAATCGTTTGCTTGGCGGCTTCTAAACGATTCAACGGATTCATATCCTCGATCAACATACTGTCTGAAACGTCTAAAACAATGACGATATCTAAACCATCCAGTGTTCGCTTGACCTTCGAATCAGACGATTGCGGCCGCGCCAGTGCGAGTATCATAAAAACAAAACTCAGAAATAATAAAATCTCATTGGCTCGTACCCATTGCGTGCGACCTAATTTTGAAAAGGCCTTAAAGGGGGCTGCATAGCTGATTGTAAAAGTAGATTTGTTTTTTTGATTTTTTAAATAAATATAAAAAACGATGACCAAAGGAATGATCAATGCAAAAGCCCAGGGTTGAGCCCATGAAAATTTTCCAACTGGCAAATCGAAAAATAGATCCATCATAAAAACCCACCTCGTTCTTTGATTTCTTGGGTTTTATCTACGAATCGATAAAAATTTTGTACAAATTGTTGCGTCTGAGCTGGCTGATTTTTGACGACAATGATATCTAGATCCGTCAGCATTTGATACAACTGGCGACGCAAATCTTTGTGCTGAGGATGTTGTCTTTTAAAAAAACGAATCGCTTGTTTATGATTCAAACCGTAAATTGGAATTTGATAGGCTCGTATAATATACACCAAACAAACATTTTTTAATTCTTGAACTGGAAAGTTGTTTTTTTCCAATCGACGAACTTCCCGATAAAACTGTGTATCCGCATCCAGTGCCGAATCATAATCCTTCAGGCGTTTAATCAATTGGCGCATTTTATTTTTTCGATAGATCCACAAAGTGGATAATAAAACAACCAACACGACCGCTGCCGCGATCAAAACTGTGTATACAACTGGCCACTGCAAATCAAAATATTTATAGCCAAATGGCTGAGGTTGCCCTGGAACTTGAGTTTGCGCCTGACCGGCGTCGGCAGATGGCTCTGTTTGTTTTTGTATTTTGGAAACAACTTGAAAGGATTGCGGTCCCAGACTCAGTTGACGAATACCGTCTGTTAAAACTAAATCTTTGATTTGAACTTGGCCCGCTTGATACAACGTTAAATCCACTTCGAAACTTTGAATATCGCGAGCCTCGGCCTTAAATAATCGCAAAATGGGAGCCGCATGATCCACTTGTGCCAATTGAGCTTTCGAAAAATCAAACGAACGATCCCACGTTCCTTCACAATTCAGATAAAAATGACGACCCACCGACAGTTCTTGCTGTGGTAAATCTGGGACATCTGGAATGTGGGTCGAACACCTTACTTCTGTCATCATTTTCGTTGACGCCTTTTGAAAAATGCCAGCAAGGCCTTATGGTATTGGTCATCCGTTTCAAAGCTGAATGAATCGACACCGGATTTTTTCAAATTCTTGGCAAATTGATCACTGGCAGACTGGAAACTTTTTTCCATTTCAATACGAAACTGAGGATTCGAGGTATCCACCAAAACAGTTTCGCCGGTTTCTGCATCTTGTAAATCAATCAATCCTACATCGGGAAAGGCAAATTCGGCCGAATCGCGAACAAGGCCTGCGATGACTTCGTGTTTTCTTTCCAGAAAAGACAAAGTTGTTTCGTAATTTTTATCTTGAAAATCGCTCAGTAAAAAAATAGTAGCGCGTTTTTTTAAAACGCCACTTAAAAACTGCAAAGCATGGCCAATATTGGTTTTTTGACTTTTGGGTTTAAAATATAAAATTTCACGTAAAATTCGATAAACATGCGCGCGACCTTTTTTAGGAGGCACATATAATTCCACATCATCAGAAAATAACAACAATCCCACATGGTCATTGTTTCGAATCGCACTAAAAGCCAATGTGGCCGCCACATAGGTGACCGCTTCGCCTTTGAATTGATTATTCGATCCAAAATGTTGTGAACCACTGACATCTATCGCCAGCATCATTGTGAGTTCGCGTTCTTCTTCGAAAGTCTTGATGTAGGGTTTACCTGCACGAGCCATCAAAGTCCACGAAATCGCGCGCACATCGTCGCCAGGAACATATTCCCGAAAATCTGAAAAGGTCATCCCCTGACCTTTAAACTTAGTATGGTATTCGCCCGAAAAAATATTATTCACAAGTTTCCTTGTGTCGATCTCGATGCGTTTAACCTTTTTCAGAATTTCTGCCGGTAAAGACATAAAAATTACTGCGCGACCTCGACGACGGATAACACTTCTTTGATGACATCATCCGATGTCATATTTTCAGCTTCGGCTTCGTAGGATAAAATCAAACGATGACGTAATACTTTGTAAACAACCGCTTTGATGTCTTCGACTGTCACAAATCCACGTGAACGTAAAAATGCATGGGCTTTGGCCGCACGAACTAAACTGATGCTGGCACGTGGTGAGCCACCCACGTTAATAATTTTTTCTAAACGGGCTAATCCGTATTGTTTCGGTTCGCGTGTCGCCATGATTAAATCGACAATGTAATTTTTCACTTTTTGATCGACATAAATTTGATCCACGGTTTGCACGACTTTCAAAAGTTGTTCTTTTGAAATCACGGATTGCAATTCGGTCTTTTGATTAACACCCATCCGAGTCACGATTTCAAGTTCGTCGGCCTTTGTCGGATAAGTGACGTTGATTTTAAACATGAAACGATCCATTTGCGCTTCTGGCAAAGGATATGTTCCTTCTTGTTCCAGGGGATTTTGTGTCGCTAATACTAAAAAGGGATGATCTAATTTGTACGATTGATCACCAATAGTTACTTGCTTTTCCGCCATCGCTTCCAGTAAAGCTGATTGAACTTTCGCCGGAGCACGATTGATTTCGTCGGCCAACACGATGTTAGAAAAAATAGGTCCTTTTTTCGCCGAAAAATCACCTGTTTTGGGATTGAAAATCATCGTTCCGATTAAGTCCGTCGGTAATAAATCCGGAGTAAACTGAATACGTTGAAACTGTAACGAAATCGTTTTCGCCAAAGTAGAAATCGTCAAAGTTTTCGCAAGTCCGGGAACACCTTCCAACAGGATATGACCACCCGTCAGCAAACCCATCGTGATCCCTTCGATCATTTCCTTTTGACCCACAACGACTTTGTTCATTTCAGCCATCATCTGACCAATAAAAATATTTTGCTCTTTGACTGTTTGATTCAGCGCCATAACGTCGATATCTGCCATGATTTTCTCCAGTTTTTCGTGATGCGATACTATTGTATAAGTTTGTC